>VGEV01000064.1 GCA_016869175.1 Alphaproteobacteria bacterium
CGGCCAGAGCGGCACGCGCCGGTCGCGGTCCGCGGGGCCGGCTTCCGCGCCGGGCCGGGCGAACCAGCGCCGTTCGGCGCTGGCGAGATCGGGGGCGGCCACCACCCCGGCCAAGGCATAGCCGTGGCGGTCAAGCCGCCACCGCCGCCAGTCGTTGGCCAGTGCCGCGAGGAACAGCAGGCCGATCAGCAGCGCCGCCGCGGCTATCGCCGGCTCCAGGAAGAAAAAGCCCAGCACGATCAGCGTGCCGACCAGCGCCAGGTAGGTGACGAGGCCGAGCCAGTCGCCGAGATAGGGCAGCCACAGCACGGGACAGAACAGGCCCGGCCAGGAGAGGCCTTCCTTGACCAGCTTGAGGTCGGGCTCGCGACCGGGCGGGACCGGCCGACGGTGCACGGTGTACACGGGCATGCTAGCCACCCAGCGAACCGCCGAGCACGCCCTTGGTCGACGGTACCGCGCCGGCTTCGCGCGGCTCCGGCGCGACCGCCTCGCGCAGCGCCCGCGCTAGGCCCTTGAAGCAGCTTTCGACGATGTGGTGGTTGTTCTCGCCGTACAGATTCTCCACGTGCAGCGTGATGCCGGCCGTCTGCGCGAAGGCCTTGAACCATTCCTGGAACAGCTCGGTGTCCATCTCGCCCAGCTTGGGTCGGCTGAACGCCACCTTCCAGACGAGATAGGGCCGGTTGGACAGGTCGAGCGCGACCCGCGTCAAGGTCTCGTCCATCGGGATCAGCGCCTGGCCATAGCGCCGGATCCCCTTGCGCTCGCCCAGCGCCCTGGCCAACGCCTCGCCGATGGCCAGGCCGGTGTCCTCGGTCGTGTGGTGGAAGTCGATATGCAGGTCGCCCTGGGCCTTGAGCGTGAGATCCATCAGGCTGTGCCGGGAGAGCTGCTCGAGCATGTGATCGAGAAAGCCGATGCCGGTCGAGACCTCGTAGCGTCCTTGGCCGTCGAGATCGAGGGACACCTCGATCGCGGTTTCCTTGGTGCGACGCGCGATGCTGGCCTTGCGCATGATGCTCTAGCTTCCGCTGCCGTTCGCGGCCCTATAGCAGGAAGCCGACGACCAATGCCAGCCGCCCTTGACCCACCCGGCCGGCGCCGCCATGGTCGCGGCCGTTGCGGGAGACCGGCCTTGGCTGAACAGGACAGAGCGGCGTTGCACGGCACCACCATCCTGTCGGTGCGCAAGGGGCCCGATGTGGTGGTGGCCGGCGACGGCCAAGTGACCCTGGGCCAGAGCGTGATCAAGTCGAACGCGCGCAAGGTGCGCCGGCTGGCCGACGGCCGCATCCTGGCCGGCTTCGCCGGCGCCACGGCCGACGCCTTCACGCTGTTCGAGCGGCTGGAAGCCAAGCTGGAACAGCATGCCGGCAACCTGACCCGGGCGGCGGTGGAGCTGGCCAAGGACTGGCGCACCGACCGCTACCTGCGGCGTCTCGAAGCGGTGATGGCGGTGGCCGACCGCGAGGTCAGCTTGATGCTGACCGGCTCGGGCGACGTGCTGGAGCCGGAGGACGGCCTGATCGGCATCGGCTCCGGCGGCGGCTACGCCCTCGCCGCGGCCAGGGCGCTGATCGACCAGCCGGGCGTCGATGCCGAGGCCATCGCCCGGCGCGCGCTCGCCATCGCCGCCGGCATCTGCATCTATACCAACGAGCGCATCGTCCTGGAGAAGCTGCCGCAGTGACCGAGTTCAGCCCGCGCGAGATCGTCTCCGAACTCGACCGCTACATCGTCGGCCAGGCCGAGGCCAAGCGGGCGGTGGCCATCGCGCTGCGCAACCGCTGGCGCCGCCTGCAATTGCCCGACGAATTGCGCGACGAAGTGCTGCCCAAGAACATCCTGATGATCGGCCCCACCGGGGTCGGCAAGACCGAGATCAGCCGACGGCTGGCCAAGCTGGCAAGCGCCCCCTTTCTCAAGGTCGAGGCGACCAAGTTCACCGAGGTCGGCTATGTCGGCCGCGATGTCGACCAGATCGCGCGCGACCTGGTGGACGTCGCCCTGGGCCTGGTGCGCGAACGCCGGCGCCGGGAAGTGCAGGCGCGCGCGGCGCTGGCGGCGGAGGAGCGGGTGCTGGACGCGCTGGTCGGCGGCAGCGCCGGCGCCGCCACCCGCGAGGCGTTCCGCCAGAAGCTGCGCAAGGGCGAGCTCGACGGCAAGGAGATCGAACTCGACGTGGCCGATACTCAGAGCCCGTTCGCCGCCATCGACCTGCCCGGCATGCCGGGGGCGCAGATGGGCATGCTCAACCTGAACGACATGCTGTCCAAGGCGTTCGGCGGCCGGTCCAAGCGCCGACGCCTGACGGTCGGCGACAGCCATGACGTGCTGATGGCGGAAGAAAGCGACAAGCTGCTGGACAACGAACAGATCACGCGCGAGGCGATCAAGGCGGTGGAGGAGAACGGCATCGTCTTTCTCGACGAGATCGACAAGATCACCGCGCGGTCGGAGCGGGCGGGCGCCGATGTCAGCCGCGAGGGCGTGCAGCGGGACCTCTTGCCGCTGATCGAGGGCACCACGGTGTCGACCAAGTACGGCCCGGTGAAGACCGACCACGTGCTGTTCATCGCCTCGGGCGCCTTCCACCTGGCCAAGCCCGCCGACCTGCTGCCGGAACTGCAGGGCCGGCTGCCGATCCGGGTGGAGCTGAAGGCGCTCGGCTTCGACGATTTCCGCCGCATCCTGACCGAGCCGGAAGCCAGCCTGATCAAGCAATATGTCGCGCTGCTGGCGACCGAGAAGGTCACGCTCAGCTTCACCCCCGACGCGATCGACGAGATCGCCCGCACCGCGGTCTCGGTCAACGCCTCGCTGGAGAACATCGGCGCGCGCCGGCTGCACACCATCCTCGAACGCGTGCTGGAGGAGGTGAGCTTCGCCGCCGCCGACCGCGGCGGCGAAACGGTGACGGTCGATGCCGCCTTCGTGCGGGCCCGTGTCGGCGAACTGGCCAAGAACGCCGATTTGTCGAAGTTCATTCTGTAGCGCGACGCGTTTCGCTCAGTGACCGGGCCAACGCGCGCAAGGCCGCCTCGGGCTCGCGGCGAATGACGTGCGGCAGCGTGCGCGCCGGCCCCGCCACCTGCCGGCGGCGGAGACCGGTTCGTTCGCCGTTGGCATCCGCCACCGCCGCTTTCAGCGCGCCGACGATGCTTTCACCTTCCCAGCTCATGGCCGAAACTCGAAATGCGCGCGTGTTCCGGTCGCCTTGGCGATGCGCTGCAAGGTCTTCAGCGAAGGCGAGCGGCGCCCGCTCTCAAGGCGCGCGACGGCGGATTGCGTCGTGCGCATGCGGCGGGCAAGCTCGGCTTGCGTCAGGCCGGCGGCGACGCGCGCGCCGATCACCGCCGCGGCGATCGCATACTCGCCGGCGAGCGCGTCGTAGGCCCGGCGGACCTTCGGGTCGCGGAGCAGCCGCAGGTCTTTCAGCCGCACCGTCTTCTTCTTGCCGCAAGTCTTGCGCATTCTCGAACTCCTTCAATCGCGCCTCGGCCAAATCCAGTTCGCGCGGCGGCGTTCGTTCGGTTTTCTTGGTAAACACCCGCAACACCAGTAGGCGCCGCCCCACCAGGCTCACATAGATCGACCGGGCAATGACATCGCGCCCGGATAGCCGCAACTCCCACAGGCGGCCCCGCAAGTGCCGCGTGTGCGGCATGCCGACGCGCTGTGGCCCGAATTGAACGATCAGTTCGACAACCCGGAGAAACCGCGCACGAATTTCCGTCGGTTGCGCCGCGAGCTCATCGAGGGCTGCTGGCAGAAATTCGACGGTCCAAGGCGACACCGTCGTCCCTATATAGCCTTTTTGCTATTCCGGGTGAAGTGGCGGTCGCCTGATCCGCGCCTCGGCCGCGCGGCGGTTCGACATCACGGGCAGTTGACCGCGTCGTCATTGCGCTCGCCCCGATTGTCGCTAGCTTCATGCGGCCGCAGCCAAGACCCAGAAGGGGGGATTCGCGCCATGAAGCTCTATTTCAGCCCGGGCGCCTGTTCGCTGTCGCCGCATATCGTTGCCAAGGAGGCCGGCATCGACCTGGAATTGGCGCAAGTCGATCTCGCCAAGAAGCAGACCAAGGCGGGGGCGGACTTCACCGCGGTCAACGCCAAGGGCTATGTGCCGACCCTGCAAATGGACGGTGGCCAGGTGCTGACCGATGGGCCGGCCATCGTGCAGTTCCTGGCCGACCGCAAGCCGCAGAGCAGCCTGGCGCCGGCCGCCGGCAGCATGGAGCGCTACCGGTTGCAGGAATGGCTCAACTTCATCGCCTCCGAGCTGCACAAGGGCTTCGGCCCGCTGTTCCGCCCCACCACGCCCGACGCCTACAAGGAGACGGTGCGGGAGAGCCTGGCCAAGCGCTTCGACCATCTCGACAAGCACTTCGCCAAGAACGACCATCTGATGGGCAAGCAATTCACGGTGGCCGACGCCTATTGCTTCACCGTGCTCAACTGGTCGAACTTCGTGAAGCTGTCGATGGACGAGTGACCGAACGTGAAGGCCTACATGGCGCGGGTTGCGGCTCGGCCGGACGTGCAGGCGGCGATGCGGGCCGAAGGCCTGCTGCAATAGGTCGCGCGGCGGACGGCGAACCGCCCGGGGGCCTCGCGTCCTACTTGCTGTCGAGCAGCGAAACACCGTTCCAGCCTGCTGGCGGCGGCGCGAGCTGCCAGTTTTACGTGCGCGCGATGAACAGTCGGGCGGCGGCGTCGGGGGCGCCCTTCAGCCGCTCGACCTCGGCGAAACCGGCCATCGCCGCCGGCCAATCGCGCGCGCGGTAGCGCGCGAGCGCCGCCTCGTAGGCCGCACTCCATGCCGGCGCGCCGTCCGGCAGATCGACCGCCAGGCCCAGCAACTCGTAAATCGCAATCCCTTCCATGCGGCCATAGACCGCGACCCGATCGACCTCGCGCACCACGATGGCCGAGCCGGCCTCGGCCCGCGTCGCCTCGCCGATCAGGATATCGGTGCCGTACAGCTTGTTCACCGCTTCCAGCCGGCTCGCCACATTCACCGCGTCGCCGATCGCGGTGTAGTTGAGGCGCTCCTCGGAGCCGATATTGCCGACCAGGATGCGGCCCGAATTGACCCCGGTGCGCATGGCCAGAGACGGTCGGCCAACGGCCGCGAACTCGGCGTTCAGACCAACCAGCATGCGCTGGCACGCCAGCGCGGTGCGGCAGGCATTGAGCGCGTGCGCCGGGTCGGCAAGCGGCGCGCCCCAGAACGCCATCACCGCGTCGCCGATGAACTTGTCGACCGTGCCGCCCGACGCCGCCACCTCGCGCGACATGCGCCCCAGATATTCCGCCAGGATCTGCACGATGCCCTCGCCCAGCCGCTCGGACAGGCCGGCGAAACCGGCGAGATCGGTGAACATGACGGTCGGCGGCTGGTGGTGGCCGCCGGGCTTGACTTCGATGCCCTGGCTGACCAGCGTGCGCACCAGTTCGGTCGGCAGGAATTTCTGGAACGAGGCCAGGCCGCGGCCCATCTGCACCAGCGCGGCGGAAAGCTGGTCGAGTTCGCGCACGCTGGACGGCAATCGGCGAATGCGCTCGAGGCGGAAGCTCTCGACATGCGCGAGCTGGCTGGCGATCCGCCGCAACGGCAAGGCCAGCAGCACGTTGGCCAGCAGCACGGCGATGAGCGCCAATGCCAGGGTGAAGGCGAGCGCCGCATAGAACAGAAGCTCGGTCTTGCGCTCGATGTCGGACAGGAAGTCGGCTTCTGGGATGACCGTGACGATCGCCCAGTCGTTGAAGCCGATGGACGCGGCATTGACGAAATAGCCGCGGCCTTGCTCGTCGAACGGCATGGGCAGGCCGACGTTCTGGGTGGGTTTGCCCAGATCCCGTCCGCTGGCGACAATCGCCATGTGACCCAGCCGCAGCATCGGCTCGCCGGCGTCGGCCAGCCGCACCATGCGGTCCCGTTCGGCGCCGGAGGGCTTTTGCGTGGCGATCGCGCCGCCCTTGCCGTCGACGATGAAGACGGCGCCGCTTTCTCCCACCTGCTGGTTGGCGAGATAAAGCGACAGCCGGTTGAGCTCGATCGCCACCGCGATCACGCCAATCAGTTCGCGGTGCACATGGAGCGGCGTGGCATTGGCGATCGCGGGCCGCATGCTGGCCGGCATCTCGACGATCTCGCTCCAGATCGGCTGATCCGCCGTCCCCGCCTCCCGATACCAGGGCTGCCGCAGCACATCGTAACGGGCGGGCACGATCTCGCGTTCCTTGAAGATGATGTCCTCGGGCTCGGCCTCGTAACGGTCGGTGCGGCGCAGCCAGCCCTCCGCTCCGCGGTAGCTTTCCACCATATTGATGCCGATATCGCCGATCTTCTGCGCGCCGAAGAAATGGCCGTCGGGCCAACCCAGGCCGATCCAGGACAGGCTGGGCTGCGAACGCAACAGCGACAGGAAAACGAACTCGCGCTTGGCCTCGTCGCTGGCGGCGATCACGCCCTGGAAGAAGATCGTGCGCAGCACCTCGCGCGCGGCCGTGGCGTTGGCGATCACCGTGACGATCTCGTAGCGGATGCTGTTCGCCGCCTCTTGCGACAGTCGCGCCGGCAGGGCCTCGACATTCTGGTGGGCGATCCGCGACCAGGCGAAGTGGATCAGGCCAGCGGTTGCCAGCACCGTCAGCAGCACCGCGGCCGTCAGCCGGGGCCTCAGGCCGAGACGCGCGCCGGCTCCATCTCCTCAGGCCCTCGCGTCGCGGCTAGCGCCCGCCGGCGAAGAAGGCGAGGAGCTGTTCCAGAAGCGGTCCCGGCTGTTCCTCGGGCATGAAGTGGCCACAATCCTCGATCACCCCGCCTTCGACATGTTCCGCGACGCGCCGACAGGATTCCAGCACTTCCATCCGCCGGCCCCAGGAGCGGTTGCCGCCCAGCGCCAGCACCGGCATCGCCAGCTTGCCACGCTTCAGCAGTTCCTCGTTGTGCCGCACGTCTTCGTGCACCGCGCGGTAATAGGCCAAGCCGGCGCGGATGGCGCCAAGCTGGGCGTAGGTGCGCACATATTCGTCGATATCGGTCTCGCTGATCGCGTCGGGTCGATAGGTGTAGTTGCGGAAAAACCAGGAGAGATAGAGCCGCTCGCGCCCCTGGATCAGCGCCTCCGGCAGGTCGGGGGTGCGGTGAAAGGCGTGGTGCCAGCGCCGCCCCGCCTGCGAGATGTCGGCATTGCCGTCGCCCGGAATGGCGACATCCAGGATCGCCAACCGGCGGACCGCGTCGCGGTGCGCCCCGGCCAACGCGAAGGCGGTCGGGCCACCCCAGTCGTGGCCGACCAGGAAGAAGCGCGCGATGCCCAGATGGTCGTGCAGCAGGCGCCAGACGTCATTTGCCACCGTCGCCTTGTCGTAGCCGCCGGCGGGCCGGCTGCTGTCGCCCAGGCCGCGCAAGTCCGGCGCGATCACCCGGTAGTGCTTCGCCAGACCGGGCAGCACATGGCGCCATTCGTACCAGGTCTGCGGCCAGCCGTGCAGCAGCACCAGCGGATCGCCAGCGCCGGCGCTGACGTAATGCAGCGTCACGTCGCCCAGGTCGGCGAACTGATGTTCGATCGTCGCTCCACTCATCTCTTCGTCACTCTCGATGTTCGGCGAAGAGCCGGGCAAGCCGTTCGGCGAGCCAGCCGGGCTGCTCCTCGGGCACGAAATGGCCGGATTCGGGCACCGTCTCGCCGGTCACGTTCGCGGCCATCGCCCGCATCGACTGGGCCGGTTCCAGGCCGCGGCCGCCGCGGCCACCGCCCCCCAGCGCCAGGACCGGCATTTGCAACCGGCCGCGCGCCCGATTGGCCTCGTTGGCGGCCACGTCCTGCGGTATGGCGCGGTAGTACTCGAAGCCGGCGCGCATGCCGCCCGGCTGGGCATAGCAGCGCGCATATTCGTCGAGGTCCTGTTCGCCGATGGCGTGCACCCGATGGCTCAGCAGGCGGATCAGGTAGCCCAGGTAGAGCCGCTCGCGCCCCTCGGTCAGACGCTCCATCAACGCTTCCGGCTCGCGATGCAGGCCGTGATGCCAGCGCTGGCCGCCCCGGCTGAAGTCGCTGCCATCGCCCGGCATGGTCACGTCGATGGTGGTCAGGGTGCGCACGGCGCCCGGCGCGCGCACCGCCAGCGCATAGGCCACCGGCCCACCCCAATCGTGCCCCACCAGGTGATAGCGCGGAATGTTCAGCACCTCGCGCATCAAGCGCTCCAGGTCGCTCGCCACCGTCGCCTTGTCGTAGCCGGCGGCGGGGCGGCTGCTGTCGCCCAGGCCGCGCATGTCCGGCGCGATCAGGCGGTGGCGCGAGGCCAACAGGGCGATCACCTGGCGCCATTCGTACCAGGTCTGCGGCCAGCCATGCAGCAACAGCACCGGATCGCCTTGGCCGGCGGAGACGAAATGCAGCCGGACCTCGCCCAGATCGGCGAACCGATGGAGCAGCTCGCTCATGGCGCGCTCGCCAGGAACGGCAACAGCCGATCGAGGAGTTCGCGCGGCTTCTCCTCCGCGATCCAGTGGCCGGCGCCCTCCAGCACGCCGCCCTGCACATTCTCGGCAACGCGCTGCCAGGACTCCAGCGCCAGCTTGCCCCGCCCCCTGCCTTCCGGCCCGCCCAACGCCAGCACCGGCATTTTCAGTTTGCCCTTCGCCAACGCCCGGCGATTGTCGCGCGCGTCCTGAGCCATCGCCCGATACAGGTTGAAGCCGGCGCGCAACGCGCCAGGCCGACTGTAGGCCCGGACATATTCCGCGATTTCCTCCGCGCTGAACACATCGGTGCGGGCGCCCCAATGCCGGAAGAAGTGGCCGAGATAGACGGCTTCGCGTCCCGCCACCAGTGCCTCCGGCAGGTCGGGCGCGTGGTGGAAGAAGTGATGCCATCGGCCGCTTGCCATCGCTTCGCTGCCGTCGCCCGGCACCGGCGCATCCAGCGCGACGACCGAACGGACCGCCTGGCGGTGCGCGACCGCCAATGCGAACACGGTGGGGGCGCCCCAATCGTGTCCGACCGCATGGCAGCGGCGGATCTTCAAGCTCCGCAGCAACCGCCACAGATCGTTCGCCAGCGTGCGCTTGTCGTAGCCGGTCTGCGGCCGGGTGCTGTCGCCCAGGCCGCGCAGATCCGGCGCCAAGACTAGGTAGTGCCGGGCGAGCTCCGGTATGACCTTGCGCCACATCGCGCCGGTCTGCGGCCAGCCATGCACCAGCAGAACCGCCGGCCTGCCCGCCCTACTTTCGCCAGCCCGCAGGTAGTGCAGCTTGACCTCGTCCAGGTCGGCATAGGCATGCTCTATGAGCGGCTCGTTCATCGCTTAACTGCCCCGTTCGCGGCGTAGCAGCAGATAAAGCGCGCCGCTGCCGCCGTGTTCCGGCCGGGCTGGCGCGCTGGCCAGGATGCGCTGCGCCAATTCTGGTTCCGCCAGCCAGCGCGGTACATTGCGCCGCAGGACGCCGCGGCCCTCGCCGCCGCCCGGCTCGCCGCCCCGCGCCTCGCCGCGACCATGCACCAGCAGCACGCAGCGCCGCCCCGCCGCCTGCGAGGCGATGACGAACGCCTTCAGCGCACGATGCGCGGCGGCCTGATGATAGCCGTGCAGGTCCAGCTTGGCGTCGACCGGCAACTGGCCGCGGCGCAGGCGTTGGGCGGTGCGATGGTCAAGGCCCGGCGGCGGCTTCGGCGCCGGCGGTGCCGGCGCGGCTGCAACGGGCTTGGCGCGCGGCTGGCCCGCGCGCACGGCTGGCGCGGCGGGAACGGCGGGAACGGCGGCGGGCTTCGCCCGGGCCGGCGCCGGATGGAGCTGCCGCGTGCCCTGCATGGCGCGGTCGAACAGTCCGGCTTCGTCCTCCGCCGGCGGCCGCTTGCATGCCGTCTCAGTCGCCGGACGGCGCTTCATCGTCCACCAGCAAGATGTGCAACCGCCGGGGCCCGTGCGCGCCCAGCTGGATGGTCAGCTCGATGTCGCCGGTGCGCGATGGGCCGGTGACCAGATTGACCGTGCGCGGCATTTGCCCGGCGCCGTACTGCGCGCGCAGGCGCGTCCAGGCGTGCTCGTAGCCGCCGACCACGTCGCTTGCCTTCAGCACCACCAGATGATGGTCGGGCAGGAAATTGAGCGTGCTTGGGTGTCCCGGACCGCTGGTCAGCACCAGAGTGCCGGTCTCCGCCACCGCGCAAAGCGCGGGCGTCAGCGCTGCCAGGTCCTGTTCGCCCGCCGCCCCGGTGCGTCGCTGCAGCAACGGCTCGTCCTGCCAGGGCAGGTCGTGCAGGGCGCGCTCGGGCGCCAGCGTCAGCGCCAGCGGCAGGTTGTTGGCGCGCAGATAGTCCGCCGCCGCCTTGGGCACCGCGCGTTCGTCGGCCAGCCGGATCAGGCTGCACGCCGCTTTTTCCGCCATGGCGACGAACCGCTGCAGCACCTCCTGCCGGCTGCCCTTGGCACGTTCCGGCAGCAGGCTCGCGGGATGGCGCGCCAGCCGCTCGTCCAGTTCGCGCGCCGCCGTGCCGGACAGCGGGCCGCGTCCCAGCGACTGCCGGATCGCACCCAGGATGGCGTCGCGGCGCTGGGCATTGGCGTCGTCTTCCAAGATCATCCCAGCCCTGCCTGCCGGGCGCGCCATTGCTCTTGGAAGGTGCGGCCCTCTGGCGCGGGGAAATCGCGTCCTTCCGTCCAGCCGCCGGCAAACGGCAGGCGCGCGATGCGGCCCTGGCGACGGCCGATCCGCGCCAGCGCCCGTGCGGCCAGCCTGGCCGCCTGGGCATAGAGCCAGGGCCGGCTGGCGAGCCAGGCCCACAAGCCGATGCCGTGGCGTTCCAGCGCCGGCGTCGCGGCGCTATCGTGCGCACGCTCGCGCCAGGCCCGCATCAGCTTCGGCAGCGGGATCTGCATCGGGCAGACTTCCTCGCAGCGACCGCAGAAGGTGGACGCGTTCGGCAGATGGCGGCTGGCTTCGATGCCGCCCAGGCCCGGGGTCAGCACCGCCCCCATCGGCCCGACATAGACCGAGCCATAGCTATGGCCGCCGACCGCGCCATAGACCGGACAGTGATTCATGCAGGCGCCGCAGCGGATGCAGCGCAGCATCTCGCGGAATTCGCCGCCCAGCATGGCGCTGCGGCCGTTGTCGAGGATGACGACGTGAAACTCCTCCGGCCCGTCCAGATCGCCCGGCTGCCGCGGCCCGGTCGACAGCGTGGTGTAAGCAGAAAATTCCTGCCCGGTCGCCGAACGCGCCAACAAGCGCAGCAACACCGTCGCGTCTTCCAGCGTCGGCACCACTTTCTCGATCGAGGTGACCACGACATGGCGCTTGCCCAGGATCTGCGTCAGGTCGCCATTGCCCTCGTTGGTGACGATGGTGGTGCTGCCGGTTTCCGCGATCAGGAAATTGGCGCCGGTGATGCCGACATCGGCCTCGAAATACTGCCGCCGCAGCACTTCGCGCGCCTCGTTGGTGAGGGCCTGCGGTTCGCTCAGGCGAACCGTCTTGCCGTATTTCTGATGGTGCTTCAGGAACAGCTCGGCCACCTGCTCCTTGGTCTTGTGCACTGCCGGCGCGATGATGTGGCTGGGCGGCTCGCCCGCCAGCTGGATGATGTATTCGCCAAGGTCGGTCTCGATCGGCTCGATGCCGGCGGCTTCGAGCGCCCGATTGAGCTCGATCTCCTCCGCCACCATGCTCTTGCCCTTGGTCACCTTGCGCGCGCCGACCTGGCGGCAGATGCCCAGCACCGCCTGGCGCGCCTCCTCGGCCGTGGCGCACCAATGCACCTGTCCGCCCGCCGCCCGGCAATTGCGTTCGAACACGCCGAGATAGTGATCGAGATGCGCCAGCACGTGATCCTTGATTTCGCGGCCGCGGGCGCGCAGGTCGTCGAACTCTGGCAGCGCCTCGACCGCTGCCCGCCGGCGGGGGATGAAGCCGGTGGCAAGGCCGGCCAGCGCCTTGCGCAAGTTGGCATCGCCCAGCGCGCGATGCGCGTTTTCCTTGAACGCCTGCGGGCGGGCCTTGTTCATCGCGCCGCTCCCGGCGTCGGGGCGCCGATGGGCGCGCTGTCGGCCGTGGCGTCGGCCAGCACCTCCGCGACATGGCGCACGGCTACCGTGCTGCCGCGCCGGCTCAGGCGGCCGGCGATGTTGAGCAGGCAGCCAAGATCGCCGGCCAGCAGCGTGTCCGCGCCGGCGGCGACGATGTCGGCGCACTTGCGCTCGACGATCTCGGTGGAAATCTCACCATACTTGACGCAGAAGGTGCCGCCGAAGCCGCAGCAGATCTCCGCGCCGGGCAGCTCCGTCAGCCGCAACCCGTCGATGCTGGCCAGCAGTTTGCGTGGCTGGTGCTTCACTTTCAGCTCGCGCAGGCCGGAACAGCTATCGTGGTAGGTGACGGTGCCCGAATAGCGCGCCTCGACGCGCTCGACCTTGCGCACATCGGTGAGGAAGCTGACCAGCTCGTAGGCCTTGCGGGCCAAGGCGCGGGCGCGGGTGGCCCAGACAGGCTGGTCGGCGAACAATTCGGGATAGTGCATCGCCAGCATGCCGCCGCAACTGCCCGAGGGCACCACGACATAGTCGAAGCGCTCGAACGCCTCGATCACCTGGCAGGCAACCCGCCTGGCGTCGGCGCGGGCGCCACTGTTGAACGCGGGCTGGCCGCAACAGGTCTGCGGCGGCACCTCGACGCGGCAGCCCGCCTGTTGCAACAGCTTGACTGCGGCGAAACCGACCGAGGGCCGCAACAGGTCGACAAGGCAGGTCGCCAGCAGGGCGACAAGGGGCGGCCGTTCGGCCATGCAAGGATCCATTGCCTGGGACTGGCGCGACTATAGCAAGCATGCCGAAGCCCGCAATGTGGCGCTCAGTCGAGCCTGCCGAGCCGAGCCGCTGCGGCCTTCGGCAGCAGCAGGAACCAGCGCGCCGGCTGCTTCATGTGGCCGGCCAAGGCTTCCGCCTCGGCGCCGGCGCCGAAGAAGACATCGCCGCGCAGCGGGCCGCGGATCGCGCCGCCGGTGTCTTGCGCGATCAGCAGCCGCCGGAGGGCGGCGGCCTGGCCCAGCGCGGTCGCCGGCAGTGTGCTGTCGAGATAGACCGGCAGGCCATAGGGGACGAATTTCGCATCGACCGCGAGCGACCGGCCGGGCGTCAGCGCGCTGCCTTCGGCGCCGAGCGGTCCCTCGCCGGTCAGTTCGCGGAAGAAAACGAAGGAGCGGTTCAGGTTCATCACCGCCTCGGCCTCGCTGGGATTGGCCTTGAGCCAGGCACGGATGCTTTGCTGCGATACCTGCTGCGGGCGCAAGACGCCACGACGGATCAATTCGCGGCCGATGGCGAAATAGGGATGGCCGTTCTGCCCGGCATAGCCGACCGCCACCTCGCCGCCTTCGGCCAAGCGAATCCGGCCCGACCCCTGGATCTGCAGGAAGAACGCCTCGACCGGATCGGCGACATAGAGCAGTTCCAGCTCGCGGCCGGCGAGCGCCCTGCCGACAATTTCCTGGCGCGTGGCATAAGGCACCAATTCGCCGCGCTCGACCCGCCCGGCGATCCGTTCGCCGCTCAAGGATTCGCGGAAGCGCCCCAGATCGACCGACACCAGATCGGGCGGCCGGCGCAGCAGCGGCACCGTGACGGTCTCGCCGGGCGCGCGGGCGCCAACCAGCAACGGCTCGTAATAGCCGGTCAGCAGGCCGCTGCCGCGCGCGGCGAATGGCTGGAAGTGGGCCTCGAAGAACCCGCGCGGCTCGGCTGTCGTCGCCGCCGCCGCGCAGGCATCTGCGAAGTCGCCCGCGGTCAGCTTCAGCGCGGCGTTCAGCGCTTGTGTCGGCGGGCGGCTGGCGATGCGGGCACACGAGCGCTTGAAGGCGCCCAAGGCCTCGGCCAGGCCATCGCCGGGCCAAGCCGGCAGGGTCGCGAAGGGCACCGCGCTCAGGCGCAGCGCGGTCGGCGGCAACGCCGGCGGCGGCGTCAGTTGCCAAGCGACAACGCCAAGCGCCAGCAGCACGCCTGCCACCAGGATGACGCGCCAGGCCGGCACGCGTCAGCTTTCGCTGCGGGTGGCGACCAGCAGCCAGTTGGGATCGCGCGCGTTGGTCTCGCGCGCGTAAGTCCAATAATCGGTCACTTCGCGTTCGCGCGGCGGATCGCCCACCACATTGCCGTGTTCGTCGCGCAGCACGCTGACCATGCCGGAAACGTACTTCACCGTGATCTCCGCGGTGCGGCCATGCAGGCTCGCTTCCTCAATCTCGGCGCCGTGAACCTTGACGATCTTGGTCTTAAGCTGGTGGCGGGCGCTCTCGCGCTCGGCGATCGCCTGCTCGAAGTTGGCGAAGACCTCGTCGCTCAACAGCGTGCGCAAGCTCGCGCGGTCGCCCTTGGCGAAGGCTTCGATGATCATCTCGTAGGCGGCGCGCGCGCCGCTCAGAAATTCCCCGGCTTGAAACCGCTGATCGGCCCGCCGGATGGCCGCCAGGGCTTGGTCGGCCGGTCCGCTGGCCGCCGGTTCGGCGCGGGCTTCCGCCTGACGGGTCGCCTGGTCGCGGCGGTCAAGATCCGGCAGCGCGACGACCTTGTCTTCCGCCCGCTTGCCCTCGCCGGGCCCGGTATAGGGATTGGGGCGATGGCGTTCGTTGCCGGTGCGCTTGCCCAGCACGCCACGCAGCCGCAAGAAGATGAAGCCCGCGATCATGGCGAAGAAGATGATGTCGAGAAAATGCAGCCCTTCGCCCATGCGATCCGCGATGGCCCCTCGTGCTTGCCCCGGCCAGCCGGCTGCCGCGATCAGTCCGACGGCAGGCTTGCCCAAGGATGAAGCGCTTGTCGGTCAGCGCGCTCCTGGCGCGCATTACATAGCCCTTGCATCGGCGAGCAGCAAGGCATTCGGTCAATTGCACCGGATTGTGCGCCGGCCGCGCCACGTGTTAGCAAGCGTTGCCACCCGCCCTCTCGCCGAAAAAGGCCCCCATGAGCGACCAGACGGCCCCGCCCGGCGGCGCCCCTGAACAGGCGCAGCAGCCGATGCCACAGATCCAGATCAACGTGCAGTATGTGAAGGATCTGTCGTTCGAGAGCCCAAACGCACCGCAGATACTGCTGCAGCCGGCAAGCGGCCAGCCGAAGATCGATGTCTCGGTCGACGTGCAGGCCCGCTCCGGCGGCGACAGCCGCTACGAAGTCGAGCTGCACATCAACGCCACGGCCGAGCGCGCGGGCGAGCGCGCCTTTGTGGTGGAGGTGGCGTATGCCGGCATCTTCACCCTGTTGAACGTGCCACAAGAGGCGATCCGGCTGGTCTGCCTGATCGAATGTCCGCGTCTGTTGTTTCCTTTCGTGCGCCGCATCATCGCCGATTGCACGCGCGACGGAGGATTTCCGCCCCTCATGCTGGAGCCGATCGACTTCGCGCAATTGTTGCGCCAGCAGGCGGCGCGGGCGCAGGCGGCCACCTCCAGTCCGGTGGCCTAGCGGACCAGGCAACCGGTTTGACGCCGTCCGCCCGGGCCGATTGTCTAGCGTCGCCAAAGCGCATTCGGCACCGCGCGGTCGAGAAACGCGGCGTGCCGCTCGGCTTCGGCCGGGCTCGGCGCGTGCGGCCGGGCGGGGTGAAAGCGCCGCTCGAGGCTCGAACCGGTTTCGCCGCCGGCCGCGAACGCCAGTTCCAGGCCGCTTTGCCGGCCGCCGCTCAGCTCCAGATAGACTTCCGCCAGCAAGGACGCATCGAGCAGGGCGCCATGCCGTTCGCGCCGGCTGGCATCGATGTTTAACCGCCGGCAGAGGGCATCGAGGCTGGCTGGCGCGCCGGGGAACTTGCGCCGCGCCAGTTGCACGGTATCGATCGCCCGTTCGCTGCCGATCGGCGGCCGGCCCAGCCGCTCCAGCTCCGCGTTGAGGAAGCGCAAGTCGAAGCCGGCATTGTGGATCACCAGCGGGCTGTCGCCCAGAAAGGCCAGAAAATCACCGGCCACCTCTGCGAATTTCGGCTTGTCGGCCAGGAAGCCGGCCGACAGTCCGTGCACCGCCTCGGCATCCGCCGGCATGTCGCGCTCGGGGTTGACATAGCGCTGGAAGCTGCCGCGCGGAATGCGGTGCCAGAGTTCGACGCAGCCAAGTTCGACGATGCGATGGCCCGCCGCGGTGTCCAGGCCGGTCGTTTCAGTGTCGAGCACGATTTCGCGCATGCAGCGGTCTCCGTAATGGATGGCGGGACGGTCGTGGCCGCGGGCGGCCCCGCGCCGGCCAGACGCCGCCCGCCCGGCCTCGCAGGCGGCGCATGATCCGTTGGATGCCGGCCAGCGAATGCCGCTTGCCCAGGCCGGTCTGCACAACGAAATCCGCGCGTTGCCGTTTCAAACCATCGGCCATCTGCTGGCGCAGGATGCGCGCCAGCCTGTCGGCCGTCATGTTCGGCCGGCGCAGCACCCGTGCGGCCTGTACGAAGCCTGGTGCGCTGACCGCGACGGTGGCGTCGGTGCGACGCTCGCCGTTGGTTTCGAACAGTAACGGGACGTCAAGCACAACCATTGGTTGCCGTCGATGCGCCATGCTGGCCAGGAACCGGCGCTGCATCCTGCCTACCAGAGGATGCACGATGGCCTCCAGCCGGCGGAGCTCGGATGGCTTGCCGAAAACCAGGGCGCCCAGCGCCACGCGGTCGACCGCTCCGGCCTTCACCGCCCCTGGAAACGCGCGCTCGATGGCGGCAACCGCGCCGCCGCCCTTGGCGAACAGGCGATGCACGGCGGCATCGGCGTCATAGATCGGCACCCCCAGTCGGCGGAAGGCGCGCGCCGCCTCGCTCTTGCCCATGCCGATCGAGCCGGTCAGACCCAGCACGAACATCGCACTCAATCCTGCAAGGTCCGCAGCACGGCGGCGCGCAACTCCGCCGTCACCGCCGGCCGCCGGCCGAACCAAGCGGCGAAGCCCGGCACGGCCTGGTGCAACAGCATGCCAAGGCCGTCCACCGCCGGGTTGCCGCGCGCCCGGGCCGCAGCCAGCAGGCCGGTTTGCAGCGGCGAATAGACCAGATCGTTGACCACCGCCTCCGCCGGCAGGCGCGCGAGATCGAGCGGCAAACTAGGCTGGCCCTGCATGCCCAGGCTGGTGGCGTTGACCAGCAGGGCGGCGTCGGCCAGCGCCGCCTCCGCCGCCGACCAGGGTGCGGCTTGGGCCCGATCGCCCAGATCGTGGGCCAGACCCTCGGCGCGGGCGAACGAGCGGTTGCAAACCGTCAGGCGGGGCACCCCGGCGTCCAGCAGGGCAATGGCCACGGCCCGCGCCGCACCCCCCGCACCGAGCATGACCGCTGGCCCTACTTCTGCCCGCCAGCCCGGCGCATCGGCTTGCAAAGACTCCAGAAAGCCCGGCGCATCGGTATTACTGCCAACCAGACGGCCGGCTTGCACCACGACCGTATTCACAGCCCCGATGCGGCGCGCTTGGTCCGTCACCTCGTCCAGCGCCGCCAGCGCCGGGACCTTGTGCGGCAGCGTGATGTTGCACCCGGCGAAGCCCAGCACCGGTAATGCGCGCAGCGCCTGCGCCAGATTCTCTGGCTTGACCGCAAGCGGGACATAGGCGCCATCGATGCCATAATGCGCAAGCCAGTAGCCATGCAGGCGGGGCGAGCGCGAATGGCCCACAGGCCAGCCCATCACGCCCGCCAGCTTGGCCATGCCGGAAATCGTCATGCCGCCAAGATGCCACGCTCGCGCAGGAAATCCAGCAGCGGCAACAGCGGCAGGCCCATGATGGTGAAGAAATCGCCATCGATGGCGCGAAAGAGCTGGATGCCGAGCCCCTCCAGTTGATAGCTGCCCACTCTGGCGAACGCCGCTTGGTCCACGGCATCCAGATAGAACTCGACGAAGGCAGGCGACAGGGCGAGCATGGTCGGCCGGGCGGTATCGGTGTGCTGCCAGGCGTGCTCGCCGTCCTGCATCGCCACCGCAGCCGAAATCAGACGGTGGCGCCGGCCCGCCAGGGCCAGCAATTGGGCGCGTGCCGAGGCTCGATCGACCGGCTTGTCGAACAGCCAGCCTTCGTATTCCAGAACCTGATCGGCGCCCAGCACAAGCTGGCCGGGCGCCAGGGGACATATGGCGAATGGACACCTCGAGAACCTCTGGCGTTGAGGGTCGCGGGTTGATTCTCTGACCTCTGGCGATGGCCGGAGGCGGGGATGGCGGGACAGGCTGGTTTCTTCGACACGGACGAGCGGCTGGCGTGGCTGTCGGCGGCGGGGGACCCGCTGGAGCGGCTGGCGAAGGTGGTGGACTTCGAGCTGTTCCGCCCTGATCTCGAGGCGGCGGTGCCGCGCACGGACCGCTCCAAGGGCGGGAGGCCGCCATACGACGCGGTGTTGATGTTCAAGGTGCTGGTTGTGCAGACGCTGTACACGCTGTCCGACGATCAGGCCGAGTATCAGATCCGGGATCGGCTGTCGTTCATGCGCTTTGTCGGGCTGGCGCTGCACGATGCCGTGCCGGATGCCAAGACGATTTGGCTCTACCGCGAGCAACTCGTTCGGACTGGTGCCTTCGACCGGCTGTTCGCCCGGTTCGATGCGGCGCTACGGGAGAAGGGCTATCTGGCGATGGGTGGGCAGATCGTCGATGCCACTGTCGTCGAGGCGCGCCGCCCCCGGCTCACGCGCGA
>VGEV01000065.1 GCA_016869175.1 Alphaproteobacteria bacterium
GAGATCGTTGGCATCCTCGTAGCCGCAGGCGATCGCCAGGAGGCGGGCGAGCGGGTGTATCACGCGCGCACCGTCGCGCCGATCGGCGATCAGGGCCGCAAGCCTGTCCGCCAGACCGAGACGGCGCTCGGCCTGGGCCAGTACCATCACCCCGCCGTCGGAGCTGATGCGCCCGCCGTCGAACGACGCGCTCATCTTCTTGCGCCCGACGCTTGGCAAATCGCAGGAGCGTTCTCTATCGTCGGCCATGGCGGGCGTGGCGCCTCCCTGCTCTCGTGAAGGACCGGCTAAGATAACCAAATCCTGAACGAAATCAGTGAATTATGCTACACCCGCCGCACCGATACGGCCCGCGTCACGAATAATCCAGGATAGCGGATCGCCGGCCACGGCGCTACGCTTGGCAAGGCAAGCGAGGTGGCATGACGAGGCTGGCGGAACTGCACGGCATCTATCCGATGCTCTACGTCTTTTACGGCGCCGACGGCGAGCCCGACCGTGCTGCCATGCGCCGTCAGGTCGAGCGGCTGGCCGGTTGCGGGGTGCATGGAGTGGCGTTCGGCGGCCTGGCCAGCGAGTGCAACAAGCTGTCGACGGCCGAGAAGCGGCGGCTGCTGGACTGGGTGGCCGAGGACCTGCGCGGCCGCCTGCCGCTGTCGGTGACAATCAGCGAGAATACGGCCGCGGGCCAGGTGGAAATGGCCCGCGCGGCGGCTGGCGTTGGCGCCGGCTGGATCGTGTTGCAGCCGCCGCCGGTCAGGGGGGCGCCAGAACCGGAGTTGCTGCGCTTCTACGGCCGGGTGGCCGACCAGGTGGTGCTGCCGGTCGGCATCCAGAACGCGCCCGAATATATCGGCATCGGCGTTTCCAATCGCGGCTTCCGCGAACTCAACCGACTGCATCCCAACATCGCCATCCTGAAGGCGGAAGGCCCGGCCGCCACCTATATCGCGCCGCTGGTCGAGGAGACCGGCGGCGCCTTTCGGTTGTTCAACGGGCGCAACGGCATCGATCTAACCGACTCGCTGCGGGCCGGCTGCCACGGCATCATCCCAGGCGTCGAGACCGCGGACGCGCAGGCGCGCATCTACGAATTGATGCGTCAGGGGAACGACGCGCAAGCCGACGCGGAATTCGCCGGGCTGCTTCCGCTGCTCTCGTTCCTCATGCAGACGATCGACCACCTGCTGTGCTACGGCAAGCGGCTGGCGGCGCGCCGGCTAGGCCTGGGGCCGGTGCACGATCGAACCCCGGCGCAGGTCCCGGCGCCCTTCGCCTTGCAGGTCATGCAACACTGGTCGGCGGCGTTGCCGCCGCTCTAGCGGTCTGCCAAGCGATAGCCAAGCTTGCGCATGCACTCGGCCAGATAGCGCTGGCGCAGGGTCGACTCGGTCATGGCCGCAGCCCGGCGGTCGCCGCCCGCTGCCTCGCGGACCGTGCCGGTGCGCAGGTCGTGCTCGATGATCGGCGTGCCCTGACGTGCTTCGCGCAGCACGTCGCGATGCGCCAGCGCGGCGGCATCGCGCCGGCAGACCGCCAGGTCGTAGCCGACCTGGGCTTCGTCGGCGCCGTCCTTGCGCCATTCGTGCTTGGCGGCGCAACCGACCAGCAGCAGCGCGGCAAGGCACCAAGAAAGCGGCCGCACGGTTCAATCCCCACGACTGGAAAGCCGGCCGGCGGTCTTGATCCGCCCGAACGGCACTTGGTGATAGCCCTTGCCTTCCATGCAGTCGACGAACAGCCGCTGCACCAGGCGGTAGTGGTCCTCCTCGCCCAGGCGACGCGCGACCTCCGTTTCCTCGGCGCGCTGTTGCACAGCTTCGTCCTGCGCCCGGCCCAGCAGCCGCTCGCGTTCGAACCGCCGTTCGGCCCGAAGGCCGCTTCGGGCGCGCGACCGGCATTCCGCCTGGTCGAGTTCCTGCATCGCTTGGTCCGTATCGGCGCGGTCCCAGCGCAGCGGCGCGGCGGCGCACCCGCCGCCGGACAGCGACAACACTGCGATGCAGACGACGAGCGGTCTCACCCGGCACTCCGGCCAGCTTGGCGAGACAGAGTTACTGGCTTGCACGGGCGATCGCAACCGCGGCCCCGGGCGTCGGCCGCTTTGCGCCGAAGGTCTCGCTCGCTAAGGTGCAGGCCGCAGGCAATGGGATGACAGGATGGCATCGCTCGGAGCAGTGGCGCGCGCGGTGGAACACGAGTGCGTGTGCTTCGCCTCATTCGAGGGCGAGGACGGTCCCCGCGAGTTGCAGGGCCTCTTGTTCCGCCCCGCGGCGGCTGGCGCCCGGCCTGCCGCGGCCGTGGTGGCGATGCATGGCTGCGGCGGGCTATACGCTAAGACCGGCGAGTTGACCGGCCGGCACCGGCAGTGGGCGGAAGTGCTGACCGCCGCGGGCTATGTCGTCCTGTTCGTCGACAGTTTCCGCCCTCGCGGCCTGCGCGAGATCTGCACGCAGAAGGCGCGCACCATCCGGCAAAGTCGCGAGCGCACGCGCGATGCGTTCGCCGGCTTGCGCTATCTGGCGGGGCGGCCCGATGTGGACGGCGCGCGCGTCGGCCTGCTCGGCTGGTCGCACGGCGCCGGCAGCGTGCTGTTCGCCTTGCGCGAGGGCGCCGGTCGGGGACTGGAACTGGCGCACGACTTCGCCGCGGCGGTGGCCTTCTATCCCGGTTGCAGCGCGCTCGGTGCCGCCGCCTATCGACCGCGCGCACCGATCTTGTTGCTGGTCGGCGAGGCCGACGACTGGACGCCGGCCGAGCCTTGCGTCGAGTTCGTCGGCCAGGCCCGTGCCGCCGGTGCCGCCATCGACCTGCGGCTCTATCCGGGCGCGCACCATTATTTCGATGCGCCCGACCTCGCGGTGAAGACCCGCGAGGGCCTGGCGACGCCGCCGGAGGGCCGCGCCACCGTGGGCACCCACCCCGAGGCCCGGCGCGACGCGCTCGCCCGCGTGCCCGAATTCCTGTCGCGCCATCTCAACGGAGGCAATCCATGGACCGCGCCCTGCTGACCAGGCTGACGCTCGATTTCACCGACGCATTCAATCGCGACGATCTGGACGGGGTGATGAGCTATTTCGCCGAGGACGGCATCTATGACGAGTTCAACGGCATCCGCAATGTCGGCAAGGCGGCAAATCGCCAGGCGTTCGAGCCGCAATTCCGCGGCGAGTTCGGCCAGATCCGCTTTCACCAGGAAGACCTGTTCGTCGATGCCGAGAGCGGGAAGTCAATGATCAGCTGGACGCTGACCATGGCGGGCGACGGCCGCAAGGGCGGCTGGCGCGGCCTCGACCTGTTGCATTTCCGCGACGGCAAGCTGGTGCAGAAGCACACCTACGCCAAGACGCAGAAGCCGCTCGTTCAGAAGCTCGCCTAGGCCGACACATAGACCTGCCCATCCATCAGCCGGCGCTGGGTGCGGATCACCTCCACGCCCGCCGCCTGCCAGCCCGCCCCGGTCGTGGACGACAGCACCCGGGCGTTGACCGGCAGAATGCCGGAGGGCTGGCCGATGCGGATGTCGCCGTCGATCGCGCCGGCCAGCAGGCGCTGCGGCAGGCTGCCCGGCAGGCGCGCCGCCACCGCGAGGCACATGGCGCCGGTCAGCGGCAGCGCGCGGTGCGGCCGGCCCATGGACAGCATGCGCGCCGTCAGATGCATGGCGCTTTCCGGCAGCGTCTCGCCCGACAGCGTGCGGGCGGCGGCGGCCGGCGCCAGCACGGCGATCTTCGGTACGCTCTGGCTGTCGGCAGGCAGGCCCATCGCCACGGCGGCGGCGCGCCGGACGGCCTCCAGCTTGAGCAGGGCGTCGCGGTCGCGTTCCAGTTCGTCGGGCAGCTCGGTGCCGCGCCAGCCGACCGTCCCGGCCGAGACGAACACCGCCGCGGTCGTGGCATCGACCAGACTGGCCTCGACCTGGCCAACGCCCGGCACATCGAGCCGGTCGAGCGCGCTGCCGGTCGGCAGCAAGCGACCGGTGACGGCGCCGCCCGGTTGCTGGAAGTCGAGGCGTATGGGCGCGCCGCTGCCGGCGACGCCCTGCAAGGCGAAATCGCCCGCCGTGACGGCGCGGCCCTCGGCGACGGCGAAACGCGCGACAACAGTCTTGCCGCTGTTGCGGTTGAACAGCCTGAGCGACGTCCAGCCGTCGGCCGGCCGCAGCAGGCCCTCGTCGATGGCGAAGGGGCCGACCGCGGAGGTCAAGTTGCCGCAATTGCTGTGGTAGTCGACCAGCGTCCGGTCGACCGCCACCTGCGCGAAGGTGTAGTCGACATCGGCATCCACGCGGGCGCTGGGCGCCACGAACACCACCTTGCTGAGCGAGGAGATGCCGCCGCCCATGCCGTCCAGCTGGCGGCCGTTGGGGTCCGGGCTGCCGATGGCGGCCAGGAACAACCGGTCGCGCGCGGCCGGTTCGGTCGGCAGGTCGCGCTCGTGAAAGAACAGCCCCTTGCTGGTGCCGCCGCGGATGAAGGCGGCCGGTATGGCGCGCTGAGCCATGGGCCTAACCGAGCCGCTCCGGCGGCAGGGTGAAATCGGCCACCGCCTTGTCGAACCGCCCGTAGGCTTCGTAGCGGATCAGTTCGTAGAGCCGAGCGCGGGTCTGCATGCGGTCCAGGAGGCCAGACTGCGTGCCGGCCTGGTGCAGCGCGCGCAAGCCGTCCTCCACCGCCCGCATGGCGAGGCGCAAGGTTGTTACCGGATAGAGCACGATCTGGTAGCCGAGCCTGACCAGGGTCGCATGGTCCAGCAGCCGTGAGCGGCCGAACTCGGTCATGTTGGCGACCAGTGGGCCGGCGACGCCGCGGCGGAAGGCGGCGAACTCGGCCTCGTCCTGCAGCGCATCCGGGAACACCGCATCGGCGCCAGCGTCGCGGTAGGCATTGCCCCGGGCGATGGCGGCCTGCAGCCCCTCGACCCCGCGCGCGTCGGTGCGCGCGACGATCAGGAAGTTGGCGTCGCGCCGGGCCGCCACGGCGGCGCGCAGCTTCTCCGCCATGGCCCGGGTCTCGATCACTTGTTTGTTGTCGAGATGACCGCAGCGCTTGGGGTTGACCTGGTCCTCGATCTGCATGGCGGCCAGGCCCGCGGCCTCCAGCTCGACCACGCTGCGCGCCACGTTGACGGCCTCACCGTAGCCGGTGTCGGCGTCGAGCAGGCAGGGGAGGGCGGTGGCGCGAACGATCTCCCTGCCGCGCCCCGTGGCCTCGCTCAGGCTGATGAGGCCGATATCGGGCAACGCCAGGTCGGCTGACATGGTGGACGAACCGACATAGACGCCCTCGAAGCCGATCTCCTCGACCAGCCGGGCGACCAGCGGCGAGAAGGCGCCGACGAAACGGAAGCCGCGACCGGCGGCCAAGCCGTCCTTGAGCGCGCGCCGGGCGATCGCCGGGTCAGGAGGGTTCAGCATGGGCCTTGGCCTGGGCCTGCGCTGTCTCGCGTTCGGCGAACAGGCGCGGGAACTCGCTTCGGATCATCGGGCCGTCGGCCCGGTAGGTGTAGCAGGAATCGATCAGCTCGGGCGACGGCGCGCTGGCGTCGCGGCCCGAGCGGGCCGCAAGATCCGGCAGCATCGCCTGGAACGCCGTCGTGCCCATCTGCCCCAGCATCTCGATCAGGTGCGTGCAGCCGCGAACCCCGCCGATCCGCTCGTGCACCTTGCGGTTCCAGCCGGCGGCGATCTTCAGGCCCGCCAGCCGGGCAAAGCTGGGATTGACCTCGGCGCAGATGCTGTAGGGGCCCTTGGCCGTCCAGGCCTCGGCGCTTCGCACGATGAAGTCCGGGTCCACCGTGAGACGCAGCCACATGTCATGGATCGGCTCGCCCGGCGCCAACGACTGCTCGCGCAAGTCATAGGCATGGGCCTTGCTGTCGGTCAGGTGGCCTTCGATGTCGTACAGGCCATCGGCGCGACGAAAACCGCGCACCTCCAGCCGCCGCGTGTGCAGTTCCTCTCGTGCTACCGGTGCCGACAGGGTCAAGGGGGTCCGCTCCTGAACTGGCTTTCGACCGCCGCGGACCATACGCGAGCGGCTCGCGCGCCGTCCAGGTCGGGCTTGTCGGCAGCCGGCCGGCCGTGCAGGTTAGGCGGGCCCTCGCAGCGGGGCGGCTCAGGGGAGCGGGGATGCAGTACCGTCGGTTGGGAGCAAGCGGGCTCAAGGTCTCGCCGATCTGTCTGGGCAGCATGATGTTCGGCGGCCCGACCGACGAGGCCACGGCCGGCCGCATCGTCGCGGTCGCGCGCGAGGCCGGCGTCAACTTCATCGACACCGCCGACACCTACAGCTTCGGCAAGTCGGAGGAAATCGTCGGCCGGGCGATCCGCCAGGACCGCCATCGCTGGGTGCTGGCGAGCAAGGTGGCGAGCGTGATGAGCGACAAGCCAAATCAAAGCGGCCTGACGCGGAAATGGATCCTGGAAGAATGCGATAACAGCCTCAGGCGGCTGGGCACCGACTTCATCGATCTCTACTACCTGCACAAGGAAGACCACGAAACACCGTTGGCCGAAACCGTGGGCGCCATCGCCGACCTGATCCGCGCCGGCAAGCTGCGCTATTTCGGCGTGTCGAACTACCGTTCCTGGCGGCTGGCCGAAATCTGCCGGCTATGCGACCTGATCGGCGCGCCCCGACCGGCGGCCAGCCAGCCCTATTACAACGCCTTGAATCGCCAGGTCGAGGTCGAGCATCTGCCGGCCTGCGGCTATTTCGGCCTGGGCGCGGTGCCCTATTCGCCGGTGGCGCGGGGCGTGCTGACCGGCAAGTACGCGCCGGGCGGGGCGCCGCCCGCCGAAAGCCGGGCCGGGCGCAACGACCGACGCATGATGCAGTCGGAATGGCGGCCGGAATCGCTCGAAATCGCGCAGCGGCTGAAGCGCCACGCCGAGGCGCGCGGCATCACCGCCGGCCAGTTCGCGGTCGCCTGGGTGCTGAACAACGGCTTCGTGGCCAGCGCCATCGCCGGCCCGCGCACGGAAGCGCAATGGACGGAATACCTGGGCGCGCCGGCCTATCGGTTCACGCCCGAGGACGAAGCGCTAGTCGACAGCCTGGTGCCGATGGGACATCCCTCGACCCCCGGCTACAACGACCCCGCCTACCCGATCGAAGGCCGCCGGCCGCTGAGCGGCTGAGCGCATAATCGCGGAGACTGACGATGATCGACACCTACAAGACATTGAAGCTTGACTGGCCGGAAAAGCACATCCTGCTGGTGACGCTCAACCGGCCGGAAGCCTCCAACGCGCTCAACACGCAGATGGGCAAGGACTTGTGCGCGCTGTTCGGCGAACTCTATCGTGACGCCGAGAACGCGCGCTGCGTCATCCTCTGGGGCGGCAACGCCAAGGCCTTCTGCGCCGGGGGGGATTTGAAGGAGCGCAAGGGCATGACCGACGAGGCTTGGCGCTACCAGCACGCGGTGTTCGAGCAGGCCTTCGCCCACCTGATGGACTGCCCGGTGCCGGTGATCGCGGCGGTCAACGGCGCGGCCTATGGCGGCGGTACCGAGATGGCGCTGACCTGCGATTTCATCTATGCCGCCGAGGGCGCGCGTTTCGCGCTGACCGAGGTGACGCTGGGCATCATGCCGGGCGGCGGTGGCACGCAGAACATGCCGCGCGCGGTCGGCACCAGGCGGGCCAAGGAAGTGATCTGGACCGGCCTGCCGTTCACCGCGCAGCAGGGCTACGAGTGGGGCATGATCAACGCCGTGCTGCCGCTGGAGGAACTGCTGCCCAAGACCATCGCCACCGCCGAGCGCATCGCCGGCAACGCGCCGTTGTCGATCCGCGCCGCCAAGCGCTCGATCGACCATGGCGCCGGCTGCGACATCCGCACCGCGCTCGGCATCGAGATCGCCAACTACAACCTGCTGGTGCCGACCGAAGACCGATGCGAGGGCGTGCTGGCCTTCAACGAGAAGCGCAAGGCCGAATTCCGTGGCCGCTGAGGCGGCCGCCAACCGAACGGGGATAGCGATGGTTGCCGATGCAAGGATCGATGCCGAGCGCGAGCAGATGACGGTCATGCCGCTGGGCGAGGATTTCCCCGACATCCGCCAGGGGGTGCGCAAGATCTGCGCCGAATATCCCGGGGAATACTGGCGCGAGAAGGACGAGAAATCGGCCTATCCGGCCGAGTTCGTGCGGGCGCTGACGCAAGCCGGCTATCTGGGTGCGCTCATCCCGGAGAGCTATGGCGGGGCCGGCCTGCCGGTCCGCGCCGGCACGGTCATTTTGGAGGAGATCCACGCCGCCGGCTGCAATGCCGGCGCCTGTCACGCCCAGATGTACATCATGGGCACGTTGCTCAGGCATGGCAGCGAGGCGCAGAAGCGCAAATACCTGCCCGGCATCGCTTCGGGCGAGTTGACCTTGCAGGCCTTCGGCGTGTCGGAGCCGACCACCGGCACCGACACGACGCAGCTCAAGACCCGCGCGGTCCGGCAGGGCGAGCATTATGTCGTCAACGGCCAGAAAATCTGGACGAGCCGCGCGCTCTATTCCGACCTGATGCTGTTGCTCGCCCGCACCACGCCGGCCGAGCAGGTGAAGAAGCGCACCGATGGCATCTCGGTGTTCCTGGTCGACCTGAAAAAGTCGCGCGGCCAGGGGGTCGAGATCCGGCCGATCAAGACCATGGTCAATCACAACACGACACAGGTGTTCTTCGACGACCTCAAGGTGCCGGCGGAAAACCTGATCGGCGAGGAAGGCAAGGGCTTCCGCTACATCCTCGACGGGATGAACGCCGAGCGTATCCTGGTGGCTTCCGAGGGCATCGGCGATGCCCGCTGGTTCATCGAGAAAGCGGTGAAATATGCCGGCGAGCGGGTGGTGTTCGGCCACCCGATCGGCAAGAACCAGGGCATCCAGTTCCCCATCGCCAAGGCCTATGCCTCGTTGCAGGCGGCCGACCTGATGGTGCGCAAGGCGGCCGCCCTGTTCGACGACGGCAAGGACTGCGGCGCGGAAGCCAACATGGGCAAGATGCTGGCGGCGGAGGCCTCGTGGGAGGCGGCGGAAGCCTGCATGAACACCTATGGCGGCTTCGCCTTCGCGCGCGAATACGACATCGAGCGCAAGTGGCGCGAAACCCGCCTGCTGCGCACCGCGCCGATCTCGACCAACCTCATTCTCGCCTATGTCGGCCAGCACGTGCTGGGCATGCCACGTTCGTATTGAGGCAGGTGGCAGGCTGGCGACAGCGTTCAGACGAACGGCTTCGCTCGGGTCTTGCGGCACTCGCGCCAGTAGCAGCACGGAAGCGGCCGGCCGAACCGCCGCCCTCGGTCCATTGCCCGCCCTCGGGCTCGCCCGCCGGCAGGCGCGGCTGCTCCCACCAGCGGTTCTTGCGCACGGCTTCGCCGAAGGCGCCGGCCAACAGGTACGCGGCGCGGGCCGCCGCATCGGGTACCGGCGGCACGGCCCATGGCGTTCACTCGATATTCTACAATAAAATTTGCCGGCCGGCAAGGCCTTGGGTTTCCGGTCGTTCGACTTAACGCCACGGAAGCGGCGGGTCGGCTAAACTCGCGACAAATCCGGCGAACGGTGATGGCGATGGTCAAGCTCTATCCGGTGATCCTGTCGGGCGGCTCGGGCACAAGGCTGTGGCCGCTGTCGCGCGAGGGCCACCCGAAGCAGTTCCTGCCGCTGCTGGGCGACCGCTCGCTGTTGCAGGCCACCGCGCTCAGGGTGGCCGCGCCGGAACGCTTTCACGCGGCCCTGGTGATCGCCAACCAGGAGCATCGCTTCGCCATCCGCGAGCAGTTGGCGGCGGCCGGGGTCGCGCCGGCCGCCATCTTGCTGGAGCCGGTCGCCCGCAATACCGGGCCGGCGGTGGCGGCCGCCGCGCTCTGGCTGGCCGAGCGGGACGCCGAGGCTTGCCTGCTGGTGCTGCCTTCCGACCACGTGATCGGCGAGGAGGCGGCCTTCCTGGCGGCGGTCGAACGCGCGGGCCGGCTGGCGAAGCGCGGCAAGCTCGTCACGTTCGGCATCCGTCCCGACCGGCCCGAGACGGGCTATGGCTATGTCCGCCGAGGCCCTGCCATCGCCGGCGAGCCCGGTTGTTTCGCGGTCGAGCGGTTCGTCGAGAAGCCGGACGAGGCCCGCGCGCGCGGCTTCCTGGCCGAGGGCGGTTACGACTGGAACAGCGGCATGTTCGTCTTCCCGGCCGGCCGCTTGCTGGCCGAGCTTGAGCGGCTGGACCCGGCCATGCTGGCGGCCTGCCGCGCGGCGGTGGCGGGGGCGACGAGCGACCTTGGCTTCGTGCGGCTGGAGGCGGCCGCGTTCGCCGCCGCGCCCGGACGTTCGGTCGATCACGCGGTGATGGAACAGGCGCGCGAGGTCGCGGTCGTTGCCTGCGATCCCGGCTGGAGCGATGTCGGCGCCTGGTTGGCGCTGTGGGAGGTGTCGGACAAGGATGCCCACGGCAATGCCGTCAGCGGCGATGCGCTGGTGCTGGACAGCCGCGACACGCTCGTGCGGGCCGAGCATCGCCTGGTGGTGGCGTTGGGCCTGAAGGATCTGGTGGTGGTGGAGACACCCGACGCGGTGCTGGTGGCGCCGCGCGACCGGGCGCAGGCGGTAAAACAGGTGGTCGACAGTCTCAAGGCCTAAGGGCGCAGCGAGGCGGCGCGCCATCGCCGCGTCTACCGCCCCTGGGGCACCTACGACAGCATCGACGCCGGCGAGCGCTTCCAGGTGAAGCAGATCGTGGTCAAGCCGGGTGGACAACTTTCCTTGCAGATGCATTATCACCGGGCCGAGCACTGGATCGTGGTGCAGGGCACCGCGCGGGTCACGCGCGGCGAGGAAGTGTTGATGCTGCACGAGAACGAGTCGACCTATATCCCGCCCGGCACGCGGCACCGGCTGGAAAATCCCGGCAAGATCGAACTCAAGCTGATCGAGGTGCAGTCCGGCAGCTATCTGGGCGAGGACGACATCGTGCGCTTCGCCGACGACTATGGCCGGGCCGACGCGGCACCGGCGCCGGCGCCGGCCGGCCGCCGTCAGGGCAGGACCGCCGCCTCCACCAATTCGCGGAAGCGCCGGTAGACCAGCTTTTCGCTGGCTTCGAGCCCGGCTTGCAGCGAAGCGAAGTCGGCCGCGCCGCCGGCCTTGGCCAGCGCCGCGCACAAGCCGGCGGGCGCGACGGCCGGCTGGAACTTGCCCTCGACCGCGACCCGCAACAGCGCCATCAGGTTGCCGACCAGGCGGTGCGCCGCCAGCAGTTCCTGCGCGATGCCCGCCGCCAGCGCGCCGCTATCGGCGAGCTTGCGATAGGCGCCGGCGGTGTTGCGGTCGAGCACCTGCGGCCGGTCCGCGGCATGACGCAATTGCAGATACTGCGCGATGAACTCGAGGTCGACCAGGCCGCCGCGCACCTGTTTCAGCTCCCAAGGATCGGCGCTGCCTTTTTCCTTGGCGATGCGTTGGCGCATCTCGGCCACATCGCGGGCCAGCGCGCCCGGATCGCGCTGCCGACACAGGACCGCACGGATGGCCGCCATCACCCTGTCGCCCAGCCCGGCATCGCCCGCCACCAGCCGCGCGCGGAGCAACGCCATATGCTCCCAGGTCCAGGCTTCCCGGGCATGGTAGTCGACCAGGCGGGACAGTCGGACGGCGACCGGTCCCTGGCCGCCGGACGGCCTGAGGTGCATGTCCACATCGTAGAGCTGGCCCTCGCCGGTCGGGGCGGTGATGGCGTTGATGAAGCGCTGGCAGAGCCGCGCGTAGTAGGTCGGGGCGGGCAGGGGCCGGCCCGCATCGGACAGCGCGTCCTCGCCCGGATAGTCATAGACCAGGATCAGGTCGAGGTCGGAGGTGGCGGTCATCTCCTGGCCGCCCAGCTTGCCGAGCGCCACGACGGCGACCTCGCCGCCCGGCACGCGGCCGTGCAGGCGCGCGAAATCGTCGGCGACGATGGGCAGCAGCGCCGCCAGGCAAACGTCGGCCAGATCGGCATAGGCGCGTCCGGCGGCTTGCGCATCGGCGGCGCCATGCAGCAGCTGCACGCCGATCTGGAAGCGCCGTTCGTTGGCGAAGCGGCGCAGCACGTCCAGCCGGTCCTGGTGATCGCGCGCCACGCGCAGACCGCCGGCAAGGCCGGCCGCCAGTTCGGCCGGCGCCGGCGCTGGCCGCAGGAAATCCTCCGACAGCACCGCATCCAGCACCTGGGGGCGCCGGCTCATCTGCGCTGCCAGCCGCGGCGCGTTGCCCATCAGGTCGGCCAGCAGGCGCAACAGCCGCGGCTCGGCCTGCAGCAGGCTGAACAATTGCACCCCTGCCGGCAGCCCGGCGAGAAAGCGGTCGAAGCGGACGAAGGCGGCATCGGGCTCGGCGGCGGCGGCCAGCGCCTGCAGCAGGGCTGGCGTCAGCTCGGTCAGCAGTTCGCGCGCGCGCGCGCTGCGCATCGCACGGTAGCGGCCGTGATGCCAGCCGCGCACCGTCCCCGCCAGTTCCGAGGGCTGCCGGAAGCCCATGCCGGAAAGCGTCTTCAACGTCTCGGGATCGTCCTCGGTGCCGGTGAAGGACAGGCTGCCGTCGTGGCCCAGCGGCTTGCCGCGCTGGAACAGCGCGGCGTAATGCCGGGCGACGGTCTCCAGTCGCTGGACCACGGCGGCGTGGAAGGCGCGTGTCTCGGCGAAGCCGGCGAACTGGGCGAAACGCGCAAGTGCGGTCGGGTCCTTGGGCAGGCTGTGGGTCTGCTCGTCGGCTCGCATCTGCAAGCGATGCTCCAGCCGGCGATGGAAGCGGTAGGCCTCGTCCAGTTCCGCCGCCACCTGGCCCGAAATCCAGCCGGCCGTGGCCAGGCTGTGCAGGGCGGGCAGGGTAGCGCGCGCGCGCAGCCGGGGATCGCGCCCGCCCGCGATCAGTTGCTGGGTCTGGGTGAAGAACTCGACGTCGCGGATACCGCCGCGGCCAAGCTTCAGATCGTGTCCCGCCACCGCCACCTGGGCATGGCCCTTGTGACTTTCGATCTGCCGCTTGATCGACTGCACGTCGGCGATGGCGGCGAAGTCCAGGTTCCTTCGCCAGATGAACGGCTGCAGGCGGCTGAGGAAACTGTCGCCCAGCGCCAGGTCGCCAGCGATCGGCCGCGCCTTGATCATGGCGGCGCGTTCCCAGTTCTGCCCCATGCTCTCGTAGTATTGCTCGGCGGCGGCAATGGCGACAGCGGCCGGGGTGGCACCGGGATCGGGCCTGAGCCGCAGGTCAGTGCGAAAGACATAGCCCTCGGGCGTGAACTCCTGCAGCAGCTTGACCAGCGCTTGCGTCAGACGCACGAAGAACGCCTGCGCGCCACCGCGCTCGCCGACCGGTGCCCGATCGCCGTCGAAGAAGACGCAAATGTCGATGTCGCTGGAATAGTTGAGCTCGAACGCGCCAAGCTTGCCCATGCCCAGCAGGACGAGACCGCTGTCGCGTTCAGCCGCCGCGGCCTCCCGCCCGGCGAAGACGCCGCGCCGGCCCGCGTCGGCCAGCAGCAGACGGACCGCCGCCTGCACCGCCGCGTCGGCCAGCCGTGACAAGGCGCCGGTCACCCGCTCCAGCGACCAGACCCCGGCCAGGTCGGCCAATGCGACCAGAAGGGCCACTCGCCGCTTGGCCATGCGCAACGGTGCCATCGCGGCACTGGGCGGCACGCCGCTCCGCCCCAGCCGATCCACCTCGTTCAAGACCTCCGACAAGGCATGTTCCGGCGCAATCGCGGCCAGCCGGCCAAGAAAAGACGCTTCTTGCGCCGCCAGTCGGGTGAGATAGGGGCTGTTCGCCAAGCTGCCCGATAACAGCGCGCGGCCGGCGGGCGATGTCAGCCAGTCCGCGACGCCTTCGGCGGCGTCGGCCGCGGCCTGTTCCTCCAGCGCGGCCAGCAGGGCTTCGGCACGTTCCGGGTCGCCGGCGATGGGCCAGGCGGCGATGCGTTGCGGCAGCGAGCGTTCGGACAAGGTGGCGGTCATGGCGGGCGGCACGATAGTGCAATGCGCCGGCGAGGGACGCCAGCCGGGCCAAAGGCAAGGCCGCCGTCACAGCGCTGTGAAGTCGGCGGGCTGGCATCCGCCATTGTTCTGTTGCCCGCGCTGCCCCATCTTGGCCGAGGCAGGGCGCAGGCGAAGGAACCCAACATGCTGACCCGTGTGAAACGTGCTTGGGAGCTGCCGGAGCGAGACGCCACACCCGAGCCCGTCTTCCTCGATCGACGCCGCTTCCTGCTGGCGGCGGCCGGTGGTGCGCTGGCCAGCGGCGGGCTTCCCGCCGCGGCCATCGCGCAGTGGGTCAACCCGGCGGCGGTGCATTTCCCGGCGCCCCGCAGCACCCGCTATGCCCTGGACCGCGAGCTCACCGACGAGGCGACGGCCAGCGCCTACAATAATTTCTACGAGTTCGGTTCGCACAAGCGCATCCAGTCCGCCGCCGCCAAACTGCCGCTGCGGCCCTGGCGCATCGCCATTGGCGGACTGGTGGAAGAGGAACGCACGCTCGACATCGACGAGCTGTTCAAGCTGATGCCGATCGAGGAACGGCTCTACCGGCTGCGTTGCGTGGAGGCTTGGTCGATGGCGGTGCCGTGGACGGGCTTTCCGTTGGCCAAGCTGGTGGCACTGGCCAAGCCTCTGGCCGAGGCGAAGTATGTCGTGTTCGAGACCTTCAAGAACCCGGACATCGCGACCGGCCAGAAGCAGTTCTGGTATCCCTGGCCCTATCTGGAGGGCGCCACCATGGCCGAGGCGACGAACGACCTAGCCTTCCTGGTGATGGGGGCCTATGGCAAGCCCCTGGCGCCACAGTTCGGTGCGCCCTTGCGTCTGGCGCTGCCATGGAAATACGGCTTCAAGTCGATCAAGTCGATCGTGCGCGTCAGCTTTCATGCCGCGCGCCCGGTCAGCTTCTGGGAGAAGATCCAGCCGCAGGAATACGGCTTCTGGGCGAACGTCAACCCGGCGGTCTCGCATCCGCGCTGGAGCCAGGCGCAAGAGCGCGTGCTCGGCAGCAACAACATGGTGCCGACCCTGCTCTACAATGGCTATGCCGAACAGGTGGCCGGCCTCTACAAGGATCTGGGCGGCGAGGCGCTGTTCCGCTAGGCGGGTGGCGCGCCATGCCCCCGGCGCTGGTGATTTTCGATTGCGATGGCGTGCTGGTCGACAGCGAGCCGATCGCCAATGCCGTGTTCGTGCGCCACCTCAACCGGGCTGGTTTTGCCTTCACGCTGGCCGAGGCCTACGCGGAACTGGTTGGCCGCTCGCTGCCGGCCTGTCTTGCCTGGCTGGAGCGGCGTTTCGGCCGGCCGCTGCCGCCGGGCTTTGTCGCGGAGTTGGAGCGCGAGACCTTTGCCGCGTTCCGGCATGACTTGCGCGCCGTCGCGGGCGTTGCGGCCACGGTCGAGGTCTTGTGCCGGGCCGGTGCCAAGGTCTGCGTCGCTTCTTCGGGCTCGCTCGACAAGATGCGGCTGACGCTGGGCTTGACCGGGCTGTGGCCACTGTTCGGGGACCAGGTGTTCAGCGCCGACGCGGTTGCCCGCGGCAAGCCGGCGCCGGATCTGTTCCTGCATGCCGCGGCCCAGTTCGGCATTCATCCGGCCGCCGTCGCGGTGGTCGAGGACAGCGCGCCTGGACTTGAGGCCGGTTTGGCCGCGGGCATGCGGGTGGTCGCCTATCGCGGCGGCGTTCGGCCGCCGCCGTTGCCGCCCGGCGTGCTGACGGTGGACAACATGGCCGACTTGCCGGGCCTATTGGGCCTGCATTCTGGCGAAAAATGCCGGGCCTGAAGGCCCGGCTAGTCAAACAGGGACGCTTCACGTCTGGGAGACGTAAACGGCCGCTTCCGATCAGATCGGAACCGGCCTGCCGCGCCGCCGAAACGGAGCAGCTGAGGATATTGCAACGCAATACCCAACGAAATATTTGTAGCGCCTGACCGGCGCGGTATGAAGATGGGCTGACGGATTGGAGCCATGCGGCCATCGCATGCCTTGGCGTCAAAGCAGGCTTTCCTGCACCTTGTGCACCAGGAAATCCCGAAAGACGCTGATACGCTTGGTGTTGCGCAATTCCGGCGGGTACACGAAAAAGGTGTCGAAGCTGGGACCGTGAATGTCCGTCAAGACCTGCGTCAGCTTCTGGTTCTTGCGCGCCAGATAGGCGGGCAGGTTGGCTATTCCCATCCCCGCTTCCACCGCCTGCAGCAAGCCGTAGCCGTTGTTAATTTGCAGCACCGGCTTGCGCCGAACATCGGGGCCGCAACCCGCGGTCAGCAGCCAGTTCACGCCCCGCAACGAAGGCGGCGCCTCGTCGCCGTAGATGATCAGGCGGTGTTCGTCGAGCTCCGCCAGCGTCGCCGGCGCGCCGAACCGCTTGATGTAACTGGGCGCCGCATAGACGTGGTAATGCACCGTCATCAACCGCTTTTGCACCAGGCCCGCCTGTTGCGGTTCAGTCATGCGGATGGCGACGTCGGCTTCCCCCAGGCTCAAGTCGCGTTCATAGTCGTCGCATATCAGGCTCAGCTTGATATCCGGATAGAGGTCGACGAACTCCTTCAGCCGTGGCGCGAGCCAGACCGAGCCGAAGCCGACCGCCGTGGTGACGCGCAATTCGCCCGACGGCTTGCTCTTGCTGTCGGTCAACAAGGCCTGGGCCAGCGACAGCTTGCCGAAGACTTCGTGGGTCGTGCGATAGAGCAGGTGGCCCTCTTCGGTCGGCGCCAGGCCGCGGGCATGGCGATGAAACAGCGACACGCCCAGTTCTTCTTCCAGCGCGCCAACCTGTCGGCTGACGGCGGATTGGCTCAAGCCCAGTTCCTCGCCCGCATGCGTGAAGCTTCCGGCACCGGCAACCGTGTGAAACACCCGCAGCTTGTCCCAATCGAGCGAGAAACCGCGTCCGCCGCGACTGTGATGCACTTGGGTTACCTGCCGGCCCGCCGCTTCGCGACCGGCCGCGGTCGCAGCCCTGGCAGTGTTTCGTCCGGTTACGATGGCAGCCTCCTTGGCGTTCCGCATTCACGCCACCCGGAGCTCGACTTCAGGTCGCGCTCGCCGGGCACACGCTTCTCGACCCCGCATCCCCTCAGGTATGTGCCGTGCGCATACTGTAACAACCATGGCCGTCGCCGTCGAGCGGAAGACTTGTGCGGGTATGGAATAAACATGTTTAACATCGCCCGCATGGTGATTGAGCGGCCCGGTTTCCCTGGCAAGCGGCCAGCCGCTAGATTGCCGTGCCATGCCGACTGCTCTTGTCACCGGCGGCGCCAAGCGCATTGGCCGCGCCATCGTCGAAGTGCTGGCCGAGAATGGCTGGGACGTGGCGATCCATTACGGCCAGGCGGGTCGCCAGGCGGAGGCGTTGGCGGCGGACTTGCGCGGACGGGGGCGGCGGGCCTGCGCGCTGGGCTGTGACCTGGCCGACCTGCCGGCGGTCGAACGGTTGACGGCGGCGGCGGTCGAAACGATGGGGCCGCTCGATGCCCTGGTCAATAACGCCTCGCGCTTCGTGCTGGACGGTGCCGGCGACTTCACGCTCGCCGGCTGGCAGCATCATCATGCGGTTAACTACACCGCGCCCGCCTTGCTGATGCGCGACCTCGCCCGGCAATTGCCGGCTGGGCGGCGGGGCACGGCGGTCAACCTGCTCGATCAGAAGCTGTGGAACCTGAATCCGGATTTCCACACCTACACCGCCAGCAAACTGGCGCTGGCCGCGTTGACCGAGTTCTGCGCCTTGAGTTACGCGCCCGATCTGCGCATCGTCGCCGTCGCCCCGGGTCTGACGCTGCCCAGCGCCAAGCAGAGCGAGGCGAACTTCCTGCGCGTGCACGACCGTACCGTGCTGCGACGCGGATCGACGCCGCGGGACGTGGCCGAGGCGGTGCTGTTCGTGCTGGAAACCCCTGGCTACAACGCGCAAGCATTGCTGGTCGACGGCGGCCAGCACCTGGACCGCAAGCTGCGCGACGTGATGTTCGAGGGCGAGGCGTCATGAACGGGGTCAGCGACGGGACCGCGAGGCCGACCGAACGCCGACGCATCTTTCTGCGCGATTTCGCGCTCGATTGCCGCATTGGGGTGCATGATTTCGAACAGGGCCGCACCCAGCGCGTGCTGATCAATGTCGATCTCTACCTGGCGCCGCCCAAGGCGCCTGCCGGCGACCGTCTGGCCGACGTGCTGGACTACGATTTCGTTCGCAGAGAGATTGCGGCCTTGGTGTCCGGCCGGCATATCAAGCTGCAAGAGACGCTGGCCGAGGAGATCGTGGCGCTCTGCCTCGCCCGAGCGGAGGTCGAAGGGGTCAGGGTCAGCACCGAGAAGCTCGACGTCTATCCCGACTGCCGTTCGGTCGGCGTCGAGATCGTCCGCTTCCGCTCCGCCCGATCCTAGCGCGTTGTCCGATCGGATGGATCGCTGAGCGCGCTTCCCTCTGATCGGACACCGCGCTAGGACACGGACTCATAAGCACGCATCCAGATTCGTGATGCGGCGAGCTTGATGAGGGCGAGGTAGTTGGCGTCGTGCTTGTCGTAGCGCGTGGCGATGGCTCGGAAGTGTTTGACCCTGTTGAAGAAGCGCTCGACCAGGTTGCGGTAGCGGTAGAGGAAGGCGCTGAAGG
>VGEV01000066.1 GCA_016869175.1 Alphaproteobacteria bacterium
GCCGGACTTCAATCCGATCGAGCAGGCCTTCGCCAAGCTCAAAGCACATCTGCGAAAGGCTGCCGAACGATCCATCCCGGAGCTCTGGGACAGAATCGGCGCCATCCTCGACACCTTCTCAGCGGCCGAATGCCAGAACTTCTTCAGTCATGCCGGTTATGCGTAATCTCAAACCAAAATAACTCTAGAACAAGGCACAGTGCGAAGCGACCGTCGCGCGGCAGACGGCGGCCAGGATGGCCAGCGCAGTTTCCTGGTGCCCGGCCCGGGCGATGCCCAGCAGCGAGGGGTTGGCGTTGAGTTCGAGCGCGGTGAAGCCGGCAGGCCCCGCCAGGTCGGGCGCGAACAGGTCGAGGCCGGCAACCCTTAGGCCGAGGGCGGCGGCGGCGCGGGCGGCCCAGGCTTCGACGGCCGCTGTTATGCTCTCGGTGTAGTCGGCGATGCCGCCGCCCGCCGCCAGGTTGCGCCGGCCGGGCAGCGCGAGGCTGTCGCCCTCGGCCAGAACCGTCTGTTGCGACAGGCCGGCAGCGGCCAGCGAGCGCAACACGCTCGGCGTGTCGGCGGCCAACGGCGACAGCGCGCGGGCGGCAAGCGCGGAATTATAGGCAGCGAGCAGTTGGCCAAGCGTTTGCCGGCCATCGCCGAGCAGTCGCGGCGGCGTGCGGCGATAGGCGAAGCGCACCCGGCCATCCAGCACGAACAGCCGCCATTCCTCGCCGGTCAGCGGTTCCTGCAATTGCGCGATGGGCGAGTGCGGGGCGATGCGCGCTAGCTGCCGGGTCAGCGCCGCCGCGTCGGCCACTTCCGCCACCAGATGCCCGCGCGCGCCGTCATTCGGCTTGACGATCAACGGGTAGTCGAGCCCGGCGGCAAGACGCGGGGCATCGTCCAGTTCGTGTCCAGGGCCGCGTTCGGCCCGGTAGGCCGGGCGCAGGAACACCAGTTCCGTGCGCGGCACGGCGATGCCGGCCGCCCGCAGCAGGGTCAGCGCATGCGCCTTGTCGCGCGCCAGGTCGGCGGCACTTGCGGCATTGATCGGATAGACGCAGGCCCGCCCGCCGGCCACCGCGAATGAGCGGTCGCCAACGGAAATCCGCGCGAGCTGGCCGCAATGGCGGTCGAGCAGTTCGAAGGTCCAGCCCTGGTCCTGGCAGACCTCGCGATAGAGCGCCAGATGCGGAGCGATAAGGGGCGGGGTCAAACCTAGTCGCCGGCGGCGGCCGGCCGGCGCGACCGGCGCGCCGTCGCGGCCGGCGGCGGTGCGGCGGCCCGGCCGCGCAGCAGCGGCGCCAGATAGCGCGCGGTATGGCTGGCTGCTACGCGCGCCACCTGTTCCGGCGTGCCGGTCGCAACCACGCGGCCGCCGCCGCTGCCGCCCTCGGGGCCCAGGTCGATCAGCCAGTCGGCGGTCTTGATCACCTCCAGGTTGTGCTCGATCACCACCACGGTGTTGCCGGCATCCACCAGCGCATGCAGCACCTCCAGCAGCCGCCGCACGTCCTCGAAATGCAGACCGGTGGTCGGCTCGTCCAGGATGTAGAGCGTGCGGCCGGTGGCGCGACGCGACAGTTCCTTGGCCAGCTTGACGCGCTGCGCCTCGCCGCCCGACAAGGTGGTGGCCTGCTGGCCAACCTTGATGTAACCAAGGCCGACCCGCTGCAGCGTGTCCAGCTTCTCGCGCACCGCCGGCACGGCGCGGAAGAAAGCCGCGCCCTCATCGACCGTCATGTCCAGCACGTCGGCGATCGACTTGTCGCGGAAGCGTATTTCCAGCGTCTCGCGGTTATAGCGGCGGCCCTGACAGGCATCGCACTGCACATAGACGTCCGGCAGGAAGTGCATCTCGATCTTGATCAGGCCGTCGCCCTGACAGGCTTCGCAGCGCCCGCCCTTGACGTTGAACGAGAACCGGCCTGGCGCATAGCCGCGGGCTTGCGCTTCCGGCAAGCCGGCAAACCAGTCGCGGATGGGTGTGAAGGCGCCGGTATAGGTGGCGGGGTTGGAGCGCGGCGTGCGGCCGATGGGCGACTGGTCGATGTCGACCACCTTGTCGAGATGCGGCAGCCCCTCGATGGTCTCGAACGGCGCCGGCTGTTCCTTGGCGCCCATCAGGAAGCGGGCGAGCGCGCGATAGAGCGTGTCGATCACCAGCGTCGACTTGCCGCTGCCGGAGACGCCGGTGACGCAGACGAGCGTGCCGAGGGGCAGGCTGGCGTCGACCCCGGCCAGGTTGTTGCCGCGGGCGCCGCAGACCGTCAGCAGCTGTCCAGGATGGCCGCGCCGGCGCTGGGCGGGCAGGGGGATCTGTCTCAGGCCGACAAGATACTGCCCGGTCAGGCTGGCGGGGTTGCGCATCACCTGTTCGGGCGTGCCCGCCGCCACCACCTGGCCGCCATGCTCGCCGGCCCCCGGGCCCATGTCGACCACGTGGTCGGCGGCGCGGATGGCCTCCTCGTCGTGCTCGACCACGATCACCGTGTTGCCGAGGTCGCGCAGGTTCTTCAGCGTTTCCAGCAGGCGGGCATTGTCGCGCTGGTGCAGGCCGATCGAGGGCTCGTCCAGCACGTAGAGCACGCCCGAGAGGCCGGAGCCGATCTGCGAGGCCAGCCGGATGCGCTGGCTTTCGCCGCCGGACAGGGTGCCGGAATTGCGCGCCAGCGTCAGATAGTCGAGACCAACATTGACGAGGAAGCCCAGCCGGTCGTTGATCTCCTTCAACACCCTGCCGGCGATCTCGGCCTGTTTGGCGGAGAGTTTGGCGGAAAGCGCGGCGAACCAGGCGCGCGCCTCCAGGATCGACTGTTCGGCGGCCTGGCCGATATGCCGGCCGTCCAGTTTCACGCAGAGCGCCTCGGGCTTCAGGCGGAAGCCTTCGCAGGCCTCGCATGGCTTGGCCGCCTGGAAGCGCGACAGCTCCTCGCGCACCCATTCGCTGTCGGTCTCGCGCCAGCGCCGTTCCAGGTTGGGCAGGATGCCCTCGAACGGCTTCTTGGTCGTGTAGCTCCTGAGTCCGTCGTCGTAGCGCAGTTCGACCGGTTCCTCGCCGGTGCCGTAGAGCAGCGCGGTGCGCACGCGTTCGGGCAGGTCGCGCCATGCTAGATAGCTAGACATCTTGAAGTGCCTGGCTAAACTGTCTAGTGTCTGGGCGTAGTAGGGCGAGGTTGACTTCGCCCAAGGCGCGACGGCGCCGTCCTTCAGGCTCAGACCCTCGTTCGGCACCACCAGCCCGGCGGCGAAATGCTGCTGGCTGCCCAGGCCGTCGCAGGCGGGGCAGGCGCCATGCGGGTTGTTGAATGAGAACAGCCGGGGCTCGATTTCCTCGATGGTGAAGCCGGACACCGGGCAGGCGAAGCGCTGGGAGAAGATCGTGCGCTCGCCGCCATCGGCCGCTTCGGCGATGGCGATGCCCTCGGCTAGGCCCAGCGCCGTCTCCAGGCTGTCGGCCAGCCGGGTGCCCAGGTCGGGCCGGATCACCAGCCGATCCACCACCACTTCGATGTCGTGCTTCTTGTTCTTGTCGAGTGCGGGAGCGCTCTCGATCTCGTGGAAGCGGCCGTCGATCTTGACCCGGGTGAAGCCGCGTTTCATCAACTCCGCCAGTTCCTTGCGGTATTCGCCCTTGCGGCCGCGCACGAACGGCGCCAGCAGGTAGAGCCGGGTGCCCTCGGGCCTGGCCAACAGCCGGTCGACCATCTGGCTGACCGTCTGGCTCTCGATCGGCAGGCCGGTCGCGGGCGAATAGGGCACGCCGATGCGCGCCCACAGCAGCCGCATGTAGTCGTAGATCTCGGTCACCGTGCCGACCGTCGAACGGGGGTTGCGGCTGGTGGTCTTCTGTTCGATCGAGATGGCGGGCGACAGACCCTCGATATGATCGACGTCGGGCTTCTGCATCAATTCCAGGAACTGCCGGGCATAGGCCGACAGGCTCTCGACATAGCGGCGCTGGCCTTCGGCGTAGATGGTGTCGAAGGCGAGGCTCGACTTGCCCGAGCCGGACAGGCCGGTGATCACCACCAGGCGGTCGCGCGGCAGCTCGATGTCGACGTTCTTCAGGTTATGTTCGCGCGCGCCGCGAATGCTGATGCTCTTTTGCATGCCCTGCCCGGCGCGGCTCCCCGGTTGACGCTGGATCGCGGCATGGCGCCTGGCGCATGCCGCCAGTCCGATATTGCGGTAAAACCCGGCGCCGGCAAGTGCGCCGAAGATTGGCGCCCTGGGCCGCTGCGTCTTATAGTCGGCGGGCAAGCAAGCAGGCGGGGATGGCGATGGCCGGCAGCGTGAACAAGGTCATTCTGGTGGGCAATCTGGGCCGCGACCCGGAAGTGCGGCACACCCAGGACGGCCAGGCCATCGTGCATTTGTCGCTCGCCACCTCCGAGAACTGGCGCGACCGCGCCAGCGGCGAGCGCAAGGAGCGCACCGAGTGGCATCGCGTGGTCATCTTCAACGAGAATTTGGGCAAGGTGGCGCAGCAATATCTGCGCAAGGGCAGCAAGGTCTATGTCGAAGGACAGCTGCAGACCCGCAAATGGACCGACCAGCAGGGCCAGGAACGCTACTCGACCGAGGTGGTGCTGGGCCGCTTCCGGGGCGAACTGACCATGCTGGATGGCCGCGGCGAAGGCGGCATGGCGGGCGCGGCCGACGAGGCCGCGCAATACGAACCGGCGGTGACCCCGGCCCGCGGCGGCCAGCCGGCGCGCGCCGGCGGCGGGCGACCGCGGGCCGACGACCTGGACGACGAAATCCCGTTCTAGCGCCGCCATCCTGTGTGCTAGACTTGGCCGCGACAGGGCGACTCGCCGGGGCAGCCCGGGCGGCGCGCCGTCCCACCCGAACGCCACGGCCATAGATTGAGCGACGAAGCCGCGCCCCCGGCGCCCGAGCGCAACATCGCGCCGGTATTCCTCGAAGAGGAAATGAAGCGTTCCTACCTCGATTACGCGATGAGCGTGATCGTGGCGCGCGCGCTGCCCGATGCCCGCGACGGCCTGAAGCCGGTGCATCGGCGCATCCTTCATGCCATGCAGGAGGCGGGCTATACCGCCGAGCGGCCCTATCGCAAGTCGGCCCGTATCGTCGGCGATGTGATGGGCCGCTACCATCCGCACGGCGACCAGGCGATCTACGACGCCATGGTGCGGCTGGCGCAGAGCTTCGCCATGCGTCTGCCGCTGCTGGATGGCCAGGGCAATTTCGGCTCGATGGATGGCGACCCGCCGGCGGCCATGCGTTATACCGAGATTCGCCTGGGCAGGCCGGCCGAGGCGCTGTTGACCGACATCGCCGAGGGCACGGTCGATTTTCAGCCGAACTACGACGGCACCGCCGAGGAACCGGTGGTGCTGCCGGCGGAGTTCCCCAACCTGCTGGTCAACGGCGCTGGCGGCATCGCCGTCGGCATGGCAACCAACATTCCCACGCACAACCTGGGCGAGGTGATCGACGCCTGTTGCGCGCTGCTGGCCAATCCTGAACTCGGCATCGACGAGCTCATGCGCTTCCTGCCCGGGCCGGATTTTCCGACCGGCGCCATCATCCTGGGGCGGGTCGGCATTCGTTCGGCCTATCACCTGGGCCGCGGTTCCCTGGTGGTGCGCGGCCGGGCGGCGGTCGAGAGCCTGCGCAAGGACCGCGAGGCCATCGTCATCACCGAGATCCCCTACCAGGTGAACAAGGCCAGCATGGTGGAAAAGATCGCCGAGCAGGTGCGGGCCAAGCGCATCGAGGGGATCTCCGACATCCGCGATGAGAGCGACCGGCACGGCCTCAGGGTGGTGGTCGAATTGAAGCGCGATGCCATCGCCGAAGTGGTGCTGAACCAGATCTACCGATACTCGGCGCTGCAGACGAGTTTTGGCGTCAACCTGCTGGCGTTGAACCGCGGTCGGCCGGAAACGCTCAACCTGAAGGGCCTGCTCAGCGCCTTCCTGGAGTTCCGTGAGGAGGTCGTGGTGCGCCGCACCCGCCACCGCCTGACCAAGGCGCGCGAGCGGGCGCATGTGCTGGCGGGCCTGGCGGTGGCGGTGGCCAATCTGGACGCGGTCATCGCGCTCATCCGCGGCGCCCCGGACCCGGCCGCCGCCCGCGCCGAATTGATGGCGCGGGCCTGGCCGGCGGCCGAGGTGGCGGCGATCGTCGAACTGATCGACGAGCCGGGCCACCGGGTGATCGGCGGCATCTACCGGCTCTCGGAGACGCAGGCCCGGGCCATCCTGGAACTGCGCCTGCAGCGCCTTACCGGGCTCGGCCGCGAGGAGATCGCCGCCGAGCTCGCCGAGCTGGCCAGGCAGATCACCGACTATCTCGAATTGCTGGACAGCCGGCTGCGCCTGTTGGCGCTGGTGCGCGAGGAATTGCTGACGATTCGCGAGCGCTTCGCCACACCCCGGTTGACCGAGATCCAAGAGCAGGAATTCGAGGCCGACGACGAGGCGCTGATCCCGCGTGAGGACATGGTCGTCACGGTGACGCATGCCGGCTACATCAAGCGCGTGCCGGTCAGCACCTATCGCACGCAAGGCCGCGGCGGACAGGGCCGCACCGCCATGGCGACGCGCGAGGACGACTTCGTGCGCCAGCTTTTCGTGCTGGACAGCCACACTCCGGTGCTGTTCTTCAGTTCGCTGGGGCGGGTCTACAAGCTGAAGGTGCACCGCCTGCCGGCCGGAGCGCCGCAAGCGCGCGGACGACCGATGGTCAACCTGTTACCGTTACAGGACGGCGAGACCATCCAGACCCTGCTGCCACTGCCGCAGGACGAAAGCCGCTGGGCCGAACTCAACGTCATGTTCGCCACCGCCAGCGGCAAGGTCCGCCGCAACGCGCTCGACGACTTCGTCAACGTGCCCTCGAACGGCAAGATCGCCATGAAGCTGGACGAGCCGGGCGACGCCATCGTCGGCGTGCAGCTCTGCACCGAGACCGACGATGTGCTGCTGGCGGCCGGCGGCGGCAAGTGCGTTCGCTTCCCGGTGATCGACGTGCGGGTGTTCAAGGGGCGCAGTTCGGACGGCGTGCGCGGCATGCTGGCGCGCAGAGACCGGGTGGTCTCCATGGCCATCCTCAGGCACAGCGACTTGTCGATCGAGGAGCGCGAGGCCTATTTGCGCTGGTCGGCTTGGCAACGGCGCAGCAGCGGCGAGGAGGCAGCCGGCGAGGAAAGCCGCCCGCCGCCCCGACCGGAGCGGGCCGACGCGCTGGCGGCGGCCGAGGAGTTCCTGCTGACGGTGACCGACAACGGCCTGGGCAAGCGCAGTTCGGCCTACGAATACCGGGTCACCAACCGCGGCGGCCAAGGCATCATCAACATCGACACCGCGGCCCGCAACAGCCGGGTGGTGGCGGCGCTGCCGGTGGCGGAAACCGATCAGATCATGCTGGTCAGCAGCTCCGGCCGGTTGATTCGGTTGCCGGTTCGTGACATAGGCATTCGCAGTCGCAACACGGTGGGTGTTGTGCTGCAGCGCGCCGACGCCGAGCGGGTGGTCTCGGTCGCGCGGCTCAGCGAGAGCTTGGAGGAACCCGGGACGGCGCCGGCCGACGGCGGCGGGTCAGGGGACGTGGAGGCAACAACCGGCTAGGCGCGGGCGATGGCGCCCGACCGGCGTCGGTACGGGCGGCATGCGGCGGGAGCGAGCCATGGGCAGAGAGCGCGTCGGCCTATACCCCGGAACTTTCGACCCGATCACCGAAGGCCACCTCGACATCATCAGCCGGGCGACCCGGCTGGTCGACAAGCTGGTGATCGGCGTTGCCGTCAACCGCGACAAGGGACCGCTGTTCACGACGGAGGAGCGGGTCGCTATGGTGCGGGCGGAACTGACGCACCTGGAGCTGAACAGCGCCACGGTCGAAATCAAGCCGTTCGAGAACCTGCTGATGCATTTTGCCATGCAGCAAAATGCCACCATGATCATTCGCGGCCTGCGCGCGGTGTCCGACTTCGAATACGAGTTTCAGATGGTCGGCATGAATGTGCGGCTGAACCCGGCGATCGAGACCGTGTTCCTGATGGCGAACGATCGCTACCAGTTCATCGCTTCGCGCTTGGTGAAGGAAATCGCCCGGCTGGGCGGGGATGTCTCGAAATTCGTTTCGCCTCGGGTGGAGCAGGCCTTGCTGGCCCGCTTCGGGCGCACCGCCCGCTCCGAGGTGAAGCCCGCCGCGGCCGAGTAGGAGGCGGCGCCAAAATGCGCAAGCTACTGATCGGATTGTTGTTGTTCATCGCGGGTGGAGCCGCCAGCGCGGAGGCACGGGACTTGGAAAACACACTCTACTTGGATCTCAGCCACGGCCGCGTCGTGATCGAGATGCGACCCGACCTGGCACCCAATCACGTCGCCCGGATCAAGGAACTGGCGCGCCAGGGCTTCTATGACGGCACGCCGTTCCACCGGGTGATTCCCGGCTTCATGGCGCAGGGCGGCGACCCGACCGGTACCGGCACCGGCGGTTCGGGCAAGAAACTGAAGGCGGAATTCTCCAAGGCCAAGCATGTGCGCGGGACCACCTCGATGGCGCGTTCGCAGCACCCGGACTCCGCCGACAGCCAGTTCTTCATCTGTTTCGCGCCATCGGAATGGCTGGACGGCCAGTACACCGTTTGGGGCCAAGTGACCGAGGGCATGGATCTGGTCGACCGGATCAAGAAGGGGGTCGGCCAAGGCGGCACGGTCAGCGATCCGGACAAGATCGTCAAGCTGCGCGCCGCCGCCGACGTGGAGAAGAAATAGTCAGCAGAACCCCGTCGGCGGGCGACCCGCTGGCGCCATATGATTTCGATCTGCCGCGTAGCCTGATCGCCACCCGGCCAGCGAGCCCGCGCGATAGAGCCCGGCTGTTGCTGGTGGGGGCCGGCCTGGCGGACGCCAGGGTCCGCGACTTGCCGGAACTGTTGCGCCCGGGCGATCTGCTGGTGGCCAATGACGCCAAGGTGCTGCCGGCCCTGTTGTTCGGCCGGCGCGGAGACGTGGCGGTCGAGGCAACCTTGTTGACGGCACTGGCGCCCGGCCGCTGGCGGGCGCTGGCCAAGCCAATGCGGCGCTTGCGACCGGGCGACCGCATCGACTTCGCGGACGATTTCACGGCGACCGTCACGGCGCGTGACGAACGCAGCGTGGTGCTCGACTTCAGTCTGGACGAGCCTGCATTGCGGTCGCTCTTGCAGCGTTACGGACGCATGCCCCTGCCGCCCTATATCCGCTGCCAGCGCGTTAGCGACACAGCGGATCAGGCTGATTATCAAACAGTTTTTGCTTTGCGCGAGGGCGCGGTCGCGGCGCCGACGGCCGGGCTGCATTTCACGCAGGAGTTGATCGGGCGTCTCCAGCAGCGGCGGATCGACCTCGCGTTCGTCACGCTATTCGTGGGGGCCGGAACCTTCCTGCCGTTGACGGAAGCACAGCTTGACAGCGGCCGCCTGTGGCCGGAAATTGGGTTAGTCACGCAGGCAGCCGCCCAACGTATCCAGCGAGCGCGCGAGGCAGGTGGCCGGATCGTTGCCGTGGGCACGACGGCGTTGCGCCTCTTGGAAAGCGCCCGCGATGAGGCCGGCCGCGTCGGGCCATTCCAGGGCGCGACCGAGTTGTTCATCCGCCCGGGCTACCGCTGTCGTGCCGTCGATCTGGTGTTGACCAATTTCCACCTGCCACGTTCCAGCCTGTTCATGCTGGTAGCGGCCTTCGCCGGTCTGGCGCGGATGCAGGCGGCCTATGCCCATGCCATCGCCTCCGGCTATCGTTTCTACTCCTATGGCGACGCCAGCTTGTTGTCGCCCGAAGCGGCCTTGCGCTAGACAGACCGAATGCTTGGCTTCGCGCTGGAAGCCCAGGACGGCGCCGCCCGCGCCGGCCGCCTGGAAACCGCCCACGGGCCCGTGACGACCCCCGCCTTCATGCCGGTCGGCACCGCCGGCACGGTCAAGGCCATGACCCCGGCGGCGCTGCATGATTGCGGCGCCCAGATGTTGCTGGCCAACACCTACCACCTAATGCTGCGGCCAGGGGCCGAACGGGTGGCCAGGCTGGGCGGTTTGCATCGCTTCATGGCCTGGCAGGGGCCGATTCTGACCGATTCCGGCGGCTTCCAGGTGATGTCGCTGGCGGCGCTGCGGCAGATCGACGAGACAGGGGTTGCCTTCCGCTCCCACCTGGACGGTTCCGCGCAGCGCTTGACGCCGGAAAGTAGCATTGAAATCCAGCACTTGCTGGATGCCGACATCAGCATAGTGCTGGACGAGTGCATCGCCTTCCCGGCCAGCCAGGCGGCGGCGGCGGAGGCGATGCGGCGTTCGCAGCGCTGGGCCGAACGCAGCAGCACGGCATTCCGCCGACGGCCGGGCTATGGTCTGTTCGGCATCGTGCAGGGCGGCGTCTTCGCAGACCTGCGCCGGCAGTCAGCCCAGCATCTTGTCGCTGTCGGCTTTGACGGCTACGCGGTTGGCGGACTGGCGGTCGGCGAGGGGCAGGCGGCCATGCTCGCGGTGCTGGACGCGACCCTGCCCGAACTGCCCCGGGCGCGACCGCGCTATCTGATGGGCGTCGGCCGGCCGGACGACTTGGTGGGCGCGGTCGGACGCGGCATCGACCTGTTCGATTGCGTGCTGCCGACCCGTTCGGGGCGGACCGGCCAAGCGTTCACGCCAGAGGGGCCGCTAAACCTGCGCAACGCACGGTATGCCGACGATCCGGGACCGCTGGATCCCGATTGCCGTTGCCCGGCCTGCCGCAGCCACAGTCGCGCCTATCTGCACCATCTGGTGAAGGCGAACGAGATCTTGGGCGCCATTTTGCTGACTTGGCACAATTTGTTATATTATCAATATCTGATGCGCGCCATGCGGGCAGCGATCCTGGCCGGGCGGATGGCCGACTTCGCCCAGGCTTTCGCCGCCCGCTGGCGCTCGGCTCAGCTAGCCAAATAGAGCCAGCCGCAGGCGAAGCCCCAGATCAGCGCGTTGAGCAGCGCGGTACGGGCCGCTGCGCGCCAAGTGGTGGAACGGGAGAGTTCGGTCCTGGTCATGGTTAGCCACCCCTTAACGCCAATCATGTGGCTGTTACGATGGCCCGGCGGCGCGCAGGGGTGAGCGGCGTCACGGCGGCGACAGAAACTTCTCGGCGCGGCGTTAACCAATTGGCAGGATCGGCCGTGCTTTGCTGCGGGCCATAGAGAGGCACGGGTCGCTGCCATGAGGCGGTTGTTCCTGATCGTCGTAGCGATCCTGGGCGGTTGGCCCGGGGACAGCGGCGTACTCGGCACGCGCGGCCAAGCCGGCGCCAGTTCCTGGTTGCCGGCGGTGATAACCGATCATGGCTGCGACCCGTTGCGCTGGCTCTCGGGCGAACCGCTCTGCGTCAGCACCCCGCAGGTGCCGCAGCCGGAAATCGCCAGCTATCGCTATCGCAGCCTGGGCGAGATCGTCTGCCAGACCGAACCGGAACCGCGCCGCAACCTGGTCGATCAAGCCTACGCGCCGCCCCGGCGCTGATCCGCGGTGATCAGGCCGCGGTTCCGCGGCGCGACCGGCGGATGAAGAACAGGTTCCGCAGATAGATGAACAGGCCCGCCGCCTGACCGACGATGAACACCGGATCCGCCCGGTAGATCGCATAGAACAGCAGCACGCCGCCGCCCGCCAGACTGAAATACCAGAAGGCGGTGGGGATGATGCTCTGCCGCGCGCGTTCGCTGACCAGCCATTGCGCGACGAAGCGGGCCGAGAACAGCGCCTGGCCCAGGAAACCGATGGCCAGCCAGAGGGACTCGTTGGCGAAGCTCATTACCATTCCTCGATGCGAGTCGGTCGGCGTTGCCGGCGCTGCAGCCAGGCGACCCCCATGAGATCGACGATGCCAACCCAAAGTCGGTCGAACGTGCCATAGTTCGAGCGGCCCGCGATGCGTGGCCGATGGTTGACGTCGATCAGCTTGAGGCCATAGCCCTCGCGCAGGATCAGCGCCGGCAGGAAGCGGTGCATGTGATCGAAATACGGCAGCCGCAGGAAGACCTCGCGCCGGAACGCCTTGAGGCCGCAGCCGGTATCCGGCGTGCGGTCGGCCAGTAGCCAGCCGCGCACCGCGTTGGCGATCCGTGAGCCCAGGCGTTTGATCGGGTCGTCCTGCCGGCGCCGCCGTTGCCCGGCCACCATGCCCAGGCGTTCGCCGCCCTCCGCCAGCAGTTGCAGCAGGCGCGGGATGTCGGCCGGGTCGTTCTGGCCATCGCCGTCGAGCGTCACGATCACCCGGCCGCGCGCCGCCAGGATGCCGCTCCGCAAGGCGGCGCTTTGGCCGCAATTCTCGGCATGCGCGAGGCAGCGCAGGCTGGGCTGGCCGCGCCGGGCACGGCTGAGCACCGCCCTCGTGCCGTCGCTCGAACCGTCGTCGACGACGATCAGTTCATGGGCGAGAGCGCGCAGCGCCATGTCGATTTCGCCGATCAGCCGCTCGATACTGTCCTGCTCGTTGCGCACCGGGACCACCACCGAGACGAGCGGGATGGGGCCACCGCTGGCGGCGGGTGCGCCTAGCGCGCGATCCGTCATGCCGGTATCCGGGTCGGTTGGCGCCGTTCCATGCACTTCGCGCTGATCGCGGTGTCTCTTGCCGTGTTAGAAGGCGCCGGTCGCCAAGCGAATCCGGCCGCCCGCGTTCAACAGGCGTGCTCGGTAGCGCCGGCTTGCGCGGCTGTCAACCAACGCCGAAAAGCCTGACGGACAGCATGCTGCGCGGGGAGATCAGCGAGCAGGAGCGGGGCGCCGGCACCAGGCGGGCGACCGTGCTGGCCTTGCTGTTCGTGTTCGGCTTGACCGTGCTGCGACTGTTGACGGTTTGGTTGAGCCCGCTGGAATTGGATGCCGAGGAGGCGCAGTACTGGACCTGGTCGCGCGACCTGGCATTCGGCTACTTCTCCAAGCCGCCGCTGATTGCCTGGGCGATCAGCGCGGCGACGGCCTGGTGTGGCGACGGCGAAGGTTGCATCCGCACGCCTCCGGCGCTGCTGCATGTGCTGGCCGCGGTCTTCGTCTTCCTGGCGGCTCGGCGGCTGTTCGACGCCCGGGTCGCCGCCTGGTCGGCGGCGGCCTACGCGTCGTTGCCGGGCGTGGCCCTCTCGGCGTCGGTGATGACGACCGATGCGCCGCTGCTGGCTTGCTGGGCGGCGGCGCTGTGGTGCTATGTGCGGTTCGTGGAGCGACCCGGTCTTGCGACCGCCTGGCCGCTCGGGCTGGCGCTCGGCCTGGGCCTGCTCAGCAAATACGCCATGGGCTATTTCCTGTTGTCGGTGGTCTTGCACCTGGTGGTGGCGCCCGCAGCGCGCCGGGCGGCCTGGTCCCAGGCGGGCCTGTTGGCGCTGGCCTTGGCCCTGGCCATCCTGGCCCCCAACCTGGCCTGGAACGTAACGCATGGCTTTGCCACCTTCGGCCACACGGCGGCCAATATCGGCTGGTCGGGTAGCCTGCTGCATCCCGACCGGCTGGCCGCCTTCGCGGCTTCGCAGTTCGCGGTCTTCGGGCCGCTGCCGCTGGCGGTGCTGCTCTGGCGGCTGTGGCGCCTGGCTCGCGGCGAAGCGGCGGGCCCCGCCGAGCGGTTGCTCTTGGCCTTCACGCTGCCGGTGTTGCTCCTGCTGCTGACGCAGAGCCTGCTGTCGCGGGCGCATGCCAACTGGGCTGCTACCGCCTACGTCGCGGCGGCGATCCTGGTGCCGGCCTGGTTGTTGGGACGCGGGCGAGGCGCGTGGCTCAAGGCGGCGGTCGGGCTCGACCTGGCGCTGGGTCTCTTGCTGCAGGTGGCGGCGGTGACGGCGGCCAGTCGCTGGCTGCCGGGGCAGCGCGATCCGTTGGACCGGGTGCGGGGCTGGGAGCAGGTGGCGACGGCAAGCGCCGCGGCGTTGGCGACGCGACCGGGCGCGCGGCTTCTGCTCGACGACCGGCAGGTGGCGGCCCTGATGCTCTATTACGGCCGGGGCCGGCTCGACCGGCTCACGGTCTGGGACAGCGACGGCCGGCCGAGCAACCAGTTCGAGGCGACGCGCGGCTTCCGGTCCGCTGGCGATGGGCCGGTGCTGTTGCTCGCGCGCTATCGCGAGCGCCCCGACATCGTCGGGCGCTTCGCCAGTGTCGAACCGGTCCGCCCGCTGTCGCAGCCCCTCGGGCAGGGCGGCCGCACCGTCTACCTGACCTGGCTCGCCGGCTATAGGGGGAAGCCTTGAGCGGGTCGCGGGCCTTGCCCGTCCTGCTGACGGCGACGGTGCTGACCGGCCTGCTGTTCGCGGCGGTGCCGGAGATCGACCTGTGGCTGGCCGAGCGGCTCTACGACCGGGCCAATCAACGCTTTGCTGGCGGCCAGTCGGACCTGCTGGCGCTCTATGGCGCGTTGCGCGACGGTTTTGTCCTGCTGCCGATCCTGGCGGCGATCATGGCCGGCCTCGCTTGGCGCTGGCCGGCCCGTTTCGGCTCGCCCCGGAGGTGGCTTTTCGCGTTGCTGGCCATGGCCAGCCTGGGGCCGCTGGTCGCCGACTTGTCGAGCAAGCCAGTCTTTCAGCGGCCGCGGCCCAAGGCCGTCGTCGAGTTCGGCGGCACGCAGGCTTTCCAGCCGGCGTTCGCGTTCGGCGGCGAATGCCGGCGCAATTGCAGCTTCGTATCGAGCGACGTGGCCGTGGCGGCGAGCCTGCTGGCGCCCGCCCTGCTATTGCGACGCCACCGGCGCTGGGCGATTGGCGCAGCGCTCGGGTTGACCGCGCTGACCGCCATCGCCCGGCTTGCCGCCGGCGCGCATTTCCTCAGCGATGTGGTGTTCGCCGCGCTTTCGGTGTGGATCCTGGTGCTGGCGCTCGGGCGGCTGTTGCCGGCGGTTTCGCCGACGCTGGCGGCCTCCCGGCATGAGGCCCTCACGCATCCGCTGCTGGCGCCCCCCGACGGGCCGGGGCGAGCGCAACGCTGACGCGCCGCAGGGCTCAATTGCCCCGGCCCGGCGGCGTTCCTATAGTCGCCGCGCCGTCCAGACAGGAGCAGCCATGCAGCTTGGCACGTTCATGATGCCCATGCACGATCCGGCCCGCGATTTCCAAACGGTGCTGGAGGAGGATCTGGAATCGGTCGTGCTGGCCGACCGGCTGGGCTATGCGGAAGCCTGGTGCGGCGAGCATTTCACCTCGCTGTCGGAGCAGGTGTCCTCGCCGCTCATCTTCCTGGCGACGCTGATCCGCGAGACCCGCCAGATCAAGTTCGGCACGGCGGTGGTCAATCTTCCGCAGCTCCATCCGGCCACGGTCGCCGCCTATGTCTCGATGTTCGACCACCTGGCCAAGGGCCGCTTCTTGTTCGGCATCGGGCCGGGGGGGCTGGTCAGCGACATCGAGATGTTCAAGGTGGCCAGTGCCGCCGAACGGCCGCAGATGATGCTCGAATCGATCGACATGATCCTGAAGCTGTGGCAGAGCGACCCGCCCTACGAGATCGCCGGCAAGTACTGGCAGATCTCGCTCAAGGACAACATCTGGCCGCGCTACAAGGTGGGCTATATGAGCAAGCCCTACCAGCGGCCGCATCCGCCGATCGCGCTGTCGCTGGTGACGCCCAATTCATCCAGCGCCAAGCTGGCCGGACAGCGCGGCTGGCTTCCGATCTCCGGCAATTTCTTTCACCAGCGCTACCTGAAAGGCCACTGGGAGATGTATGCCGCCGGCTGCGAGGCGGCCGGCCGGCGGCCCGATCCGGCGATCTGGCGGGTGTCGCGCAGCGTGCTGGTCGGCGACAGCCAGGCCGAGGCGGAGGACTATCTGGCCGACCCGGCGAACGGCCTGTCCTACTACTACACCTACTTCGTCAACAGCTTTCAGCAGCGCGGCGCGCTGCACATGATCAAGCCGGACCTTGCCCTGTCCGACGCCGAGGTCGGCATGGACAACGTCAAGCGCGGCCTGACGATCGCCGGCAACGTCAGCCAGGTCGTCGAGCAACTGGCGGCGCTGGTCGAGGAAACCGGGCCATTCGGCACGCTGCTGTTGGCGGGGCACGACTGGGACAACCGGGCGCTCTGGCGGCGCTCGATGGAGTTGATGGCGCTGCAGGTGTTGCCGCGCCTTACGGCCAAGCTGTCCGGGCGGCGGGCGGCGGAGTAGTCGGGACCTGAGAGAAGCCAATGGCCAAGATTTTCATCATGTTTTCGCGGTTCTCGGCGTTCTACAGCCCATTGATCGCCACCGCCGCCGGCGGCTTCCTGGCGGCGGAGGGGCTGGAGGCGGAGTTCAGCCAGCAGACCGCCGCCCGCCAGTTGACCGATGCGCTGAAAGACGGCTCGGTGCAGCTTGGCCAGTCGGCGGTCTCGCGCAGTTTCGCGCTGCTGCTGAAGGGCGAGACCCCGCCGTTCGCGCATTTCGCCACGGTCAACCAGCGCGATGGCTTTTTTCTGACCGCCCGACAGGCCGATCCGGCGTTTGCCTGGAACAAGCTCGCCGGCCGGCGCGTCATCGTCGACCACGGCGGTCAGCCGATGGCGATGTTCAAATACGTCGCGCGCCGCGCCGGCGTCGATCCGGCGGCGGTCGTGCTCGTCGACAAGGGCGACACGGAAGCGATGGAAAAGGCCTTCCGCACCGGCGAGGCGGATTTCGTCCACCTGCAAGGGCCGGCGCCGCAGCAATTGGAGGACGACAAGGTCGGCCACATCGTCGGGCAGGTGGGCCTGCAGTTCGGCCCGGTCGCCTTCAGCAGTCTGGCCGCCAACCGGACGTGGCTTGCCAGTGACATGGCCAAGGCCTTCATGCGCGCCTATCGCAAGGCCCGCGCCTTTGTGGCCAGCGCCCCGGCCGAGGAGATCGCCGGCAAGGAGCAGGGTTATTTCCCCGGCATCGGCCGGGCGGCACTCACCCGCTGCATCGCCGCCTATCAGAAGCTCGGCAACTGGCAGGGACCGGTGGAGATCGAGCGGGCGCAGTTCGACCTGGCGGTCGAGGTGTTCCGCGAAGCGGGCCTGCTCGCCGGCAAGCCCGCCTTCGAAGGCGCGGTGGCGCCGCCGCCGGGCTGACCGCTCAGGCCGCGGGCGCGGTGTCGAGGGCGGCGAACAGGGCCGCGAAGTCGCGCCCGGCGGCCTCGGCGCTGGCTGCGGAGGGAACGGCGGGCGCCGTCGTCGCCTCCGGTTCGTCCGCGCCGGCGCTGGCCGCCCCCGCCGCGCGCGCGATCGCTTGGCGCAGTTTCACCCTGTCGATCGGCTTGCCGACATAGTCGTTCATGCCGGCCGCCAAATAGCTCTCGCGGTCGCCCGGCATGGCGTTGGGGGTCATGGCGATGATGGGAATGGTGACGACCGAGCCCGGCAGCTTGCGGATGGCGCGGGTGGCGCTGGGGCCGTCCATTTCCGGCATCTGCACATCCATCAGCACAAGGTCGTAGGGCGCGCGCAGTACGGCGGCCACGGCTTCCTGGCCGTCGGCCACCACGTCCACATGGTGGCCGTCGCGCTGCAGGATGGCGGTGACCACGAGCTGATTGATCCGGTTGTCCTCGGCCACCAGGATGCGTCGCAGGCCGTATTCGGGGGCTTCGGCTTCGCCGGCTTCGTCCAACGTCGGTCCCCTGGCGATCTCGCAAGGAAACTCGAACCAGAAGGTGCTGCCCTTGCCGGGCTCGCTGTCGACGCCGATCTCGCCCTGCATCAACTCCGCCATCTGACGGCAGATGGCGAGGCCTAGGCCGGTGCCGCCATAGCGCCGTGCGATGGTGCCGTCGGCCTGGACGAAAGGCTGGAAGAGTTGCGCCCTCGCTTCCGGCGCGATGCCGATGCCGGTGTCGGCGACTTCCAGGCGCAACCGCGGCGGGCTGGTCTCCGGCCGCCAAGTGGCCGCACCGTCACGCTGCCCTGCTGGGTGAACTTGATGGCGTTGCCGACCAGGTTGAACAGCACTTGGCGCAGCCGGCCCGGATCGGCGTGCAGCGCCGGAAGGTCGTCCGGCAGCTCGATCTTCGTCTCGACGTTCTTCAGCGAGGCTTTCGGCGCCAGCAGGCCGACCACCGAGTCCAACAGGGCCGGCAGTTCGAAGTCGAGAGGCTCCAGTTCCAGCTTGCCGGCCTCCAGCTTCGAAAAATCCAGGATGTCGTTGATGATCGCCAGCATGGCCTCGGCCGAGTCGCGTGCCGTCTCGGCGAAGCCACGCTGTTCCGCGGTAAGGCTGGTGCCGAGCAGCAGGCCGTTCATCCCCATGACACCGTTCATCGGCGTGCGGATTTCGTGGCTGATCATGGCCAGAAACTGCGACTTGGCGCGGTTGGCGGCTTCCGCCTGGCTGGGTTGCTCCGCGTTCTCTTCCGCCAGCTGGGCGAGTTCGCTCGCCTGCTCGTGCATTTGCTCGCGCGACGCCTGCAGTTCGGCGAATTGCTGTTGCTGCCATTGTTCGGCCAGCTTGCGGTCGTGCACCACGGACGCCTCGAAGAACCCCATCATTGACGACGAAGCATCGCCGATGAGGGCATGGCCTGCGGCCCAGCCTGCGGATTGGGTGCTGTGGCGGGGGCTATTTGGTCTGCGGTGGCGTG
>VGEV01000067.1 GCA_016869175.1 Alphaproteobacteria bacterium
GCTGGCGCGTCGCCCACATGCCCACAGCCGCCGCAACAGCAACTGGCAGCATGAAAGGATGACAGGGGAAAGCGCGGCTCCACCTTAGAAAGGCCTCATCGTGGTCCCACAAAAGGGGTCCACTCCATCCATGGCCAGCACGCTGTGCCGGTAGCGCCGGCCGAAGTCGTTCATCAGCCGCGCCAGACGGACCTGCGCGCCGCCGACCTCGAAACTGGGGAAAACGTGCAGCAGGTGCATGGCGAAGGATTAACGGTTATCGCTGATGGTGGTTCGGTATGGCATGGGGCCGGTCGGCCGGCAATGAAGCGGCCGGTGACAGCCCACGGGCGGGGAAGCATGTTCCGCGGACTCTACAATTGGACCATGCGGCTGGCAGCGCGGCCCGACGCGGTGCGGGCGATGGCCGTGGTGTCGTTTTCCGAGAGTTCGTTCTTTCCCATTCCGCCCGATGTGGTGCTGGTGCCGCTGGTGCTGGCGCAGCGCGCCAAGGCCTTCCTGATCGCCGCCGTCTGCACGGTTTCCTCGGTGCTGGGCGGGCTCGCCGGCTACGCCATCGGCTATTACCTGCTGGAAACGGTCGGCCTGTGGCTGCTGCAAGCCTACGGCCTGGAAGAGGGCCTGGCGCAATACCGCACGGCCTATGCCGAGTGGGGCTTGTGGATCATCCTGATCAAGGGCCTGACACCCATCCCCTACAAGCTCGTCACCATCGCCAGCGGCGCCGCGCAGTTCGACCTGCTGGTCTTCGTCCTGGCCTCCATCGTCACCCGGGGGGCCCGCTTCTATCTGCTGGCGGCGCTGCTCTGGCGCTTCGGCGAGCCGATCCGCGCGTTCATCGAGAAATGGCTCGACGTGCTGGGCGTAGTGTTCGTGGTGGCGCTGGTGGGCGGCTTCGTGGCGGTACGCTACGTCTTCTAGATAGGCTATATGGGCGGCATGCCACTCGCCCGTCCCCGCCTTGCCGCCTTGCTGCTGGCGCTGGCCAGCGCCGGCGCGCTCGGCTTCGCGCTGGTCTCGCAATACGCCTTCGGCCTGCCGCCTTGCGTGCTGTGCCTGTATCAGCGCGTGCCCTACCTGGCGGCGCTGGTGCTTGGCCTGGCGGCGTTCGCCTGGGCGCCGGGGCGGCCGTATCTGCTGGCGCTGGCCGGACTTGCCCTGCTCGGCAACACCGGCATCGCGCTGTTCCATGTCGGGGTCGAACAGCATTGGTGGCAGGGTCTCAGCGGCTGCTCGGGCGCCGCCGGCGCGACCAGCTTCGAGGAAATGCGCCGGCTGATCCAGCAGGCGCCGATCGTGCGCTGCGATGAGGTGGCGTGGTCGTTCCTGGGCCTGTCGATGGCCGGCTGGAACGTGCCGGCAACGCTCGTCCTGGGCAGCTTCGCCGGCTTCGCCGCCTGGCGGAGTTGGCCACGATGAGCCGCCGCCGGCGACCGGCCTGCCGTCTGCCCGGCGATGCCAGCGAGCGGCGGGAACTGGAGCGGCTCGTCCGGGTCGATCACGCAGGCGAATACGGCGCCCGGCAAATCTATCGCGGCCAGCTTGCCATCCTGCGCGGACGGCCCAGCGGGGCGGTCATTGCACGCATGGCGGAAGCCGAAGCGGCCCATCTCGCCGCCTTCGAGCGCCTGCTGGCGGAGCGACGGGTGCGGCCGACCCTGCTGCATCCCCTGTGGCGGGCGGTCGGCTTCTTGGCCGGCGCCGGCAGCGCGCTGGTCTCGGAACGGGCGGCGATGGCGCTGACCGTCGGCGTCGAGCAGGCGATCGACCGGCACTATGCCCGGCAGGCCGAACGGCTGCCGGCCGGGGAAGCAGAACTGAAAGCCTTGCTGCTGGAATTCCGCGCCGAGGAACTGCGCCACCGCGATATCGCGCTGGAGCATGGCGCTGCCGAACTGCCGGGCTATGCGCTGTTCCGCCGCGCGGCGGGCGCCGGCACGCGGGCCGCGATCTGGCTGTCGGAACGGCTCTAAGGCTCCAGCACCGCGTCCCAGTAGAGGTAGTCGCGCCAGCTTTCGTGCAGGTAGTTGGGCGGAAAAGTCCGGCCGTTGTCGCGCAGTTCATAGACCGTCGGGCGGTAGGGCCGGCCCAGCGGATGCATGTGGCTTTCGCGCGGCGTACGGCCGCCCTTTTCCAGGTTGCAGCAGGCGCAGGCGGTGACCACGTTCTCCCAGGTGGTGCGGCCGCCACGGCTCTTCGGCAGCACATGGTCGAAGGTCAGGTCGGCGGTCGAGCCGCGTTCGCCGCAATACTGGCAGGTGAACAGATCGCGCAGGAACAAGTTGAAACGGGTGAACGCCGGATAACGGGCCGGCTGGATATAGCGCTTGAGCGAGATCACGCTCGGCAGCCGCATCGCAAGGCCGGGCGAGCGGATCACCTGGTCGTATTCCGAGACCACATTGACGCGGTCGAGGAACACCGCCTTGACCACGTCCTGCCAATGCCAAAGCGACAACGGGTAATAGCTGAGCGGGCGATAATCCGCGTTCAGCACCAAGGCCGGGCACGATTCGGGCGATGGTCCCATCCGCCGTTCCTCGAACGCTGCCGGGGCACGTTCCTCCACGTCGGTCGCCGCGCGCGACGGCGTCCGTTGCGATTGTCGGTGCAGTTTACCACAGGCGGTATGACAGGGAAGTGGCGCCACAGGATGTCGCGGAAAGGTCCGCGACAGCCGTCACAATCCCCACCGCTGAGAAAAGCGGGCAGGAAATTGCACTTTGCTGGCCGCTCTCGCCCTGCGGAGGATGGCCGATGGCGGCTGACCGGCTTTCGCCCGAAGAAGTCGCGCGCTATCGCGAGCAGGGCTATATCGTGCCCCGTTACCGCGTGCCGGCGGCGCGGCTGGCGGCGATGCGCGCCCTGCTCGAACGACTGATCGCCGAGAACCCCGGCCGCCGGCCCGAACATCTGGTGCTGCGCTGGGGCGGCGGCGTGGCCGCCCGGCCGACCGATGCGGCCTTTCTCGATCACGCGCGCGATCCCGAGATCCTCGATCTGGTCGAGCAGCTCATCGGTCCCGACATCGTGCTGTGGGGCAGCCATGTGTTCTGCAAGCCGGCCGGGCATGGACTGGAAGTGCCCTGGCACCAGGATGGCCAATACTGGCCGATCCGGCCGCTGGCCAGCGTCACGGTGTGGCTGGCGCTCGATGCCTCGCGCCGCGAGAACGGCTGCCTCAGGGTGATCCCCGGCTCGCACCGCACGCAGTCGATCTATCACCATCGCCTGGACGAACGGCCGGCGCTGGCGATCAACCAGGTGGTGGACGACGCGCGTTTCGACGAGGGCCGGGCGGTCGACGTGGAGCTGGAAGCTGGCCAGCTGTCCATTCACGACGTCTACATGCTGCACGGCTCGCGGCCCAACCGCTCGGACCAGCGGCGGGCCGGTTTCGCCAGCCGCTACATGCCGGCCACCTCGCTCTACGACCGCAGCATCGCCTTCCCCGGCGGTAGTGCCGGAATCAAGCAGAACATGGCGCTCAGGCCGATCTATCTGGTGCGGGGCCAGGACCGCGCCGGCAACGATTTCTCGCTCGGCCAGGACCGACCATTCCAGGTGGGTGACGACGGCTAATAGGGCGTGCCGTCCTTGCGCGTGAAGCCTTGCGGCGTGAAGCGCAGGTCGATGTCCGAATAGCTGCCGCTGTCGGCCGCGTCGCGGCTGCCGATGGCAAGAAACGTGGCGACGAGGTCGCCGCGATTGCGCAGGCAATGGCCATCGCGAGTGCCGGCCTTGAAGCCGGCACAATCGCCGGCCCGCAAGATTTCCTCGCCGGCGTCGGTCACCAGCACCAGTTCGCCCGTCAGCACATAGACGAACTCGTCCTCGCGCTCGTGCCAGTGCCGCTGGCTCGACCAGGCGCCGGGCGGCAGCGTGCAAAGGTTGACCCCGAACTGGGTCAGCCCCGCTGCATCGCCGAGCGACTTCCAGGCGCGCGCCCGGCAAGGCACATCGAATGGCGCCGGATAGCGGCAACCGCTCCGTTCGGGCGCCGCGGCAACATCGATCTTGGCCATTATCCTCTCCCCTGCCCCTCACAACCCGCCGGCGAAGGCGCGGGCCACAAAGTCGATGGCGAGTTCCAGGCCGTCGGCGGCGATCGAATGCGCGGTGTCGGCGCTGATGTGCCAGGTGGCTGGTACTGCCGCCTTGCCGAGGCCCGCCAGCGCGTCGAACAGCGAGGCGACCGGCAACAATTCGTCGCTGTCGCCATGCACCAGCAGGATGGGCGGACGAACGCGCAGCTCCGCCGGCAGCAGTTCGGGCGCGACCAGCGCGCCGGACAGGCCGACAATGGCAGCGAACGGTTCCGGCCGGCGCAGGCCGACATGCAGCGCCATCATGGTGCCCTGGCTGAACCCGAGCAGCGCGACGTCGCGGGGCGCCAGGCGATGACGGGCCAGTTCCTCGTCCAGGAAGCGATCGAGAATGGGCGCGGCCTTGCGGGCGCCCGCCAGCCGCTCCTCCGGACTGAAACTGCGAATGCCCCACCACTGCCGGCCCATCGGCTGGCCAGGAATGGGTTCGGGTGCGTCCGGGCTGACGAACGCCGCCTGCGGCAGGCCGCGCGCGAGATAGGGCGCGAGGCCGATCAGGTCGCTGCCGTCGGCGCCATAGCCGTGCAGCAGCACCACCAGCTTGCGCGCCGGGCGGCCGTCGGCCGTCGGCTGGCGTGGTCCGTCGAGGCGGGGAATGGCATTCATCTTCTACTCGTAACCCGCCGGCCTGGCCTTAGCCAGGCTGGTCGGGCCTGGCGGCCTCGTGCCGATAATAGTGCCAGAGCAACCGGGCGGCATGCGCGCGCCAGGGCCGCCATGCTTCCGCCATCGCCGTCATTGCCTTGGTATCCGGCCGCAACGGCAGGGCTTTCAGGCGCTGAGCCGCGGTCATCAATGCGAGATCGGCGGCCGGCCAGACATCCGGCCGTGCAAGCGCGATCAAGAGGTAGAGCTCGGCGCTCCAGCGCCCGATGCCCTTGACCTCGGTCAGCAGGGCGATCGCGGCCTCGTCGTCCGCCGTCGCCACCGCCTCGAGATCGAGCGTGCCGTCCAGCAAGGCCTGCGCGATGGCCTGCGCGTAGCGCGCCTTGCCTAGACTCAAACCGAAGCCGCGCAAGCCCTGGATGTCGAACGCCAGCACGCGCTCCGGGTTCAACGGCGTTATGCCGATCTCCAGGCGCCGCCAAATGCCGTCGGCCGCGGCGGTGGAGATCTGTTGCGCCACCAGGATGCGCAACAGCGTGCCGAAGCCCGGCGGGCGGCGGCGCTCGGGCGGCGGGCCGTAGAGCCGCAGCACTCGGCGGAAGTCGCCGTCGCGCCGCGCCAGCGCACGGAAGCCCCGCAAGTCCTGTGTCGTGGCCATGGCATGCTAGTTTGCCCGGGGATGGACGCCGTCGTCACGCGTTTCGCGCCGAGCCCGACCGGTCGGCTGCATCTGGGCCATGTCTTCGCGGCCGCCTTCGCGCGCGATCTGGCGCGGGCGGCCGGCAGCCGCTATCTGGTGCGGATCGAGGATCTCGATTTCGGCCGCTGCCGGCCGGAATACGAGGCCGCGATCCTGGACGATCTGGCCTGGCTCGGCCTTGCCGGCGACGCAGCCGTGCGCCGGCAATCGCAGCACCTGGCCGACTACCGGGCGGCGCTCGACCGGCTGCAGGCACTTGGCGTGCTGTATCCCTGCTTTTGCAGCCGCCGTCGCATCGCCGAGGAAATCCGGGCCAGCGCCGGCGCGCCGCAAGGCCCGGAAGGGCCGCACTATCCCGGGATCTGTCGCGGCCTTTCGGCGGCGGAGCGCCGGCTTCGAGTGGCCGGCGGCGAGAGCTACGCGCTACGCCTCGACTGCGCCAAGGCGGCGGCGCTGGCGGGCCGCGCGCCTGGCTTCGTCGACGAGGAACGCGGCCGCTTCGCGCTGCAGCCCGAACGGTTCGGCGACGTGGCGCTGGCGCGCAAGGAATTGCCGGCCAGCTATCACCTGGCGGTCGTGGTGGACGACGCCTTGCAGGGCATCAGCCTGGTCACACGCGGCGAGGATTTGCTGCCGGCAACTCATGTGCACTGCCTCTTGCAGTCCCTGCTGGGCCTGCCGACTCCGCGCTATCGCCATCATCGGCTCTTGTCGAATGCCCACGGCGCGCGGCTGTCGAAACGCGACGGCGCGGCGGCGATCGAAGCCTTGCGTCGGACCGGCTTGCAGCCGGCGGAGGTGTTGGCGCTGGCGAGATCGCGTTAGGAACGCTTCAGCCGGATGCCGGCAGCGGTGGCGGCGCCACACCCAGTTCGCGAGCGCGGCCCAGCAGTTCCGCGAACAGATCCTCCGGCGCGACCAAGTCGTCGAGATCGCCGGCACGGCACGCTTCGAACAGGCGGTCGAGCTTGCGGATTTGGTAGTCCAACCGGTCGCGCTCGCCCAGCAACGTTTGCAGCACCATGGTCGCGCCCCTTCCAGCCTTGGTCCCAACCCCAGCCCAGGCGCCTCGCTCGGTCGTCCGACCGAACGGGTTTGGCCTCGCCAAACACGTATCTGGGGCCGCCATTCGAGCGGTCGAGCGACCGCCGTCACAGCCCGTCAATCGGCCGCCTGGCTCAGTTGCACGCCCAGCACCATCGGGAACTGCCCCAGTCGGCGCGCCACGTGCGCCGCCTCCTGATCGCTGAGGCCGCGCACGCGCACATCGATCGCCAAGCTGGGCGCGCAGGATCGCTCCAGCCGACAATCGACTTGACAAGGCACCAAGTTACGCAGGGCGAACTGCTCGATGATGCGCGACAGAACCGAAGGTTCGGCCATGGCCTGCACCTGGAAACGTCGCTGCGGGGGAAGATCGGTTAATAGAGCGGTGTTCGACATGACGGATAGACCTCAAGCGGGGTGACGAAACGAATCGCCCAAACCCGGCCATCGACGATGGCCGGGCGGCTAATTCGCCCCGCGTTCCGGCTATGGGTCGCCGTCATCATGGTCTTATCTTAGTTGCATCGGGCCTTGTTGTCGAGCCGTACCGCCAGAAAAGGCGAAGCACAGCCGCTTGGGGGGACGGCCGGGCTTCTGAAACACTGGTGGCTGATCGGGGGGTCACCAGTGCGACTGTCCGGTGTAGGGGGCCGGACAGCATCTTCGCATCGTGCGATCGGCCGTGTGAGGGGGGGATGGACGACCAATCCTCACGGTCCACAACATGGCCCCGCGCCCGCGGCGGCGCAGTGACCGCAGTCACCGGCGCGGGCGATTTCCTTGCCAAGGCCGGCAGGCCGGTCGCGGTTGACCCTGCGGTCGGCTGGTGAAAGCATGCGGACGGGCCTCTGGGCAACCACGGGCGCCAATCGGTCTGGCCCCGGCAGTGCTGGCAGGGGAGCCGGCCGCAGCTCAGGAGGCCGCGCATGCGCCTTTCCCGTTCGCTCACGCTCATGACGCTCGCCGCCGCCTTTCTGGCAAGCCAAGCCGCCTTGGCCGCGCCGCAAGTGCTGGCTGTCCTGCCGACCTTGGGCGAGCAGGCGCTGGTTTGCGAGGCTGGGCAATGCCGGGCCGAGCTTTCCGCGTTCTGCCTGGAGCCCGGCCGGCAGGGACCCAGCCACAACCACCCCTATCTGGCGGCAGCCGGCGCGGACATTGCCCTTATCCTGCACTTCGCCGACGGTCGCCGCGAGCGGCTGCCGACCGCGCTTGCCCGTTTCCATTCGCAATGCGGCTACGCCGCGGTCGAGGTCAGCCTGCCGGCAGATCTGTTGCAGGCGCCGGGCGCGCAACGCATCGCGGTCACGGTCGGCGAACGTGCGGCGCTGTTGCCGCTGGCGCAACCCCAGCATCGACGGCCGCATAGCGCGCAGGAAATCGCCCTGGCGCTGGGCGGCAACCGCGTCATCGGCCAGCGCCTGGTGGACGAGGCGGGCCCGCCGGCCGACGCGGCGCGCCTGGTGGCCCGCTACGTTACGCTGCTGCCGGAGGCGCTTGGCGAGGCGGCGGCGCGGCAGAGCCTATGGCGCGAGACGCTCGGCGGGGCGCCGGCACGTCTGGTGGAAAGCGGTCGCCGACAGGCGGAGGCCATGCTGGCGCAATGCCAGGCCGAGACCGCCGCCGACCCGCGCTTCAGCTTCCGCGCCTGCCTTCGCCAGCACCACGACCGCGCGCTCTGGCAGCTCAATCGACGCTATTGGAACGCGGTCGACAAGGCGAGCTAGTGTGGCGGATTGGCGGTTCCTGCGGCTCGGGCGGCCTGCTCGGTGAGGAACCGCAAATCCGACGGCACACCGGATTGGTCGGATTGCCGGTGTCCCTTTGATCGCGACGTTCGCATCGAAATGGCCGCATGGACCTGCGAATTTCGGAACCGGGACACGAGAGTGCCGGCGGCGCGCGCGTCTTGAGTGAGGGGTGATGAGCGGCTTCCTGTTGGTCGCCTTGGCCGTGGCGCTGCTGGCCGTGCTGGCGGTGTTGTTCACCGGCGTGATCGGGCTTGCGCGTGGCGGCGAGTTCAATCGCAAATACGGCAACAAGCTGATGCGGCTCAGGGTCCTGCTGCAATTCGCGGCACTTGGCATCATCCTGCTGCTGTTCCTGTTGAGCGGGCGATAGTCGATGGTGACGCTGACGAAGATCTACACACGGGGCGGCGACCGCGGCGAGACCAGCCTGGGCGATGGAACCCGCGTGCCGAAGTCCGCCGTCCGCATCGCCGCGTTCGGCAGCAGCGACGAGACCAATGCCACCATCGGGCTTGCCCGTCTGCACACCGCGGGCGAGGCCGACGCGATGCTCGCGCGGATCCAGAACGACCTGTTCGATCTGGGCGCCGATCTGTGCGTGCCTGAGGATGGCCGCAAGGGCAGCGGCGCGCTGCGTGTCGTGGCGGCGCAGGTGGCGCGGCTGGAACGCGAGATTGACGCCATGAACGGCGAACTGGCGCCGCTCAACTCGTTCGTGCTGCCGGGAGGAACCCCGGCCGCCGCCTATCTGCATCTGGCGCGCACCGTGGCGCGGCGTTGCGAACGCGAGATGGTGGCCCTGGCCGCCAGCGAACGCGTCAATCCGCAAGCCTTGATGTTCATCAACCGATTGTCCGACCATCTCTTCGTGTTGAGCCGCCATCTCAACGACAAGGGCGGGCGAGACGTGCTGTGGGTGCCGGGCGGCAATCGCTAGCGGGTCGGCGGCACCGGCCGCCGCGGGCCGTCAGCGCCGCATGCTGCGCTGCGGCAACCGGCCGCCGAAACGATACTGCCTGAAGCGTGGGCGGTTGCTCGTTTCGTTGACAGTTCGACAACGGCCACCTATGTTGCAGTGCCGCGTAAGTCGTGCCGCCGGCCGACCCGCGCACGGGTGCCAACCCGGCAGGTCATCCGAATATTTGGCGGTTCGATCGGACGAGAGCGGGTTGGGAGCGATCCAATGAAGATCATGGTGCCCATCAAGCGGGTGGTTGACTACAACGTCAAGATCCGCGTCAAGGCCGACGGCACGGGTGTCGATCTCAACAATGTCAAGATGTCGATGAACCCGTTCGACGAAATCGCCGTCGAGGAGGCGATCCGGCTGAAAGAGGCGGGGTCCGCGACCGAGATTGTCGCGGTCTCAATCGGGCCGCAACAGGCGCAGGAGACCATTCGCACCGCGCTGGCCATGGGGGCCGACCGCGGCATCCTAATCAAGACCGACACCGACGCCGAGCCGCTTACCGTGGCCAAGCTGCTGAAAGCGCTCTGCGCCGAGGAGAAGCCGGGCCTCGTCATCCTGGGCAAGCAGGCGATCGACAACGACTGCAATCAGACCGGCCAGATGCTGGCGGCGCTGTTGCAGTGGCCGCAAGGGACCTTCGCGTCCAAGCTGGCGCTGAGCAGCGGCAAGCTCGCGGTGACGCGCGAGGTGGATGGCGGCCTGCAAACGGTCGAGCTCAACCTGCCGGCCATCGTCACCACCGATCTCAGGCTCAACGAGCCGCGCTATGCGTCGTTGCCCAACATCATGAAGGCCAAGAAGAAGCCGATCGACGAGAAGACGCCCGAGGCGCTGGGCATCGACACGGCGCCGCGGCTCAAGACGCTCAAGGTGGTGGAGCCGCCCAAGCGGCAATCGGGCGTCAAGGTCAAGACGGTCGGCGAGCTTGTTGACAAGCTCAGGAATGAAGTGGGGATCATCTGATGCCGGTGCTGGCGATCGCGGACCACGACAACAAGGACCTGAAACCCGGCACGCTCTCGCTGGTGACGGCGGCGGGCAAGATCGACAAGGATGTGCATCTGCTGGTCGCCGGCAGCGATTGTCGCAGCGTGGCCGAGACGGCCGCGACGATCGAGGGCGTCGCCAAGGTGCTGCTGGCCGACGCGGCGCAGTACAGGAATTTCCTGGCCGAGCCGATGGCGGCCCTGGTCGGCGGGCTGGCGAAGGACTACGCGGCCGTGCTGGCGGTGGCCAACACCACCGGCAAGAACTATCTGCCGCGAGTTGCCGCGTTGGCCGATGTCAGCCAGATCTCCGACATCGTCGAAGTGGTCTCGGCAGACACTTTCGTGCGGCCGATCTATGCCGGCAACGCCATGGCGACGGTGCAGTCAAGCGACAAGCTGAAAGTCATCACCGTCCGCACCACCACCTTCGCCAAGGCGGCGACCGGCGGCAAGGCGCCGGTCGAGACGGTTGCCGGCGCCGCCGATCCCGGAATTTCCCGCCACGTCGCCGACGAACTGTCGAAATCCGAACGGCCGGAACTGACCGCCGCACGCATCGTGGTCTCGGGCGGGCGCGGCATGCAGTCGGGCGACAATTTCAAGCTGATCTACGCCGTCGCCGACAAGATCGGTGCCGCGGTCGGCGCCAGCCGGGCGGCGGTCGATGCCGGCTTCGTGCCGAACGACTACCAGGTCGGCCAGACCGGCAAGGTGGTGGCGCCAGAGCTCTACATCGCGGTCGGCATTTCCGGCGCCATTCAGCACCTCGCCGGCATGAAGGACAGCAAGGTGATCGTCGCCATCAACAAGGACGAGGAGGCGCCGATCTTCCAGGTGGCGGACTATGGTTTGGTGGCCGATCTGTTCAAGGCCTTGCCGGAACTGGAGCAGGAACTGGCCAAGTTGCCGCCGGCCTGAGGCGCGAGGGGAAAGCCCGTGATCCGCAGCATCGGTATCGTTGGCGCCGGGCAGATGGGGCACGGCATCGCCCATGTCTGCGCGCTGGCCGGGCATGACGTGGCGCTGCACGACATCGACGACGGCCAATTGGGCCGCGCGCTGGATCTAATCGACCGCAACCTGGAACGCCAGGCGGTGCGCGGCCGCATCGCGCCGGAAGAGCGCAAGGAAGCCCTCAGCCGGATCCGAGCGGTGAAGAACCTGGACGAGTTCGCCGAGGTCGATCTCGCGGTCGAGGCGGCCAGCGAGAACGAGCAGATCAAGCGGGCGATCTTCAAGGAACTTTGCCCGCGGCTGAAGTCGCAGGCGATCATCGCCACCAACACCTCCTCCATTTCCATCACCCGGCTGGCCAGCGCGACCGACCGGCCGAGCCGCTTCATCGGCCTGCATTTCATGAACCCGGTGCCGATGATGGAGCTGGTCGAACTGATCCGCGGCATCGCCACCGACGAGGCCACCTTCCAAGCGGTGCGCGAACTCGTGCTGGAACTCGGCAAGGTGCCGACCACGGCCGAGGACTTCCCGGCTTTCATCGTCAACCGCATCCTGATGCCGATGGTGAACGAGGCGGTCTACACGCTCTATGAGGGCGTGGGCGGCGTCGAGGCCATCGACACCGCCATGCGGTTGGGCGCGCACCACCGCATGGGGCCGTTGCAGCTCGCCGATTTCATCGGCCTCGATACCTGCCTGTCGATCATGCAGGTGCTGCACGATGGCCTGGCGGACAGCAAGTACCGCCCATGTCCGTTGCTGGTGAAGTATGTCGAGGCGGGCTGGCTGGGGCAGAAGACCGGCCGCGGCTTCTACGATTATTGCGGCGACAAGCCGGTGCCGACGCGCTAGCCGCATGCCCGCCGACGAAGCCAGCGCATTCCGCGGTTTCGGCAAGCCGTTCTTTGCCTTCTTCCGCGAGTTGGCGGACCACAACGAGCGGCCTTGGTTCGAGGCCAACAAGGCGCGCTATCGCGAGGAGGTGGTGGCGCCGATGGTCGCCTTCATCGAGGCGATGGCGCCGCGGCTGGCCCGCCTGTCGCCGCATTTCGTCGCCGATCCCAGGCCCAATGGCGGCTCGATGTTTCGGATCCACCGCGACGTGCGTTTCGCCAAGGACAAACGGCCCTACAAGGAGCACGCCGCCTGCCAGTTTCGCCACGCCGCCTGCCGCGATGCCCACGCGCCGGGCTTCTATGTGCATCTGGCGCCGGACGAGGTGATCTTTGGCGGCGGCATCTGGCTGCCCGAGGCGGCGGCCTTGGCGCGCGTGCGCTCGGCGATTGCGGAGGATGTGGGCGGCTGGGACAAGATCGTGCGCGACCGGCGCCTGGTCGCCACCTTCGGCGGCGTTGCCGGCGACGCGCTGAAACGGCCGCCGAAAGGCTTCGCGCCGGAGCATCCGCATATCGAGGATCTGAAGCGCGTCAGCTTCTTCGCCATGCGGCAGGCGAAGCCGGCCGCCGCCGCCGGTGCCGGCTTTGCCGCTCAGGTGGCGGACACCTTCGCCGATGCCACTCCCTTGATGCGATTTCTCTGTCGCGCGCTGGGGCAGAAATACTGACGCGCAGCCAGCGCCCGTCGACCTCCGGGCAACGGCCCGCGCCGCGCTGCGCCCTGGCCACAGATGATGCCGAAGTCGGACGCCACGATGCCCGGGTCGAACAGCACGGCGCCTACGAAGGCGACGCTGGTGGCGGCGCTGACCGCGAGACCGTGCAGGAACCGATAAGGGAAGACCGCCGTGACGCCAACGAAGCGCGCGGCAAGAAAGCCGGCGAGGAACGGTCCGCCGACCTGTATATCCAACAAGGCGAAGGGCAGATTGATCAGGATGACCAGGATGAGCGCCGACTGCGCGTCGGCCAGGTTGCGCGGACGCGTCGCCTCGCGATAGCGCGCTTCGGTCGCCGGCTCGCGGTAGACGAGCCGCCAGCGGTTGAGGCGATAGTCGGGCTTGGTCATCGCTTTCTGGCGAAGGCCTGGCGCAAGGCGGCCGCCGCATCCTCCAGCGCATCGAAGGCGGCGTCGAGCACGCCGCCCATGCGCGCGAAGCCGTGCAGCATGCCGGCATAGCACTTCTGCTCGACCGCGACGCCGGCCGCCGCCAGCCGCTCGGCATAGGCGATGCCCTGGTCGCGGAAGGGGTCGTACTCGGCGGTCTGGATGAAGGCGGGCGGCAGCCCCTCGAATGTATCGGCCAGCAACGGCGAGGCACGGGGATCGAGCGCGTCGTCGGGCGTGGGCAGGTATTGTTCGGCGAACCAGGCGATGGCGGCCGCGGTCAGCAGATGGCCAGTGGCGAACCGCTTGAGCGAGCCGCCCGAGGCGCTGAAATCGGTGCCGGGATAGAGCAAGAGCTGGAAGATCGGCAAGCCATCGCCCGCGTCGCGCAATTGTTGGCAGGCCGCCGCCGCGATGCTGCCGCCGGCGCTGTCGCCGGCAATCGCCAGGCGCGCCGGGTCGGCCTTCAGCGCGGTTGCCTCGGTGGCGAACCAGCGCCAGGCGGTCAGCGTGTCGTCCAGCGCCGCCGGCAGCTTGTGCTCGGGCGCCAAGCGATAATCCAGCGCCAGGACCAGCGCCTGGGCCTCGTGCGCCAGGATGCGGCACATTGCATCGTGGCTGTCCAGGCTGCCGAACACCCAGCCACCGCCATGCACGAACAAGAGTCCCGGCAGCCTGCGCCCTCCGGCGCCGGCGACCGGCCGATAGAGCCGGATGGCGAGCGCCCGGCCGTGGCTGGCGATGGTGCGGTTCTCGATGCGCGCCAGTTCCGGCGTCGGCGGTGCCAGGGCGGCGACGCTTGCCTCGTACGCGGCGCGGGCCTGGGCCGGATCACGCGCGTCGAACACCGAGCCGGTCTTGGCGGCTTTGATCAATTTCCGACAGACGGGATGCAGGGGCATAGCGGGCGGCGCAGTCTAGCAGGCTGCATCAGCGAAAACTGCGGCCCTTGGGCATCGCCGCGCGCGGATCGCGGCCAGGGCGCCTGACCTCGTCGGCATGGGCGATGGGTGCGGGCATGTCGCTTTCGCTTTTCAACAGCCGCAGTCGGTCCGACCAGTCGACCAGCCGCTCGACCAACAAGTGCACCACCAGCCCCTCGCGCTCGACCCGGCCCCAGGCGGCCATCAGGCGGGCGCCCAGCACGATGCGGCGATGGCGCTCGAACACCGGCGGGCGGACAATCAGGTTGGCGATGCCGGTCTCGTCCTCGAGCGTCACGAAGATCACGCCCTTGGCCGTGCCGGGGCGCTGGCGCACCAGCACCAGGCCGGCCACGGCCAGGCGCGCGCCACGCGTCGCAGCGTTGAACCGGGCGGCGCTGACGAGGCCGCCGGCAGTGAAGGCCGGGCGGAAGAACGCCACCGGATGCCGCTTCAGCGACAAGCGGGTCCAGACGTAGTCCTCGACCACGTGCTCGCCAAGCGGCATGGCCGGCAAGGCGGCCGTCGGCTCCTCGGCCGCGTCGGGCGAGGGCGGGCGAGACTCAGCGAGGGCGAACAGCGGCAAGGGGTGCGCGCCCAGGCCCTTCACCTGCCACAGCGCCTGCCGCCGGTCGAGGCCGAGCGAACGCCAGCAATCGGCCTCCGCCAGGCGTTGCAGCGCCGGCTGGCCAAGGCCGGCGCGGCGCCGGACTTGGTGCATGTCGGCATAGCCGGTCCCGCGCGCCGCCACCAGCCGCTCCGCCGCCGCCTGCGGCAGGCCCTTGACCAGCCGGAGGCCAAGCCGCAGCGCCGGCCCCCGGTCGGTCGCTTCCAGCGTGCAGTCCCAGTCCGAGCGATTGACATCTGCGGCCCGCACCTCGACGCCGTGCTCGGTGGCGTCGCGCACGATCTGCGCCGGCGCATAGAAGCCCATCGGCTGGCTGTTGAGCAAAGCCGCGGCAAAGGCGGCGGGGTAATAGTGCTTGAGCCAGGCCGAAACATAGACCAGCAGGGCGAAGCTGGCGGCATGGCTTTCCGGAAAGCCGTATTCGCCGAAGCCCTCGATCTGCTGGAAGCAGCGCTCGGCGAATTCGCGCTGATAGCCGCGCGCCAGCATGCCGTCCACCATCTTCTGGCGGAAGGTGTGGATGGTGCCGGTCTTGCGGAAGGTGGCCATGGCGCGGCGCAGCTTGTCGGCTTCCGAGGCGGTGAAGCCGGCGGCGACGATGGCGATGCGCATGGCCTGTTCCTGGAACAGCGGCACGCCCAGCGTCTTGCCCAGCACGGCTTCCAGTTCCTTCGAGGGATAGCTGACCGCCTCTTCGCCCGAACGGCGGCGCAGATAGGGATGCACCATGTTGCCCTGGATCGGGCCGGGGCGCACGATCGCCACCTCGATGACCAGATCATAGAAGTTGCGGGGCTTCAGGCGCGGCAGCATGCTCATCTGTGCCCGGCTTTCCACCTGGAAGACACCCAGCGAATCGCCGCGGCAGAGCATGTCGTAGACCGCCGGGTCTTCCGCCGGCACGGTGGCGAGCTCGTAGCGCGCGCGCCAGTGCCGCTCGATCAGGCCGAAGGCCTTGGCGATGCAGGTCAGCATGCCGAGCGCCAGCACGTCGATCTTGAGAATGCCGAGCGCGTCGAGATCGTCCTTGTCCCATTCGACGAAGGTGCGCTCCGCCATCGCCGCGTTCTCGATCGGCACGACTTGCGACAATGGACTTCGCGTGATCACGAAGCCGCCGACATGCTGCGACAGGTGGCGGGGGAAGCCGATCAGCGTGCGCGTCAACTGCATCGCCTGGCGCAAGCCGGCGTCATTCGGATCGAGGCCGAGTTCGGTCAGCCGTTCGGAGGTGAGATCGGCCTCGTCCCAGCCCCAGATGTTGCCGCTCAAGGCTGCCACCTGGTCGAGCGACAGGCCGAACGCCTTACCCACCTCGCGGATGGCGCTTTTCGGCCGATAGCAGATGGTGGTGGCGGCGATGCCGGCGCGCTCGCGGCCATATTTGGCGTAGATATACTGGATCACCTCCTCGCGCCGCTCGTGCTCGAAATCGACGTCGATGTCGGGCGGCTCGCGCCGCTCGGCGGAGACGAAACGCTCGAACAACAGGTCGATGCGGGTCGGATCAACGGCGGTGATGCCCAGGCAATAGCAGACCGCGGAATTGGCCGCCGAGCCGCGCCCCTGGCAGAGGATGCCGCGGCCCTTGGCGAAGGCCACGATGTCGTGCACGGTGAGGAAATAGGGCGCGTAGCCAAGCTCGCCGATCAGCGCCAGTTCGTGGCGAAGCAGGCCGGCGACCTTTTCCGGCACGGCACCGCCATAGCGTTCGGTGGCACCCGCCCAGGCCAGGGCTTCGAGATGCTGCTGCGGGCTGAGGCCGTCGGGCACCGGATCGACCGGGTAGTCGTAGCGCAGTTCGTCCAGCGAGAAGCGGCAGCAGCTGGCGATCTCCAGCGTGCGGGCGATCGCCGCCGGATGCTCGGCGAACAGTCGCGCCATCTCGGCTGGCGCCTTCAGATGCCGCTCGGCATTGGCGGCGAGCCGCCAGCCCGCCTCGTGCACGGTGCAGTGCTGGCGGATGCAGGTCAGCACGTCCTGCAAGGGCCGCCGTTCGGGCGCGTGGTAGTGCACGTCGTTGCCGGCCAGCAGCGGCGCGCCGCAACTCGCCGCCAGGCCCGCGAGGTCCGCGAGGCGCCGCCGATCGTCGCCGCGATAGAGCCAGTTGGCCAGCAGGAAGCAGCGGCCCGGCCAGTGCCCGGCAAGCTCGCGCAGCGTCTGGGCAAACTCCGCCTCCGGCCGGTCGGGCGGCGCGACGAGAAAGAGCTGGCCTTGGGCGCTTGTCAGCACGTCCGCCAGGGTCAGCCAGCACTGGCCCTTGGGCGCGCGGCGGCGGCCAAGCGTGATCAGGGTGGACAGCCGGCCATAGGCGGCGCGGTCGGTCGGCAGGGCGATCAGGCTGAGGCTCGACTGGGGCTGGCTTTCCAGGCCGAGTTCGAGCCGGGCGCCGATGAGCAGCCTGAGGCCGGTCTCCCTGGCGGCGGCATGCGCGCGCACCACGCCCGCCAGCGTGTTGCGGTCGGCGATGGCCAGCGCGGCTTGGCCCAGGCGCGCGGCCTCGCGCACCAGTTCGTCGGGATGCGAGGCGCCGTCGAGGAAGCTGAAATTGCTGACGGCCTGCAGCTCGGCATAGGCGGCCATGGCGGGCGTCAGGCGAACAGGCCGTGCAGGAACCAGCCGGGCGCCGCGCCGGTGCCGTAGAGCCCTTGGCGGAACAGCCAGTAGCGCTCGCCGCCCGTCGCCTCGACCCGGTAATAGTCACGCGTGCCGGCGGCCAGCGCGTCCGCTTCCGGCCGGCCTCCTGCGCGCCACCATTCCGGCGCCAGTCGCTCCGGGCCATCGGCCCGCGCCACCCGCTGCAACCGCCCGCGCCAGCGGAACAGCGCCGGCGGGCCATCCGGGATTTCCGCCACCGCCTCGATCTGCTCGGGTTGCGGCAGCAGGCAGACCGGGCGCGGCGCGGTTGCCGGCCAGTCGGCGGGGGCGCCCGTGTCGAGCGGCGGCACCACCGCGACCGCGCGTTCCGGCAGATGGCTTTGCCGGGCGGCGAAGCGGCCGAGCTTGTCCTCGCCCAGGCGGGCGGCCAGCCGGTCGATCAGTTCCGCCAGCGCCGGCCCGTCGGCGTGGCGGGTCGCCTGCCCGGCCAGGGCAAGCTGCGCGGCGTCCAGCGGCTCGCTGGCGGTGACGGCGAGCGTCAGCAGATCAGCGCCGAAGCCGGCATCGAGGCCCGCCAGGCGCCCGGCCAGCAGACGCATGGCATGGCCGGCATCGCGACTGGCGGCGGCCAGGCCAACGGCGAAGCGCAAGGCCTGGCCATCGCTCAGGTAGAGGCAGAGTTCCAGCCGCCGCGCGCCCAGGCCCTGGGCGGCGAGGTCCTGGCAGAGCGGGTCGAGCAGCAGGCGGGTGGCCGCTGCCACATCCTCTGGCCGGGCGATCGGCTCGGCGAAGGCGAGGCGGCGGACGAGCACGGGCACCGGCTGACGCGGCGAAAGCGGCGGTCCGCCACCGGCCAGGGCCGCGGCCAAGCGGCCGGGCACGGCGCGGCCGAAGCGACTGGCCAGGCTGGCCGCCGGCAGGGCGACGAGATCGGCGATGCGCCTGAGGCCGAGCCGGGCGAGTTCGCGCGCCGCCGCCGGCTCCAGACCGAGGGCCGCGACCGGCAGGGGGGCGAGCGCGTCCGGGTTGCCGCCGGGCGCGACGAGCGTGCT
>VGEV01000068.1 GCA_016869175.1 Alphaproteobacteria bacterium
CACTGCATCGACACGCCACCGCAGACCAAATAGACCCCGCCACAGCACCCAATCCGCAGGCTGGGCCGCAGGCCATGCCCTCATCGGCGATGCTTCGTCGTCAATGATGGGGTTCTTCGAGGTGTCCAGGAGGCGGTTCTGCCAGAACGGCTATCGTTTGCTGGCGGGGCAGGCCGGCCTCGGCGTGCTGGCAACAGGCCAGCATGGCGATCTCGGCCGCTACGCGTTGTTCGAAGTCGGTCGCAGCCTCGCCGCGACCGCCGAGCATTTCGGCGTGCCGATCGCGAACTGGCTGATCGCCCGCCGCCCCTAGGCGCAGGTCAGGCGATACGGTCGCCCTTCTTGGCCTGCACCGCTCGATTGTCGACGCCCGGCAGCATTTGCTTGGGATCGCGCGTCACCACCACGTCGAGCACGCTCGGCAGGCGGCGCTCGGCCATGCCCTCCTTGAGCGCCGCCGGCAGCTTGTCCGGATCCTCCACGCGCACGCCGTGGCAGCCGAACGAACGGGCGATCTCCGCGTAGTTGAGTTCGTTGAGGTCGCTCGACTGGAAACGGCCGCCGAACAGTGCCTGCTGCAACGCCTTCACGTAACCGGAGGCGGCGTTGTTGACGATGATCAGAGTGAAGGCGGTGCCAAGCCGCCGCGCCGTCTCCAGTTCGCCCAGCACCATGTTGAAGCCACCGTCGCCGGTGATGCCGACCACCGGCCGGTCGGGCGCGGCCAATTGTGCGCCCATGGTGCCCGGCAAGCCATAGCCGATGGAGGCAAAACCGCGGTTGGGCACGAAGCCGCGGCCTGCCCGCTTGGTATCGCACAACAGGCCGGTCCAATGCGCGGCAAAGCCGCCATCGGCCACCAGGATCGCATCTTCCGGCAGCGTGCGGTTCAGCTGGTGGCAAAGCCGCGCCATGTTGATCGGGCGCTCGTTTGAAGTCAGGCGCGCATCGACCTCGGCGCGCCATTTCGCCATGCGGGCCTTCACTTCTTCGCCGTAGTCCTGGCGGGTGGCCCGCTGCTGCTTGGCGCCGGACGAGAGTTCCTGGGCCAGGTCCTCGATGCCCGCCTTGGCGTCGCCCCACAACGCCAACTCGGTGCGCACGCAGCGGCCGATCTCCTCGGCGACGATCTCGAGGTGGATGAGCGGAATCTCGCGCGGCGGCAGGGCATAGCGCTTGGTCGCGATCTCACCCATCTTGCAGCCGACGACCAGCAGGCAGTCGGCGCGCTCGATCACGTCGTTGGCGATCCGGCTGTAGCGCCCGAACAGGCCCAGTGAAAGCGGATGCGTGCAGGGGATTGCCCCCTTGCCGGACAGCGTGTGCGCGACGGGTATGCCGAGACTCTCTGCGAAGCGCGTCAGTGCCTCTTGGGCATTGCTCAAATGCACGCCGCCACCCGCCAGGATGACCGGACGCTTGGCCTTGGCCAGCATTGCCGCCGCGCGGCCCACGGCCGCGGCATCGGCGCGCACGCGACGGGCCGGAATGGCCAGCGTATCCGGCTCGGCATAGAGTTCGTCCTCGGCGAAGGTGTGCTCGCCGTGGCAGACATCCTCCGGCACGTCGAGCAGCACCGGTCCGGGCCGGCCGGAAGTGGCGATGGCATAGGCCCGGCGCACCGCCTCGGGGATCCGATGGGTGCGCTCGACGCGGATCAGTTGCTTGACCGCCGGAGCCAGGATCTCGGTCTGCCGCGCTTCCTGCGTCATGTTCTTGAACGAGTGGTCGCGGTTGCTGTTGCCGGCGATCGCCACCATCGGCACGCCGGCATTGAGGCTTTCGATCAGTCCAGTGGTCAGGTTGATGGCGCCGGGGCCCAACGTGCCGTCGCAGATCCCGGGCCGGCCAGTCACCCGCGCCCAGGCGTCCGCCGCAAAACTGCCGCAGCGCTCGTCGTTGATCAGGGTGTGCTTGAGGCCCAGTTGCGCGATGGCGTCGTAGAACGGCAATAACTGGAAACCGCCCATGCCGAACATCGGCGCGGCGTTGTAGAGCTTCAGCATCTCGGCGAGCGCACGCCCGCCATTCATGGTGCGCGTCGGTCGGTTGCTGCCGGCGGTCTGGGTCATGGTGGATTCCTTGGCGGGCTATTTGCGGCTGTGCCGGCTGGCCAACGCGGCGAATTCGGGCAGGCTCATGCCGGGCTTGACGCCCCAGGCCCTGGCGGTCTCGTTGCAGTGGCTGACGCGGCCGGTCTCCCAAGCCGAACGGGCATCGCCGATCCGCGCGGTCATGCAATCGACCGTCACCGCGCCGATGCCGCGCCGGTCGAGCGCCGGCAGGCGGCTGATGCCGACCCGGTCCTTGCCAACGCCGGCATCGTTGTAGGCGCTGGCCAGCACGTCGTACTTGATGGCGGAACCGGTATCGCCCGCCAGCAGCGCGCCGTGGCTCGCCGTGATCACGACAGAGCCGGCGTCTTCCGGTTTGACCAGCGAGGCGCTGTCGATACCCCAGACCTTGGCCTCGCCGGGCCGGTCGCTGAACAGGAAGCGGCTTTCCTCGTAGGCCGGCACCTCGCCGGCGGGCGGTTTGGCCTTGGCCAGCAACCGGGCGCAGTCCATCGCCGGCATGCCCGGCTTGGCGCCGGCCGCCGCCGCCGCCTGGTTGACGTGGCTGATGCGGCCGTTGCTCGCTTGGTCCTGGCCATCGCCGATGCGGCCCGTGTCGTGGCCCACCGTGACGGCCGCCATGCCGATCCGGTCGAGAAAGGCAAGCGAGCCGATGCCCGCCCGGTCCTTGCCCACGCCCGCATCGCTCAGGATGACGGCGTGCACCTTGGCCTTGGCCGCGAGGTAACCGGCATAGACCCCGCCATGGCTGCCGCCGAACAGCACCGCGCCCTTGTGCTCGGGCCCCAGTCTGGTGACGGAATCGACGATCACGATCGGCGGTTCGCCCGGCATGGCGGCGTCTCCTGCGGCGCTTCTTGTGAACGGATTGTCCTGCCGCTCGGCTCTTCTAGCGAACGGCAAAAGCCGTTACAAGGGCGCCTGACGGTACGGGAGGGCGGGCCGCTTGAGCGACGCCAAGCACAACATTGACGTCGAACGGCTGCGGCGGCATTACGCCACGATGGGCTTGATCCGCGCCTTCGAGGACGCGGCCGAACAGGCGGCGCGCGAGGGCAAGGTGACCGGCGCCGTGCATTCCTCGGTCGGCCAGGAGGCGATTGCCGTTGGCGTTTGCGCCAACCTGCGGCAGGACGATCAGATCACCACCACTCATCGCGGACATGGCCACTCCATCGCCAAGGGCACCGACCCGGCCAAGATGATGCGGGAACTGTTCGGCCGTGCCGGCGGCACCAGCGGCGGCAAGGGCGGTTCCATGCACATCGCGGATTTCTCGGTCGGCATGCTGGGTGCCAACGGCGTGGTGGCGGCGGGCATTCCGATCGCGGTCGGTGCGGCGCACGGCGCCAAGCTGCTGGGCAACGGGCGCGTGGTCGCCTGCTTCTTTGGCGACGGCGCCACCAACCGCGGACCGTTCCTGGAAGGCCTCAACTGGGCAAAGGTTTTCACCCTGCCCGTGCTGTTCGTGTGCGAGGACAATGCCTTCGCCTCGACCACGCGCACCAAGGCGGTGACCGCGGGCGACGGCCCGGCGGCGCGCGCCCGCGCCATCGGCCTGCATGCTGCCGACATCGACGGCAACGACGTGGCGCTGGTCGATGCCACGGTGGCCGAACTGGTGGCGCGCCTTCGCGCCGGCGACGGGCCGATGTTCCTCAACTGCCGCACTTACCGCCTGCGCGGCCACACCGCGGCCGATGCTGCCGCCTATCGCGACGCCAGCGAGGTGGAAGCGCGCTGGCAACACGATCCGATGAAGCTGACGGCCGAGCAACTGCAGCGACTGGGCGTGGCGGAAAGCCACCTCGCGGGCTTGCGCCAGGCGGCAACGGTGCGCGTCGCCCAGGCGCTCGCCGAGGCGGCCGCCGCGCCCTATCCAGCGCGGGCCACCGCCTTCACCGACGTGCAGGACGTGGGAGCGCCCGCGTGAGCCGGATTACCTATCAGCAGGCCTGCCTCGATGCCCTGGCCGAGGAGATGCGGCGCGATCCCCGGGTCTGGGCCCTGGGCGAGGATCTGGGCCGTGGCGGCGTGTTCGGCCAGTATCGCGGCCTGGTCGCGGAATTCGGGCCCGAACGCATTGCCGACACGCCGATCTCGGAAGCGACCATCATGGGCGCCGCGGTCGGCGCGGCATTGGTCGGCACCCGGCCTGTGGTGGAAATGCGCTTCTCCGACTTCGCGCTGTGCGCGGTCGACGAACTGGTCAACCAGGCGGCCAAGGCGCGCTTCATGTTCGGCGGCCAGGCCCGCGTGCCGATGGTGATCCGCCAGCCGATCGGCATGTGGCGCTCGTCGGCGGCGCAGCATTCGCAGTCGCTGGAAGGCTGGTACACCCACATTCCGGGCCTTGTGGTGGTAACACCGGCGACGGCGGCCGATAACAAGGGCCTGCTGAAATCGGCCATCCGCTGTGACGATCCCGTGGTCTATATGGAGCACAAGGATCTTTGGCAGGTGCCGGACGACGTGCCGGACGGGCCGGATCACCTGGTGCCGCTGGGCAAGGCCCGGATCGCCCAGGCGGGCAGCGACTGCACCATCGTCACCTGGTCCAGGATGCTGTCGGTCGCGCTGCAGGCGGCCGGGGCACTGGCCAAGGATGGCCTGGAGGCGGAGGTGATCGACCTGCGCACGCTGTGGCCCTGGGACCGTCAGGCCGTGTTGGACTCGGTTGCCCGCACGGGCCGACTGATCGTGGCGCAGGAGGCGGTGGTGGTCAGCGGCTTCGGCGCCGAGGTTGCCGCCACGGTGGCGGAGGAACTGGGGCCGCGGCTCAAGGCCCCGATCCGCCGGCTGGGCTCGCCGCGCGCACCCATTGCCTATTCGCCGCCCCTGGAAGACGTGCTGCGCGTAACGGCGGACAGCATTGCCGACACCGCGAAACGGCTCTGCGCCAGCGGCTGAGCGCCCGCGTTCCCGGCTGAGCCGAGTGCTGCAGGCCGGCCTGTTGCTTGGCGCGGCCATCGCGGCATTGGCGCCGACGACCGAGCGGCCGGCCGCTCCGGCGGCGGTCCTGCGCTGGCTGGCCGAGCAGCAGCCAGGCGAGCCTGGTGGGCTCTTGCACGCCCTGCTGAGCGAGACCGCGGCACCGGAGGCGCGCCTGCGCGCGCTCGCGGAGCGTGGCGAGGCGTGGGCGGCGCTCAATCTCGGTCTGATCGCCATGGAAACAGGCCGGGTCGAGGAGGCGTTGGTGCTGCTTCGCCAGGCGGCGGAGCGGGGCAATCGTCCGGCGCAGCATCAACTTGCTCGACTTCTGGCCCGTTCGGCGGTCGATCGCGAGAGTCTGATTGAGGCCTTCGTCTGGTCGGGACTTGCCGCTCGCGCCGACAACGCAGCGGCGGAGCGGCTCAACGGCCAACTGCGCCGCCGGCTTGACGAGGCCGAACGACGGCAAGGCAACGAACGGATCTGGCATTGGCGGCCGCGTTGACAAGCACCCTGGCACTGTCGCAACTAGCTGGCAGGTAGCAGACGAGCCGCGATTCGGCATGAATGACGTGGCGCCTTGGAGCGTGAAGGGCGTCGACCCCGAATGCCGGGAGGCGGCAAAGGTGGCGGCGCGCAAGGCCGGCATGACGCTGGGGGCCTGGCTCAACCGCGCGATCATGCTGCAAGCGGCGAGCGAGCTCGCCGGCGACACCTTGCGTCGGCAGAATGAACCCTCGGCCAACCGCCTGCCCGCCCTGCCGACCGAGAAGATCGTGCAGGCGCTGGAGGCGCTGGCACGCGAGGTGCGCGAAGAGAACCGGCGGCTGGCCGAGCAGAACCGCAAACTGACCGAGGATACGCTGGCGCCGGTGGCCCGCGGCTTGAGCGACCTGGGCAAGGATCTGGAAGGGATGCGCAGCATTTCGGCGCAGTTCACCGCGGCGCAAGAGGCGGCACTCAAGCTGAAGGAACTGGGCGATGTGGGCGGCCGGATCGGCGTGGCCGAGAGCAAGGCCGACCGGGCGACACTCGCGGTGCCACCCTTGGAGCGGGCGCTCAGCCGACTGTCGGAGCGGCTGGATCGTCTGGACGAGCCGGCGCCTGGGCGCGAGCGCCGGCGCGGCCTGTTCGCCCGGCTGTTGGGGCTATGAGCACGGCTCTCACACGCGGTGTGCATCACCTGGCGCTGGTGACCGAGGACATGCGCCGGACGGCCGAGTTTTACGTTGACGTGCTGGGGATGCCGCTGGTGCACGCCATGCGCGTGCCGCCGGGCCTGGGGACCGGTCCAGGCAACCGCGGCAACCCGCCCTACGAGGAAGTGCGGCATTGGTTCTTCGACATGGGCGGCGACAGCCTGCTGGCCTTTTTCGAGCTGCCGCCCGGGGCCGAACCGCGCAGCCATCGCAACGCCATCGGTGGCATGCAACATGTCGCCTTTACCGTCTCGCCCGACCGCTTCGCTGAGCTTCAGCGCCGGCTCGACGCCGCCGGCGTGGCGTGCACGCCGCCGATCGCGCAGTTGCCCGGCATGCTGGGCGTGTACTTCCTCGATCCCAACGGCATTCGCCTGGAGATGGCCTGCCAGCCGGCGGATGGCCCGGCGCCCAGGGTGGTCGGCGGCGTTCGCCAGGCCAAGGTCGAAGCGCGGGCGGCGCTGGCCGAACTCGCCGGTGGCGATTGCGCCTGGCTCGAGCGCATGCTGGCGGGCTTCGCCGACTAGCGCTGCAGGCATGGTTGCAGGGCAATGGCTGCCGGTGAAACCGGACCTGCCGGTTCGATTGGAACGGAAATCGCCCTAGCCGCTTTCCAAGCGACGGCGTGGCACGGCGTGCACCGCCGCGCGGCCCAGCATGTGGGCGTGGAAGGCGCCGGGGAAATACGGCCGGAAGGCGGGCGCCAGCACGTCGAGGCCACCGGCATAGGCGCCGAAGGCCGGCAGGATCATGCGCCGGTCATCGCTGACAAAGCAGCGCCGCACGATGCGCCGCCCGCCCGCCCGCAGGCTCGCCTTGGGGTGCAGGTGACCGGCCACCTCGCCCGGCTGCTCGCCGGCGGCCGGCTGGTGGCGCAGCCGCAGGCTGCCCAGCTTGAGTTCGTGGCGCACCTCGCCGCCAAGGCTGGCCGGCAGCAGCGGGTCGTGATTGCCGACCAGCCAGCACCAGTCGCGGCCGCGCTGCAGGCTGGCAAGCCGGTCGCGACTGTCGGCGGAGAGACGCGCCGGCCCCCCGGCATCGTGGAAACTGTCGCCCAGGCAAACCACCAGTTTCGGCGCCGCCGTAGCGATCAGTTGCGCCAGCGCCGCCAAGGTCGCCCGGCTGTCGTAGGGCGGCAGCAGGGCGCCCGCGCCGGCGAAGGCCGAACCCTTCTCCAGGTGCAAGTCGGCGACGACCAGGGTTGCTTGCGCGCTCACCCACAGGCCGCCGCCCAACAACGGGCGCACCGGTTCGCCATTCAGCAGCATCGCGTGAGATGTAGCGCCCGGCCGGCGCCTACAGCAACCGTGTCGCGTCCGCGATCAGCATCTCGGCGGCTTCGCCCATCAGCTCCTCCAGCGCTTCACCCTGCACCGGCTCGCGGCCGATCTCCAGCATCAGCGGCACCGCCAGCGGCGAGACGCGGTCGAGCGCGACGTGCCGGACGCTGCCCTGGGCGCGAGCCAGCAGGTCGGCCACTCGGCGCAAGTCGAGCAGGCCGCTGGCCGCGTCCTCGCGGGTGGCCTGCAGCAGCACGTGGTCGGGCTCGTAGCGATGCAATACGTCGTAGATCAGATCGCTGCTGAAGGTAACCTGGCGGCGCGACTTCTGTTCTTCCGGATGGCGGCATTCGATCAGCCCCGCGATCACCGCGACCTGCCGAAACGTGCGCTTCATCAGGTTCGATTCGACCAGCCACTCCTCCAGCTCGTCGCCCAGCATGTCCTCCGCGAACAAGGCCGCCACCTCCGGCACCGGTTTCAGGCCCCAGATCGCCAGCGCGTATTCGCTGGCGACGAAGCCAAGCGGGCGCAGGCCGCGGCGTTCCATGCGGCGGGTCAGCAGCATGCCGAGCGTCTGGTGCGCCAGCCGCCCTTCGAACGGATAGGCCACCAGGAATTGCTTGCCCGCCCGCGGGAAGGTCTCGACCAGCAATTCGCCAACCCGCGGCAGGCTGGATCGCCAGCGCTGAAAGCCAAGCCACTCCTTGACCGGTTCCGGCAGCTTGCCTTGCCGGGCCGGTTCGGCCAGCAGCCGGCGCACCCGCTCGGCCAGGAAGGTGGAGAGCGGAAACTTGCCGCCGGCGTAGGACGGCACCATGGCATCGGCGCCGGCGGCGCGGCTGACGAGCGCGCTCATCTCGCGCAGGCCTTCGAAGCGCAGCACCTCGCCGGCGAACACGAAGGTATCGCCCACCCGAAGCTGCTCGATGAAATACTCCTCGACCTTGCCAAGCTCGCGGCCGCCAGCGAGCCGCACGGCCAGCATCGGTTCCGCGACGATGGTGCCGACATTGAGCCGGTACTGCCGGATGACGGCGGAGTGGGCGACCGCGTGACGGCCGTCGGCCAAGGTCTTCAACCGGCGAAACCGTTCGTAGCGTTCCAAGGCATAGCCGCCATGGGCGACAAACGCCAGGACACGGTCGAACTCCCGGCGTTCCAGCGCGCGGTAGGGTGCCGCGCGGCGTATTTCGGCGAACAGCGCCCCGGCCTGGAACGGTCCGGCGCAGGCGACGCCCAGGATGTGCTGCGCCAGCACGTCCAGGCCGCCCCGGCGTTGGCCGGCGGCGTCCAGTTCGCCGTCCGCCACCGCGTCGGCGGCGGCCCGGCATTCCAAGACCTCGAAGCGGTTGGCCGGCACCAGGACCGCCCGGCTCGGCTCTTCCAGCCGATGGTTGGAACGGCCGATGCGCTGCACCAGGCGGCTCAGCCCCTTGGGCGCGCCGACATGCACCACGAGATCGACCGTGCCCCAGTCGATCCCGAGATCGAGCGTGGAGGTGCAGACCACGGCGCGCAGCCGGCCGGCCACCATGGCGGCTTCCACCTTGCGGCGCTGCTCGACTGAGAGCGATCCGTGGTGCAGGGCGATGGCCAGGCCGTCCTCGTTGAGGCGCCAAAGCGCCTGGAAGATCACTTCCGCCTGGAATCGGGTGTTGACGAAGATCAGGGTTGTGCGATGGCGCCGGATGCGTTCATAGATCTCCGGCAAGGCGTGCATCGCCATGTGTCCGGCCCAGGGCACCCGTGCTTGCGAGGCCAGCACCTCGACCGCCGGTAGCGGACCCTTGCCGCCATCGATATGCAGGGCGGGGCCCGCCATGCCGAGATAGGCGAGCGCCGCCTCCGGTTGTGCGATGGTGGCCGACAGACCGATAAGCCGGGCTTGCGGCGCCAGGCCGGCAAGCCGCGCCAGGCCGAGCGCCAGCAGCTCGCCGCGCTTGCCGGACAGCAGCGCGTGCAGTTCGTCGATGATGACGAGCGCCAGGCCACGGAACAGGATCGAGGCGTCGGCGTAGGAGAGCAGCAAGGCAAGCTGTTCGGGCGTGGTCAGCAGCAGGTCGGGTGGCCGTGCACGCTGGCGCTGGCGTTTGGCGGCGGGCGTGTCGCCGGTGCGCACCTCGACGCTGACCTCGAGGTTCATCTCGGCGACCGGTTGTTGCAGGTTGCGGGCGACGTCGACCGCCAGTGCTTTCAGCGGCGAGAGGTAGAGTGTGTGCAAGGCGGCCCGGCGCTGCCGACATTCGCTGACGGCGATCAGGCTGGGCAGAAAGCCGGCCAGGGTCTTGCCGCCGCCGGTGGGGGCGGTCAGCAGCACGGAATGGCCAGCCTGCGCTGCCGCCAGCACCGCCGACTGATAGGGTCGGATCTGCCAGCCGCGCACCCGAAACCAGTCGGCGAAGATCGCCGGCAGATACCCGAGGCTCGGATCACTCTCCGCCATCGCCTTGTTATAGCCCGGCGACGCGGACGGGCTGCGCTATGATGGCCGCATGCGGGCGCACGAGCTATTGCGGGCGACGCCGGCGGGCCTCTATTGCCCGCCCGGAGACTTCCACATCGACCCGACGCGGGCCGTCGCCCGAGCGGTCATCACGCACGGCCATTCGGACCATGCCCGTTCGGGACACGGCGCCGTGCTGGCCACACCGGCGACACTCGAGATGATGGCCTTGCGCCATGGCGCCGTCCGCGGCGGCCAGGCGTTGGTCTACAACCACCCCGTCGTCGTCAATGGGGTGACGCTGTGGCTGGCGCCGGCGGGACATGTGCTGGGCAGCGCGCAGGTGGTGCTGCAAATGGCTGGTTGCCGCGCCGTCGTCTCGGGCGACTACAAGCGGACTGCCGATCCGACCTGTCCGCCGTTCGAGCCGGTCGCATGCGATGTCTTCGTCAGCGAGGCGACCTTCGCCCTGCCGGTCTTCCGGCACCCGCCGCCCGAGAGCGAGATCGCCCGGCTGCTGCACTCGGCCGCATTGTTCCCGGAACGCTGCCACGCGATCGGCGCCTATGTGCTCGGCAAGACGCAGCGCCTGATCCGGCTGTTGCGCCAAGCCGGCTATGAGCGGCCGATCTACCTGCAGAAACAGGCGCTCGCGATCTGCGCGCTGTACCGCCGGCACGGGCAGGATCTGGGCACGCTGCTGCCGGCGGCCGGCGCCCAACCCGGCGACTTGGCCGGCGCCATGGTGCTGACCTCGGGCGGCGATCTCGCGCTGCCGGTCGATACGGTGCGCGGCTTCGCCTCCGGCTGGATGGGCATCCAGGAGCATGCGCGCCGACGCGATTGTGAACTGCCGTTGGCGCTCTCCGACCATGCGGATTGGCCGGAGCTGGTGATGACCTTGCGCCAGGTCGCTGCCGGCGAGACCTGGGTGACGCACGGCCGCGCAGACGCGCTGCTGCGGCAGGCCAAGCTTGACGGCCTGAGGGTCCGCGCACTGGCGGATATTGCAGGCGAGGGCGGGCACTGAAGCAGTTCGCCTTGCTGTGGGAGTCGCTGGCCTGCCGGACGAACCCGGACGACCGCCTGCGCCTGCTGCTGGACTATCTGCGGCGGGTGCCGGATCCCGATCGCGGCTTCGCCATGGCGGCGCTGGCGGCACGGCTGCCGATCGCGCGCCTTTCCGCCGCGCGGCTGAAGGCACTGGCGGCCGAACGGGTGGATGCGCAGCTCCTGGCGGCAAGCCTGGGCTTTGTCGGCGACGGGCCGGAGACGGCGGCGCTGGTCTGGCCGCAAGACCTGACGGCAAACCGCCCAGCCAGCCTGGCCGAGGTCGTCGACAGCCTGGCGCAAGCCGGCAAGGCAGCAATGCCGGGTGTGCTGGCCGGCTGGCTCGACCGCTTGGCGACGCCAGAGCGGCGCGTGCTGCTGCGGCTGGCGAGCGGCGCCAGGTTGTTCGCCGACACTCGGGCAATCCGCCGGGCGTTGGCCCTGCTGGGCGGTGTCGACCAGGTCGAGCTGGACGTTGCCTGGCATGACGATCGGCCGCCTTACGCCGCGCTGTTCGCCTGGCTCGCGGGCCGCGCCGCCAGACCGGCGCCGCGACCGGGCGGTTACCGTCCGCTGATGCAGCCGCCGCTGCTCGACGAAGCGGCGCTGCCCGGGCGCGACCCGGCGGACTATCTCGCTTGCTGGCAGGGCCAGGGCCAACGCGCGCTGCTGGCGGCGGAAGCTGGCATCGCCCGGCTTTATTCGGCCGATGGCGAGGACCTGTCGGCCGAGTTCCGCGGCGCTCTGACCGGCCGGGTGGGGGATGCCGCGCTGGACGGCGAAGTGGTGTCTCTGCCTCGCGGCGGGACCGTCTTGCGGGTGCTCGATGCCTTGCGGCTGGATGATCAGGACGTGTGCGCCTTGCCGTTTGTCGAACGTCGCACGCGGCTTGCCGCCTGGCTTGCCAAGCGACCGGGCGGCTGGGGTACGCTGGCCCCCACACTCGCGTTCGCCGATTGGGCGGACCTGCGGCGCTTGCTGGCCGCGCCGGCCGAGGGCGCCCAAGGGATCGTGCTGATACGGCGCGACGGCCGCTACCGCCCGGGAGAGGTCCAGGACGACGCTTGCCTTGTTTGGCGGCGTCCGGCGCCGCGACTTGGGGCGGTCGTGCTGTATGCGCATCGCCTGGGAACCGCCTTGGCCGAACTCACCATCGGCGCCTACGGCGAGGGCGCGCTGCTGCCGGTCGGTCGGGTGGCTCTCGCCGACGCCGGGGCGGAGCGCCAGCGTCTGGTCGCCTGGATCCGCGACCATGCCATCGGCTGGTTTGGCCCGACCTGCCAGGTCGCGCCGACCCTGGTGGTCGAGATCGCCTACGAAACGGTCAGTCGCTCGGCCCGGCACAAGGCGGGACTGACCTTGACCGGCGCCCGTTTGGTTGGCGTTCGCTGGCAGGCACCGGTTGCCACGGCCGTGCAACTCGCGGAACTGGCGCGGGTCCTCCCGCGTTAGTCGCTGCTACATCTAATGATTGTATTGTGCATTTGGACGGTTACCATAAAGAGATAGGCATGGGCTCGGCAGGTGGCCTGCGCGGCAAGGTGCGCAAGACGACGGTTCCGGTCGAGGAACTCCTCCGCAAGGCGGCGACCGAGACCGAGGGCCTGCGCGCCGATTGCCTGGAGCATTTGGGCGTCACCATCGGCGATCTTCGCGCCGCGGCGGAGACGGCGGATGCGAACGGCGACCTCGACGGCCGGCGACTGGACGCACTGGCCGCCGACATCCAAGGCATTGCCGCCAATTTTGGCTTTGCCTTCGCGGCCCGTCTGGCCGGCTTGCTGCGCGGCGAGGTCGCGCAGCGCCGGTCGTTGCCGGCCGGCGAACGCCCGCTGGTCGAAGCCCATGTCAAGGCGCTGGCCGCGGCCCATGCCAGGGGTGCCCGGGCCGATGGCGAGACCGCGCTGCAGCAGGCGCTGCTGACGGCTCTTGGCCAGTTCAGCCGACGCGCGCGTTCCGGGCGCGAGAATTTGTCTTGAGCGGATCCAGGTCCTATGTTGGCAGTCATGCGCGCCCTGTTCTCCGGCAGCGAAGCCGGCAAGCCCGCCCAGTTCGCGGCGACGATCGCCGGCGCCGTCGCGGGCGGAATGCTTGCGTTGGCCGCCGGCCCGAGCGTGGCGGCGTTCGCTATTGGCCTGTGGCGGGACTACGTCACCGAGGGCTTTCTGCAGGCGCTCGGCACATTCTTCTTCTGTTGAACAACAGGCGCGATGCTGCTCAGCACGACCGATAGCATCGAAGGTCGCGAGATCGTCGAGTATCTCGGGATCGTCAGCGGAGAAACGGTCTATGGCGCGAACTTCGTCCACGACTTCTTCGCTTCGATCCGCGACGTCGTTGGCGGCCGTGCCGGCGGCTACGAAAAGGTCCTGCGCGCCGGCAAGACGGCCGCGCTCGACGACATGGTCGAACAGGCGCGCGAATTGCGGGCCGACGCCATCATCGGCATCGACATCGACTATGAAACGGTTGGCGAGCGCATGCTGATGGTCAGTGCCAACGGCACCGCGGTGCGGCTGCGCTGAGTCCCGCCGGCCCGCGACCCAGTGCGGCGTCCGATCAGAGGGAATCCAGCTCGGCGATCCCGCTGAGCGGAGCCGACCGCGCAGCACTCATGGATGCGGGGCAATGGCTTGCGGTGAAACCGCACGCTCCGGTTCGGTTTGAACGGAAATAGCCCTAGAAGCGATACGATGCGCCGATCGAGCCGGCGGTGTTGGTGTACGTGAAGTTCTTGAAATTGGAATCGACCACGGTCCGCTGCAGGTTGGCGATCAACGCCCATGCCTCGCTGACCGGGATGGCGGTGACCAAGTTGGCGCGCCATTCCTGCTCGTCGCGCTTGTTGTTGGGATCGATGGTCGGATCGGGCGAGTGATAGCCGATCGTGCCGAGCGAAGCGGTCAGCGAACTGGTCCAGCGCGACTCCGTCACTCCGAACGGCGCCTCGTAGGTCTGCGCATAGCTGGCGCCAATGGTGCGCTCCTGCTTGGCGTTGAAGCCGGCATCGGCACTGTCCTGCACATAGCTGGCAAAGGCCCCCAGCACGATGTCCGGGCGGAATTGATAACGCAGGTCGAAGCGCACCCCCTGCTCGAACGAGTCCTGCTGGTTGGCGGTCGGCCGGGCGGCGGTCGATTGGAAGTTCTTCTGCTTGCCTTGGAAGTTCAGTTCGGTGCTGATCTCCGAGGTGAACTGCTTGGTGAAGTTGATGCCCCCGCCCGCCGCATTGAAGTAGTCGGCGTCTTCCAGCATGGCGTAGTTGCCAATCACATAGGGCCGGATGGTGGCGTCGTCGACCATGTCGCGCCAGAACTGGGCGCGCGGGCCGCTGGTGAACTCGAATAACGTCAGTTCCGTCTGATGCTGCTCGTTCTGCCGGGTGACATAGACCAGCAACTCACTCTCGAACACGTCGCCCGATTGGAGTTGCGGGTCATAGGTGTGGCGCAGCGTGCCCGACGCAAAGAAGTTGTAGTCGTTCTTCTTGGTGGAGCGGCTGTCCAGGTTGACCGTGACCGGCGCGCCCAGCACGTTCAGCGTGATGCCCGGCTGGGTCGGCGCCGAGTTGGCGTTGGTCTGGTAGCGCACGCCGCCATAGACCGACCCGGACAGCCGGTGCGGCGACAGCCGCTTGTCGATCTCCTCCAAATAAACCGCGACGCGTGCCTTGACGTCGTCGGGCACGTTCGGACCCTCGACGGCGCGGGTCAGATAGGCCCGCGCAATGGCATACGAGCCCAGGCGGAAATACAGCACGCCCAGCTCCAGGCGGACGCGCGGCAGGTCGGGGTTGAACAGCAGCATGCGCTCCAGTGCGCTGATCGCCGCCTCAAAATCTTGTGCCTGGATCGCCAATTCCGCATAGCGGAAGGTCTTGTCCAGGTTGGCCGGGTCGGCCAGTATGTCGCGGAATGCCCGATCAAACTGGGCCTCAATCGTGGTCGATGGATCCTGCGCCACAGCGCCGCTGGTGACCAGCATCAGCGCCGTAGCCATTAGCGTCGCGTGGCCGGTTGCCATTCGCACGATCAGCCTGCCCCGGATGACCCAGCCCAAGCTTGCTGAAGGGACACTAGGTGCATTGTTATTGCAAGCAGATTAACCATGGCCGGAAAACTCCGCGTCGTCCCCTCGAGAGCCAGGACATGAGCGCTAATGGGTCCGCTCGGGCGCGCCGCGCACGCCCGCCTCGGCAAGCTCGCTCTTAAGCCGACCGCTCAGGAATAGCAAATACATGCGGAAGTCGCTGAGCAGCGACCACAAAGGATACCGGAAGGTTGCCGGGCGATTGCGCTCGACCAGGAAATGGGCCAGCCAAGCGGGACCGTAGCCGCAGACCAGGGCAGCGGGAATCCACCAATTGGTGCCCGTCAGCAACAGGATCGCGAGACAGATCAGCGCGCCGGTCGTGCCGACATAATGCAGCCCGCGGGTCCTCGGCCGGCCATGCTCGCGCAGATAGTATGGCCAGAACTCCGCGTATCGTTTGATCCGCGTCGCGTCAGCGGGTCCGCTTGCCATGAACGCTCCTTGGGACCGATCACGGTAGTTGACGTTTACGTCAACGTAAACTACCGTTCCACGCTTCTGTGAGGACCGTCCACCCCGGTCCCGCACCACTGTCACGCCGCCAAGGGTGAGGTCAAGCATGAACCTTGTGCCCGCCGCCGATCGGCCCGACCGTCCAGCCGGGGAGCCAAAGGCAACCTTCACCATTACCGAGTTGGCCGACGAGTTCGCGGTCACGCCCCGGGCGATCCGTTTCTACGAGGACAAGGGTCTGCTGGCGCCGCAGCGCCACGGACTGCACCGGATCTACGGCCGGCGCGACCGGGCGCGACTGATGCTGATCCTGCGCGGCAAACGGCTGGGCTTCACGCTGGCCGAGGTCGGCGAGATGCTCGACCTTTACGATCTCGGCGACGGGCAGAGCGAGCAGATGCGCTACGCCTTGCGCAAGGGACAGGAACGACTGGCCATGCTGGAGCGTCAGCGTCGCGATCTCGACGACGCGATCGCCGAACTGCGGGAGATGACCGGAAGCCTGGAGCGCGCCTTGCGCCAGCGCGAAGCCGGGCCCGGCTGACCGTCGGGCGGTTCCGCTGGCCAGGCCGTCGTGCGATAACACCGTCGCTTCCGATCGAAGGAACCTCCGTCGTGTCCTCCTCGCCCTATCCGCACCTGTTGCATCCGCTCGATCTGGGATACACGCGCCTCCGCAACCGGGTGATCATGGGCTCGATGCATACCGGGCTGGAAGAGGCGCCGGGTGGATTGGCGCGCATGGCGGCGTTCTTCGCCGAGCGGGCGCGGGGCCAGGCCGGGCTGATCGTCAGCGGTGGCTTTGCCCCCAATGCCGCCGGCCGATTGGGGTTGGGCGACCACGCACCCGGCGCCAACGGCTTCGAGCAGCATGCGGCGGTGACCCGCGCGGTGCATGCCGAAGGCGGCCATATCCTGCTGCAGGTGCTGCATGGCGGGCGCTATTCCAAGCACGCCGATTGCGTCGCGCCCTCGGCGGTCAAGTCGCCGATTAACAGTTTCGCGCCGCGCGCCATGACCCGCGAGGAGATCGTCGAAACCATCGAAGACTACGCCAAGACCGCGCTCGCCGCCCGTCGCGTTGGCTATGACGGCGTTGAGATCATGGGCTCGGAAGGGTATCTGCTGACCCAGTTTTTCGCGCCGCGCACCAACCGGCGTGAAGACGAATGGGGCGGAAGCTACGAGAATCGGGCGCGTTTTCCGCTGGCTGTGGTGCGCCGTACGCGCGAGCTCTGCGGCCGCGATTTCATCATCATGTATCGCATATCCATGCTGGACCTGGTGGACGGGGGCAATCCCTGGGACGAGATCGTGGCGTTGGCGAAGCAGATGGAGGTGGCGGGAGCGACGCTGCTCAATACCGGCATCGGCTGGCACGAGGCGCGCGTGCCGACGATCATGCACAGCGTGCCGCGCGGCGCCTTCGCCTGGATCACCCAGCGCATGAAGCGCGAAGTCGCCATTCCGGTCGTCGCTTCCAATCGCATCAACAATCCCGCGCAGGCCGAGGCGCTGATCGCGTCGGGGGCCTGCGATCTCGTTTCGCTGGCGCGCCCTTTCCTGGCGGACCCCGACTTCGTCGCCAAGGCGATGGCCGGCCGGGCGGCCGAGATCAACACGTGTATCGCCTGCAACCAAGCCTGCCTCGACCGCATCTTCGTTGGCCAGGTGGCGACCTGCATGGTCAATCCGCGGGCCTGCCGCGAACGGGAGTTTGCGGCCGCGCCGCCGGCGCGCGCCAAGCGGCTGGCGGTGGTGGGCGGCGGGCCGGGCGGCCTCGCCTTCGCCGTGACGGCGGCCGAGCAGGGCCACAAGGTGACGCTGTACGAAGCCAGCGACCGCCTGGGCGGGCAGTTCAACATGGCGATGGCGATCCCCGGAAAGGAGGACTACCGCGAGACCATCCGCTACCACGCGGCCCGGCTGGACCGTCTGGGCGTGGAGGTCCGGCTCAACACCCGACCGCGACCCGAGGCGCTGCGCCAGGACGGCGTCGAGGACGTCGTGCTGGCGACCGGCGTCGTGCCGCGCCGGCCGGCCATCGAGGGCATCGACCATCCCAAGGTGCTGACCTACGTGCAGGTGCTGTGGGACCGCAAGCCGGTCGGCCGCCGGGTGGCGATCGTGGGGGCGGGCGGCGTCGGCTTCGATGTGGCGGAATTCCTGACCCATGCCGATGGACCGGGCGATCCCGCCTCGCCCGACATCGACCGCTTTCTGGCCGATTGGGGCGTCGATCGCGGCTTCGCCCTGCCGGGGGCGCTCAAGGCGGAAGGCCCACGCATGCGCTCGGCGCGCGAGATCTGGCTGCTGCAGCGCAAGCCCGACCGCATGGGCGCCACGCTCGGCAAGTCAACCGGCTGGGCGATCCGCGCGGCGTTGCAGCAGAAGGGCTTGCAGATGCTGGCGGGCGTCGGCTACCGCCGGATCGACGACGCCGGCCTGCATATCAGCGTGGGTGGCGAGGATCGCACGCTTGCGGTCGACAACGTGGTGATCTGCGCCGGGCAGGAGAGCCTGGCGGCGGGCAAGGCGGAATTGGAAGCGGCCGGCTTGCGCGTGCACGTCATCGGTGGCGCGCGCGAGGCCAAGGAGCTGGACGCCATGCGCGCTATCGAAGAGGCGGTCAGGCTGGCGCGGCTCTAGCCCGGTTTATTCACGAGAGGCCATGATGTGATGGGCAGGGAGGCAAGGCGATCACGCGGCATGCGTGGTCGTTGCGTCTTTTTCATCGCGGGTTGGTTTGTCGGGTGTCGGGTTATTGGTTTGGGAT
>VGEV01000069.1 GCA_016869175.1 Alphaproteobacteria bacterium
CTGCATCGACACGCCACCGCAGACCAAATAGACCCCGCCACAGCACCCAATCCGCAGGCTGGGCCGCAGGCCATGCCCTCATCGGCGATGCTTCGTCGTCAATGATGGGGTTCTTCGAGGTGTCCGGGAGGCGGCCAATTGCACCGAGCCGGTGTTCAAGGAGGCGTTCCGCAATATCGGCCGTGACGAAGGCCGCCACATGGCGATCTGCATGTCGCTGATGGAACGCGACTACCCCAAGCTCGACCTGGCCGACAAGCCGCTCATTACCAAGCAGATTCGCGCCGGCTTCCTGTTCCTGTCGGGCGTGCTGTCCGAGCCGCCGGAAGACTTCTGGGACATCCCTGCCGACTTCGTCGCCTATCAGCGCGAGATTGAGGCGGTCGCGCGTGGCGCCGGCTTCTTCATCCCGGACTACGAAACCAAGCAACAGAACTGGCGGAACGCCATGCTGAACCTCAAGGGCGTGCTCGACAAATACGGCATTCCGTTCCCGGCCACCCCAGAGGTCGGGATCACCGGCGAGGAGATCCGCGAGGTCGACATGGCGGACATCATCCCGGTGTTCTGAGCGTGAACGGCGCCGGGCAATGCCAGGCGGGAGAGCCAGCGCATGAGCGTCATTCGACTGCATCCGTCCGGCCGCACGGTGCCCTGCCCGGACGGCGCCACGGTGCTGGAAGCGCTCGAGAAGTCCGGCTACGCGCTGCCCAACAATTGCCGGGCCGGCGCATGCGGGGAATGCAAGATCAAGGTGGTGGCCGGGCGGTTCGACCAGGGTTTCGTGCTGGACATGGCGCTGTCGCCGGACGAGCGCAAACAGGGGTTCGGCCTGATGTGCATGGCGAAACCGCTGTCGGACGAACTGGTGGTCGAATGGGGCACGCCGACGCCAAACCGAAACTGTTCCCACCGCGCGAGAACCAGCCCTACGTGGTGACCGACCGTCTGCTCCGCACGCCGCGCATCGTCGAATTGCGGCTGCGGCCGATCGGGGCGCCGATGCGCTACTGGCCCGGCCAATACGTCATGCTGGGGGATGCGGAGGCGGGCGTGCCCGCGCGCAGCTATTCGATCGCCAACGCGCCCCGGCCGGACGGCGAGGTGGTGCTGCAAGTAACCCGCCAAGGCGATGGCCTGACCAGTGCCTGGGTGCACGAGCGGCTGCAGCCCGGCGCTGGGGTGAAGCTGTCCGGGCCCTATGGCACCTTCATCGGCGATCCCTCGGTCGAAACGCCCGTGCTGTGCATGGCGGCGGGCTCCGGCCTGGCGCCGATCCTGGCGCTGACCGAAGCGGCGCTGCGCCGCGGCTATCGGGATCAGGTGACGCTGCTGTTCTCCGGCCGGGCGACCGACGACCTGTATGACGCCGGCCTGATGGCTTGGTGGCAGGCAAGACATCGCAACTTCCGTTACCGACCAACTCTGACGGGCACGCCGCCCGCCGGCTGGACCGGCCTGGTCGGGCGCATCCCGGCGTTGTTACCGACCCTGTTCCAGGACCTGGCGCGGCACAGCGTGTTCGTCGCCGGCAGCCCACAATTCGTCGAGGACTGCCTTCGCGCGGCCAAGGCCCTGGGCGCCAGGTCTGAATTCGTCCATAGCGAGGGCTTCTTTCCGCAATACCCGCCGATCACCCCGCCGCCGGGGCAGCTCCTGGCGCTGTCCGGCTAGGCCGACGACACAATTCGAGGAAACGATTCTGCGGGACAGGGCTTTGCTATTGATATCTGAGAATAGATTAAAGATAATCAAGATATGATCACGGCCGCCCAGTTGCGAGCCGCCCGCGCTCTGCTCGGTCTTGAGCAGCGCACGCTGGCACGGCTGTCGGGCCTGTCGGTGCCGACCATTCAGCGCATGGAGGCGAGCGAGGGCATCGTGCGCGGCAATGTCGATTCGCTGATGAAGCTGACCGCTGCGTTATCCGCGGCCGGCATCGAGCTGATCGGCGAAGGCGCGGTCAGCCAGAGTGGCGGGCGGGGCGTGCGGCTAAAGCCGCCGACGGCCAACCCGGGCAGGCGAGACTGATGGCATTGACGATCGCCCTGGGCTGCGCTGCCGCCCTCTTGGCGATCGCCGCGTTGGGCGCGGCTCGAGGCCAACTCGCTGGATTTTTCAAGCCGAGCTACGGCGCGTGCCTCGCCGCCACAGTTCTGCCGCTCATCGCCGCCGGTGCGCACCTGCTCGACGCGGGCACTCCTGACCTGGTGTTGCGTTTGCCGCTCGGGCTGCCGTGGTTGGGCGCGCATTTCCGCCTGGACGCGCTCGCCGCCTTCTTCCTGATCGTGGTCAATCTAGGTGCGGCGGCCGCCAGCCTGTACGGCCTGGGTTACGGCCGCCACGAACCGGCGCCGCAGCGGGTCCTGCCCTTCTTCCCGGCCTTCCTCGCCAGCATGAATCTGGTGGTTCTGGCGGACGATGCCTTCACCTTCCTGCTCTCTTGGGAGTTCATGTCGCTGTCGTCCTGGGCGCTGGTTGTCGCCCACCATCGGCAGCGTGCCAATATCGACGCCGGCTACATCTATGTGTTGATGGCGGGTTTCGGCGCGCTGGCGTTGCTGCTGGCGTTCGGCCTGCTTGCCGGGCCGGACGGTGCCTACGATTTCGCGTCGATGCGCGGCGGCGAGCGCGCGCCCGGTCTGAGCGCGCTGGTTCTGGCACTGGTGCTGCTTGGCGCTGGCTCCAAGGCCGGCCTGGTGCCGCTGCATGTCTGGCTGCCGCTCGCCCACCCCGCCGCGCCCAGTCACGTCTCGGCGCTGATGAGCGGCGTGATGACCAAAGTCGCCGTTTATGGCTTTGTGCGACTGGTGTTCGACCTGCTGGGCGAGCCTGCCTGGTGGTCCGCGATGGTCGTGTTGGCCTTGGGCGGCATCACCGCGGTCATGGGCGTGCTTTACGCGCTGATGCAGCACGATCTGAAGCGGCTGCTCGCCTATCACACTGTCGAGAATATCGGCATCATCTTCATCGGCCTGGGTCTGGCGCTGGCGTTCCAGGCCAACGGGATCGGCTGGGCCGCGGCGCTGGCGCTGACGGCCGCGTTGTTCCATGTGCTCAACCATTCCCTGTTCAAGAGCCTGTTGTTCCTCGGCGCCGGCGCCGTGCTGAGTGCAACCGGCGAGCGGGACATGGAAAGGCTGGGCGGCCTCATCCATCGCATGCCCAGGACGGCCGTAGCCTTTCTGGTGGGCTGCATGGCGATTTCCGCGCTGCCGCCCTTGAACGGCTTCGTTTCCGAATGGTTGACTTTCCAGGCCATCCTGCAAAGCCCGCAATTGCCGCAATGGGGGCTGAAGATCCTGGTGCCGGCGGTGGGTGGCTTGCTGGCGCTGTCGGCCGCGCTGGCCGCAGCCTGCTTCGTCAAGGCATTCGGCATCACCTTTCTCGGCCGGCCGCGGACCGAAGCTGCCGCCGCGGCGCACGAGGTCGACGGCCTGTCGCTGGCGTCCATGCACCTGCTGACGCTGCTTTGCCTGTTGGCCGGTGTTCTGCCGGGTTTGGTGATGGATGCGCTGACCCCCGTCTGCCAGGCTTTGCTGGGCCAGCGCCTGCCGGCGCAGGCCGCCCTGCCCTGGCTTTCCATCGTGCCGCTCGCCGAGCACCGCAGTTCCTATAATGGCCTGTTGATCCTGTGCTTCACCGCCATTTCGGCCGGCCTTGCGTGGCACCTGTTGCGACGCGTCGGCGCACCGGGCGCGCGCCGGGCGCCGATCTGGGACTGCGGGTTCCCGGTGCCGATCCCGGCCACCCAATATACCGCCAGCAGCTTCGCCCAGCCAATCCGCCGCGTCTTCGCCACGCTGCTTTTCCGCGCCCGCGAGCACCTGCACATGCCGCCCCCCGGCGATCCCCGCCCGGCGCGCTGGCATGTCGAGATCCGCGACCTGGTCTGGGAGCTGCTCTATCTGCCGCTTGCCGGCGCTGTCGATTTCGCCGCCGGCCGGCTCAACGCCTTCCAGTTCCTGACCATCCGGCGCTATCTCAGCCTGGTGTTTCTGGCGCTGGTCAGCCTGCTGCTGGTGTTGGCGGCATGGCCCTAGTGCTCGATTTCCTGATTCAGGGCGTGCAGATGGCGCTGGTGTTGCTGCTGGCGCCGCTGCTGACCGGCCTCGTGCGCAAGGTCAAGGCGCGCCTTCTACGCCGGCAGGGCGCCTCTGTGCTGCAGCCCTACCGTGACCTCTTGCGCCTGGCACGCAAGGAGGTGGTGCTGGCCGAGAACGCTTCGTGGCTGTTCCGCGGCGCTCCCTACCTGATCTTCGCGGCCACGTGGGTCGCGGCGGCCCTGGTGCCGACCTTCGCCACCCGCCTGGCTTTCAGCTGGAGCGCGGACTTGATCGCCCTGATCGCCCTGCTCGGTAGCGCGCGTTTCCTGCTCGCCCTGGCCGGAATGGATGTGGGCACCAGCTTTGGCGGGATCGGCTCCAGCCGCGAAGTGATGATCGCTTCGCTGGCGGAGCCGGCGATGCTGCTGATCGTCTTCACGCTGGCGCTGCTTGCCGGAGCGACCCAGCTTTCTTCGATCGCCGCCTACGTGGCCTCGCCCGAACTCGGTTTGCGCGTTTCGCTCGGCCTTGCGTTGGTCGCCTTGGTGATCGTGGCGATTGCCGAGAATGCCCGCATCCCCGTCGACAATCCGGCGACCCACCTGGAACTGACAATGGTGCACGAAGCCATGGTGCTGGAATATTCCGGCCGTCATCTGGCTTTGATCGAACTCGCCGCCGCGTTGAAGCTCTTTCTCTATGTCTCGCTCATCGCTTGCGTGTTCGTGCCCTGGGGTCTCGCCATCGACGAAGCACGCCCAATGGCCTACGTCATGGGCGCGCTGGCGTTCGGCGCGAAGCTGGTGGCGTCCGGACTGTTGCTGGCTCTGTTCGAGACGGCAATCGCCAAGATGCGGGTGTTTCGCGTGCCGGAGTTCCTCGGCGCTGCCCTGATGCTGGGGCTGCTGGCGACGCTCCTGCTGTTCGTCTCGCGGGGCCTCTAGATGGATCGTCTGGCCTTCGACATCGCCCATCTGTTGGCCGGCAGCTTGGTGCTGGCAAGCTTCATGCTGCTCTACCAGGACCGGCTCTACGCCATGCTCAACCTGTTCGCGCTGCAGGCATTGTTGCTTGCCCTGTCGGTCGCCTGGCAGGCCCATATCCAGGGCGCTTCGCATCTCTACGTGACCGCCGGCATCGCGCTGTTGTTCAAGGCGATCCTCATTCCCCTCGCGTTGCACCGCATGATCGAGCGCCTGGGCATCCATCGCGAAGTCGAAAACGTGGTCGGCATCGGGCTGACAATGCTGGCCGGCATGGCGCTGGTGGCGTTGTCCATGGTGGTGATGCTGCGGGTCACGGCGGAAGCCGATCCCTTGGCGCGCGAGGACCTCGCCTTTGCCTTGGCGGTCGTGCTGCTTGGCTTGCTGATGATGGTCACGCGGCGGAATGCCGTCAGCCAAGTGATCGGCTTCATGTCGATGGAGAACGGGCTGATCCTGGCGGCGACCGGGGCCAAGGGCATGCCGCTGGTGGTGGAGATCAGCGTCGCCTTTTCGATCCTGGTCGCGCTTGTTGTCGTTGGCATCTTCCTGTTCCGCATCCGGGAACGGTTCGACACCGTCGATATCCGGGCGCTCGACAGTTTCCGGGGCGAGCGGCGATGAGCGTGTTGGCGGATCATGCGGTCGTGGCCATGCTGCTGGTCCCGGCGGCGGCCGCGACACTGCTCGCATTCATCGCGAACTATCGGCTGGCGGCGCTGCTGAACGTGCTGGCGGCGCTGTGCACCCTGTTGGCGGCGGCCTCGCTCGCTTGGTTCGACCGTCCGCCGCCCGGCCGCTACCTGCTGATCGACGATCTGAACATCGTCTTCATCGTGCTCGGCAGCTTCGTCGGCTTCACCACCAGCCTGTTCAGCGCGAGCTACATTGCCCACGAGCTCGACATCGGCCGACTGACGCCCATTCACCTGCGCTTCTACCATGCGATGTATCAGGTACTGATGTTCGCTATGACGCTGGCGCTGGTGGCCAACAACATCGGCCTGATGTGGGTGGCCATCGAGCTGGCGACGCTGACCACCGTGGTCATGGTCGGCCTCTATCGCACGCACGAAGCGCTGGAGGCGGCCTGGAAGTATTTCATCCTGGGCAGCGTCGGCATCGCGCTGGCCCTGTTCGGCACCATCCTGGTCTACATGGCGGCCTCGCCGGTGGTCGGCGTGGGCCTGGATGCGATGACCTGGACCATACTGATCGAGCGCGTTCCGGCATTCGATCCGGCCTTGCTGAACCTGGCCTTCGTATTCCTGCTGCTGGGCTACGGCACCAAGGTGGGCCTGGCGCCGTTGCATGCTTGGTTGCCGGACGCGCATGCCGAGGGGCCGACGCCGATCTCGGCCGTGCTTTCGGGTCTGCTGCTCAACGTGGCGCTTTACGCCGTCTTGCGCTTCAAGCTGCTGTTGGCCGCCAACGCGGGCGCCCTTGCGCCCGGTCCATTGATGGTCATCCTGGGCCTCGCCTCGCTCCTGTTCGCGGCTTTCATGCTGTTCCGCCGGCGCGACATCAAGCGCATGTTCGCCTATTCCTCGATCGAGCACATGGGCATCATCACCTTCGCGTTCGGCATGGGCGGACCGCTGGCCAACTTCGCCGGGCTGCTGCACATGAGCATGCACAGCCTGACCAAGTCGGCGATCTTCTTTGCCGTCGGCCATATTGCCCAGGCCAAGGGCACGCAGCGGATCGCCGACATCCGCGGCTTGACCGAGAGCCATCCGGCGCTGGGCTGGCCGCTGGTGGTGGCCGTTGCCGCCATCGCCGGCCTGCCGCCCTTCGGGATCTTCACGAGCGAGTTCCTGGTGGTGAGCTCGACTTTTTCGCGCGAGCCCTTGCTGGCCCTGCCGCTCGCGCTTGGCCTGCTGGTGGCATTGTCTGCCCTGCTGCTGCGCCTTGGCGGCATCGCCTTCGGCGCGCCCAGCGGCGCAAGCGCCCCGGTCAAGGCGTCCAGCGCTCCGCTCTACGTGCATTTGGCTCTGGTGCTAGCCGCGGGCGTCTACCTGCCGCCGCCGCTGGTCGCCTGGTTCCAGCACGTCGCGCGCATGCTGCGTTGACGGAGAGGAAGGCAGGATGTCGGCCTTGGCTGCTCTGATGCGCGACGCCAATCGAGTGACGAGCCACCAGCCTTGGCCACGCGTCGTCGTGAAGCGGCAGGCCTGGTCTGCGGCGATCGACGACCTGAGCCAGCGGCGTTTGACGCTGCTGAGCCTGTGGGGCGAGGCGGCAGCGGTGCAGATGGCGCTGCTCGACGAACCGACGGGCGAGATCGCCGTGCTGGGGCTCGATTGTCCCGACGGGCGGTTCCCTTCCGTCGGCGCGCGGCACTCGCCGGCGCAGCGGCTGGAGCGGACCATCGCCGACTTGTTCGGAATTGTGGCCGAAGGCGCGGGCGATGTCCGGCCCTGGCTCGATCATGGCCGCTGGGCAATGCGGCAGCCGCTCGGCGCGCGCGTCGCCTCGCCGGAATCGCCCATGCCTTATGCCTTTCTCTCGGCCGAAGGCGAAGGCTTGCACCAGATCCCGGTCGGTCCTGTGCATGCCGGGATCATCGAGCCCGGCCATTTCCGCTTCACCGCCAACGGCGAGACGGTGGTGCGGTTGGAAGCGCGGCTTGGCTATGTGCACAAGGGCATCGACCATCTGATGGCGGGTGCCGAACTGGAAACCGCGGCCAAGCTGGCGGGACGCACCTCTGGCGACAGCACCGTCGCCTATGCGCTCGCCTTCGCCCGCGCGGTCGAAGCGGCCCTGGCGGTCGAGCCGCCGCCGCGCGCGCACCTGCTGCGGGCGCTGATGGCCGAACTCGAGCGTCTAGCCAACCATCTGGGCGACATCGGCGCGGTCTGCAACGATGCCGCCTTCGCTCTCATGCATGCCCATTGCGGCATGCTGCGCGAGCAGGTGCTGCGAACCGCCGATGCCTGCTTCGGTCACCGGCTGATGCGCGACCGGGTGGTCCCGGGCGGCGTCGCCGCCGATCTGGACCCGTCCGGCCAGGCGGCCGTGGGGGCGCTGGTCGAATTGCTGCGCGGTCGTTTCCCGGCGCTGCCGCGGCTTTACGACAACACGGCCTCGCTGCTCGACCGCACGGTCACCACAGGGATCCTGCGGCCGGACCTGGTCCGCCAGTTCGGCGCCGGCGGTTATGTCGGCCGCGGATCGGGGCGTGCCTTCGACGCCCGGCGCCTGCCCGGCCATGCGCCCTATGACCGCCTCGACTTCACGGTTCCCGTGCAGCAGGAAGGCGATGTGCACGCGCGTCTGCGCATTCGCATGGACGAGGTCGAACAGAGCCTGCGTCTCGTTTCGCAGTGCCTGGCCCGGCTGGCGCCGGGACCGCTGCGCGCCGAACTGCCCCGCCAGCCCGGCGAGGGCATGGCCCTGGTCGAGGGCTTTCGCGGCGACATCCTGGCCTGGATCCGGCTGGGCCCCGACGGCCGGGTGGCGCGCTGCCACCTGCGCGACCCCTCGTGGTTCCAGTGGCCATTGTTGGAGGCCGCCATCGAAGGCAACATCGTGGCCGACTTCCCGCTCTGCAACAAGTCGTTCAACTGCTCATACTCGGGCCACGACCTGTGAGGATGGGGACCCATGCGCGACCGGCTGCTGCTTGAGTTGCTGCGCGCGCCGCTGACCGAGCCGGCGCCGGCACCGGACGAGGCGGCGCTGGCCGAACTCGCCGCCAAGGTCGACGGCGCCGCGCGCCGCCGGCTGGGCCGCAGCCTGGCGATCCGCGAGGTCGATGCCGGATCCTGCAACGGTTGCGAACTAGAGATCCACGCCCTCAACAACGTCTACTACGACCTGGAACGCTTCGGCATCCGCTTCGTCGCCTCGCCCCGTCACGCCGACGTGCTGCTGGTGACGGGGCCGGTCACCAGCAACATGCGCGAAGCTTTGGAACGAACCTACCGCGCCACGCCCAGCCCGAAATGGGTGGTCGCGGTTGGGGACTGTGCGGTCGATGGCGGGCTGTTCGCCGGCAGCTATGCGGTGGTTGGCGGCGTTTCCGCGGTGCTACCGGTCGACCTGCATATCCGCGGCTGCCCGCCATCGCCGACGACGCTGCTCAAGGGTTTGCTCGCCCTGCTGCACGTGGCCTAAGCCGTCGGTCGCCCAGCGCCCTGATGCGCGCAAGCGGCTCAAGCGGTGAGCAGACCGGCGAGGCCCAAGCCGAGCAGGAGCAAGCTGAAACATGCCGCCAGGACAGGCACCGCCAGCGGCAGGCCGGACCAAGCCGTCGGCCGGCTTCGCTTCAGACGAACAAGCGCCAGGCAGACAAGGGCAAACAACAGCAAAGTTATGAAGGCGGTTGCCGCCGCTAATCCCTCGACCGGAAAGGCGAGCGCCAGCACCAGGATCGCCACGGCAACCAGCCCGGTCGCTAGCAACGGCGTGCGGGTGGCGGGATGTACCCGGCCGGCGGCGGCAGGCAACAGCCCGTCAGCCGCCATGCCATAGATCGCGCGGGCCGACTTGACGATCTGCACCAGCGCGCCGTTGAGCAGAGCGAGGGCACCGAGCGCGGCGACCAGGCGCGGGCCCGCGCCGCTCGCTGCCGCGAACAGGTCGGCCATCGGCGCCTCGCTCGCCGCCAGTTGCGCGGGTGTCATGCTGGCCAGCGCGACGCAGGCCAGCGCCAGATAAGGCGCGGTCGCGATCACGAACATCGCGCCGATCGCCAGCGGCAGCGTGCGCTCGGGCGCGCGCACTTCCTCGGCCACCGTCACGACGTCCTCGAAGCCCAGGAAGGCGTAGAACGCCAGCAACGCACCCGCCAGCACGCCACCAATACCTACCCCGGCCAGCCGGTGGCCGGTTTGCTCCGCGAGCGGCTGCTCCGGGCCGTGCATCGTCCCGGCTGCGATCACCAGCAGGATCGTGCCTATCTCGACCAGGCTGAGCAGCGCGGCCAGGGTGACCGACTGGGCGATCCCCCAAGCGGCGAAACCGGCCAGCAGGACCAGCAGAAGCACCACCGCTGGCAGCAACGGCAACGGCAGCAACAGGCCGACATAGCCGGCGGCGGCGCGCAGGATCGCCGCCGCACTGACGATGCCGGCGGCGACAATGGCGAAGCCGACCGCGCGCGAGAGCTGGCTCGAGCCGAAGCCTGCCTGCACAAAGGCGACCTCGCCGGCCGCTTTCGGCAGCCGCCGCACCAGTTCGGCATAGCACAGCGCGATCAGGGCGCCGACGCCGGCCGCCAACCCAAAGGCGAGCGGCGTCCACGGACCGGCATTACCCGCCACCTTGCCGATCAGCGCGAAAATGCCCGCACCCAGGGTGGTGCCAAGGCCGTAGAGAACGAGGCCAGCGAGCCCTACTCGTCGCCGCAGCCGCGGCCCCGGCGGCGGGCTCAATCGCCGACCAGGACCAGGTCCGGCGGCTCGCGCGAGATACGCGTGCCGGCAGCGCCCATCGCGACCAATGCGGTATCCTCCAGCCGGCCGATCGCGGCGAAGCGACCGCCGGCGGCGACAAAACCAATGCCCGCGCGCACCTTCGGTCCCATGCTTTGGGGATCGAAGACCTGCGCGCCAAGGCCTTCCGGCGTCGCCCGCAGGATGGCGCGTGGCGTCGGCGTTCCCCAGCCCAGCAGCAGCGCTGGCACATCGGTCAACAGCAACAGGCCATCAGCGGCAAGACCCTTCGCCAGCAGCGCCGAGGCGGCGTCCTTGTCGATCACCGCTTCGGCGCCACGCAGGCGACCGTTGGCATCGAGCGTCACCGGCACACCGCCACCACCGACGCAGATGACGATCACGCCCGCATTGACGAGCCGCCGGATGGCAGCCAGCTCGACGATCCGCCGAGGCGCCGGCGACGCCACCACCCGGCGCCAGCCGGCGCCGTCGGCCGCCAGCGGCCAGCCCCGCGCCGCCGCCAGCCGTTCGCCCTCGGCGGCCGGATAGACCGGGCCGATCGGCTTGGTTGGATGGCGGAAAGCCGGGTCATCGGCGTCGACCACCACCTGGGTCAGCAGTGTCACGATCTCGCGCCCGGGCAGGGCATTCATCAGTTCCTGTTCCAGCAGATAACCGATCATCCCCTCCGATTGGGCGTCCAAAACGTCGAGCGGATAGGGTGCGACCGCGGCCAGCGCCGCCGCCTGCAGCGCCAGAAGCCCGACTTGCGGTCCGTTGCCGTGGGTGATGATGAGTTCGTGCGGCGGGCTGAGGGCGGCGATCGCCCGGCAGGCCGTCACCACGTTGCGGCGCTGGGTCGCGGCGTCCAGCGGCTCGCCCCGCCGCAGCAGCGCATTGCCGCCAATGGCGACCACCAGCCTCACCGGCAATAGTCCACAACGAAGCGATCGATCTCGCCGCCGAGCCCCGGCCAGGATCGATCGGCATAGTCATAGGTGACGCGCAGGATCGGCCGGCCGACATCGAGGCGCGCCGCGAGATCCAGCGGCGTCGCGGAGATCACCAGTTCCGCGCGGCTGGCGCGGATGGTCTGTTCCAGCGCCGCAAGCTGCAGCGCATCGTAGCCAACGGCGGGCAACACTGGGCCGATCTGCGGGTGGTCGTCGAACACTGGCCGAAGCGCCGCAGCCAGCGACTGCCGGGGATCGACGACCTCCGCCACGCCTGCCGCCTTGGCCGCCACGAAGCCCACGCCATAGGCCATCCCGCCATGCGTCAGCGTCGGTCCATCCTCAACCACCATCACCCGCTTGCCGGCGGCGCGCGCGGCCTCCCGTAGCGAGACCGGCGAGCCGCCGAGATGGATCCGGGCCGTCGGATTGATCCTGGCAATCGCCGCGCGCATGCGCTCGGCGACGCCGGCCGGTGCGGTGTCGGTCTTGGCGATCACCACCGCGTCGGCCAGCCGCAGGCAGGTCTCGCCGGGATGGTGGCTGTCGAGCTGATCTGGCCGCAACGCGTCGGCCAGCACGATCAAGCGGTTAGGGCGGACGAAGGGGAAGTCGTTGTTGCCGCCATCCCACAGCAGCACGTTCGCCTCGCCCGCTGCCGCCGCCAGCAGCGCCGCGGTGTCGATGCCGGAATAGACGACCGTGCCGCGCGCGAGATGCGGCTCGTATTCCTCTCGTTCCTCGTTGCTGCAGCGCGCCACGTCGAGATCGGCTAGGCTGGCGAAACGCTGCGCGCGCTGTAGCCGCAGATCGCCGTAAGGCATCGGGTGACGCTCGCACTCTACGACGCAATGTCGACGCTGGCGTTCGAGGTGTCCCGGGGTGGCCCGACTGTGTTCGCGGCGCTGCGTCAGACGCGCCAGCGCAGCGGCGGCCGCCATGTCGCGGTGGAAGACCCCTCGGGCCCTTGCCTCAGTTACGACCGGCTCATCATGAGCGCGCTGGCGCTCGGCCGCCGGCTGGTCCGCGAAACGCGGCCGGCAGAACCGGTCGGCCTGCTGCTTGGCAACGCCGCCGCCACCGCCGTGACTTTCATGGCGTTGCAGGCCAACGGACGGGTGCCGGCGATGCTGAACTATGCGGGCGGCGAGGCCGTGGTGGCGGGGGCGCTCGCGACCGCGCGCATCCAGACGGTGATCACCTAGCGCCGGTTCGTCGAACGGGCGCGTCTGCACGCGCTCATCCGCCTGCTCACGGCCCGCACCCGGCTGCTATGGCTTGAGGACGTGCATGGCGAGATTGGCATGGCCGATCGGACGTTCGCCTGGTTGGCCGCCCGGACCGGCTGGTGGGACACCGCCGGCCGGGCGGACGACGCCGCCGTGCTGCTGTTCACTTCCGGTTCCGAGGGGCAGCCCAAAGGCGTGGCGTTGAGCCACGCCAACCTGCTGGCGAACTGTGCCCAGGCCGCCGCCCGCATCGACTTCAACGCGCTGGACAAATGCCTGGTCTCGCTGCCGCTCTTCCACAGTTTCGGCTTGACGGCCTCGTTTCTGCTGCCGCTGCTGCGCGGCGTCGGCGTGTATCTTTACCCTTCGCCGCTGCACTATCGCGCCGTGCCGGAAGCGTTCTATGGCAGCAACGCCACCGTGCTGTTTGGCACCGACAGCTTCCTGCGCGGCTACGGCCGCATGGCGGACCCGTTCGACTTCCACGCCCTGCGCTACGTCTTCGCCGGGGCCGAGCCGTTGCAGGAGGAGACCCGCGGATTGTGGAGCGACAGGTTCGGCCGGCGCATCCTGGTTGGCTATGGCGCGACCGAGACGGCGCCGGTGCTGGCCCTCAACACGCCCATGCATCACCGCGCCGGCACGGTCGGCCGTTTCCTGCCGGGAATCGCCTGGCGGCTCGAACCGGTCGAAGGCTTGGCCCGCGGCGGCCGGCTATGGGTCAAGGGGCCGAACGTCATGCTGGGCTACCTGCTGGCCGATCGGCCGGGCGTGCTGCAACCGCCGGCCGAGGGCTGGTACGATACCGGCGATCTGGTGGAGGTCGACGGCGAGGGCTTTGTCACCGTGATCGGCCGCGCCAGGCGCTTTGCCAAGATCGCCGGCGAGATGATCAGCCTGGCCGCGGTCGAGACCGCGGTGGCTGCCGCCTCCGCCAGCCATCGGCATGCCATCGTCGCGCCGGCGGACCCGCGCCGCGGCCAGCGGCTGGTGCTGGCGACGACCGATCCCGACATGACCCGAGAGCGCGTGCTGGCCGCGATCCGCGCGGCCGGCCTGGGCCCGTTGGCGATGCCCGGCAGCATCGTGCAGGCGGCCCGACTGCCGCTGCTCGCCACCGGCAAGATCGACTATCCCGCCGTCGAACGCCTGGTTGGCGAACGGTCGGGCTGAGCCGGGCGGTCGGGCGGCATTGGCCCGCGAGGGCTAGGGCGGTCGCGGCCCCGGTTGCCCTGGCCTTGGCGGTGGCCGGCCATGCCGCCGTCCGGAGGCGAGCTTCGCCGGGTGGCGTTTGCGCATCGGGCCGGCGCGCCTCTACCATCCTCCCAGCCATGCGCGGCCCGCGATCGGCGCGCGACGCCGCACGGCAGGCGCGTGCCTTGCGCGGGGGAGTTCGGGATGAGCGCGGTTTCGGTCATCGGCCTGGGCGCGATGGGGGCGGCGCTCGCCCGCGTGCTGATGCAGAACGGCTCGCGGGTGACGGTGTGGAACCGCACGGAGCGGAAGGCCGCGCCGCTGGTCGCGGCCGGCGCGACACTGGCGCCGACCGCCGCCGCTGCCCTAGCCGCCAGCCCGACCACGCTCGTCTGCGTGCACACGCACGCCGACACCCGCGCCATCCTGCAGGCGGCGCCGGCCGCGCTCGCCGGCAAGACCGTCATCGAGCTCAGCACCGGCGGGGTGCGCGAGGCCGAGGCGCTGGCGCGCTGGCTTGAGGCACAGGGTGCGCAATGCCTGATCGGCATGATCGGCACCTTTCCCACCGGCATCGGCAAGGCCGACACCGCGATCGTCACCGCCGGCAGCAAGGCTGTTTGGCGCGCGCACGCCCCGATGCTGCGCGCGCTGGCGGGCAGGTCGAGCTACCTTGGCGCCGACGTCGGCGCCTTGGCGGCCCTGTTCGCGGCCCTGTTCTTGCCCAGGCAGGGCTTCATGTTCGGCATGATCTATGGCGCGCTGATCTGCGAGCGGGCCTGCGTGCCGATCGACACCTATGTCGAGCAACTGCCGGTCACGCTGAAACTGGTCGATGCCTATTTCGACGTGTTCAAGAAAAGCGTGCCGGCCGGCGACTTCGCCAACCCGCCGGTGAGCATGGCGACGCTGCTCGCCTGTTATGACGATGTGCTGGAGACCTTCGCGCATGGCGGCGTCAACAGCGAAATGCCGGAGCTGCTGCACCGGCTGATGCGCAAGGGCGTCGAGGCGGGCCTAGGGGGCGAGCAGGTCACCGCGCTGACGAAGGTGCTGCGCGGCTGATCCGGCCGAACCGCGCTATGCGCGGAACTCGCGCACGATCTGCCCGGCCCTCGGCGTCTCCTTGGCAAGGCCGTTCTCGTCCGCCACGCGCGCGCCATTGACCCAGACGCCGGCGACGCCGAGCGCCGGGGTGGTCAGACGTCCCTGGCCCGCCGGCAGGTCGCGCACCATCTCCATCGGCCCGATGCCGACCGTGTCGGGATCGAACAGCAGCAGGTCGGCATGCGCGCCGACCGCCAGCCGCCCCCGATCGGCGATGCGGAACGTGTCGGCCGCCCGGCTGGTCAGCAGCCGCACCGCCTCGGCAAGCGAAAAGTCGCCGCGCTCGCGCACATGCCGTTGCAGCATGTAGAGGCCGGTGCCCGCCTGGCAGAACAGGTTGAGATGCGCGCCGGCATCGCCGAGCCCGATCACGGCATAGGGGTGCGCCAGCAGCCGGCGCACCTCTTCGATCTCGCCGTTGAACGAGACCACGCGGAACGCCGTCGCAAGGTCTTCGTCGAGCGCCAGATCAAGCATGAAATCGAGCGGATCGACGCCGCGTTCGCCGGCGATGGCGGCGAGGTGGCGGCCGACCAGCGCGCAATTGCCGGGCTTCGCCGTGCCGGCCACCGTGACCGCGTCCCACTGGCCGTTGAAACGGAACGGCACGGGCGGCGTGGCGATCTCGGCTTTCAGGGCGGCGCGGAAGCCGGCGTCGCGGTAAGCGGCGAGGCGCGCGCCGCGGCCCGCTGCAAGCCGTTCCGCGCTCCAGGCCCGCAGGCTTTCGAACGGGTAGGGCTCGGCCAGCGTGAAGTTCATGATCTCGGTGAACGGGCTGACCTGGCCATAGATCTCGCAGTTCGGCGCTTGGGCTTCGGCGAACAGGTCCATCTGCCGGAACACGTCGTCGGGCATGGCCGGATCGATCAGCATCGGGCAGACATGGACCGGACGGCCGCAGAGCCGCGCGATCTCCGTCAGAAAGTGCGCGTCGGTCGACAGCCCCTTGGTGATCTGGAAGACGCCTTTCCCGGCCTCACGCAGCACCTTGGCGAAGGCTCGGAACTCGTCATGGCTGGCGAAGCGCGAGGGCATCGGCAACCCGCCGTCGGCGTTGTGCAGTTCGAGCGTCGAGGTGGCGAAGCCGATCGCGCCGGCTTCGAGCGCTTCGCGCAACAGCGCCGCCATGCCGGCGACTTCTTCGCCGCTCGCCGGCCGGTGCGCCTGTTCGGCACCCATCACGAAGGTCCGCAGCGCGCTGTGCCCGGCGAAACAGGCGACGTTTGGTACAACACCCCGGCGCTCCAGCGCCGCCAGGTATTCCGGGAAGCTCTCGAAATTCCACGCCACGCCTTCGCTGAGCGCCTCGATCGGCATGCCCTCGACCTTTGTCAGGTCGGCCAGCACCGAACGGCGGTCTTGCGGCCGGCAGGGCGCGATGGTGAAGCCGCAATTGCCGATCACCACGGTCGTGACGCCAAGCGAGGGCGAGGGCGTCGCCGTCGGATCCCAGGTGAGCTGCGCGTCGTAGTGCGTGTGAATGTCGACGAAACCGGGCGCAAGCACCAAGCCTTGGCCATCGACGGTTTCGCGCGCCGGCCCCAGCGCCGCGCCGAGCTCGGCGATCCGGCCGTTCCGCACCACCAATTCGCCGTCGCGCGGCGCATTCCCCAGTCCGTCGCACAGGCGGACGTTCCTGATCAGCAGATCGTGCATGCCGGGCTCCCACCAAGCGCGCGATCATAGGTCAGGCATCGCTCCGCTGAAAAGGCCAGCCTTGGGGCGATGCCCGTGCGCGCCGGCCGCCCCGCGGGGCCTGCGCGGCCTGTTCGCGGCTCGCTCTGCCAGCAAGCGGCCGAACAAGCCCGAACGTCCACAACCCGTGGACGGTCTTGGTGGGCGCACCAGGATTCGAACCTGGGACCCGCTGATTAAGAGTTTCGAATTCCAACTTGACAGCCGCCGCCACATTCCGACAGGACCATCACAATTCGGCTCTACAAAGCCAATTCCGAAGCGACACGTTCCGACAGGTCCCGCCTTGACTTCGCTCCCAAGTGGTCGCACGATGGTCGCACGGATCGAGCGGGGAAATTCGGTCATGGCCCTGACGAAGCGCGCAATCGACGCAACGAAACCGCCGGCGAGCGGCGAGACGATGATCTGGGATGACGCCATGCCCGGCTTCTGCTGCCGCGTGCGCGCGTCGGGCGCCAAGCTCTACTACCTGAAGACCCGCGTGAAAGGCCGCGTCCGCTGGTTCGCCATCGGCCGGCATGGTGCACCCTGGACGGTCGAGACGGCCCGGCGCGAAGCCAAGAGCCTGCTGGGCGCGGTGGCCGATGGCGAAGACCCGGCGACGGCGCGGGACGCGGAGCGCAAGGCGCCCACCGTGGCGGAGCTTGCCGAGCGGTTCCTGGCCGAGCACGCCGAAGCCAAGCGCAAGGCCAGCACGGCGCGCGAGTATCGCCGCTTGCTGAACCTGCATGTCCTGCCGGAGCTTGGGGCGCGGCAGGTGAAGGACGTGGCGCGCAACGACATCGCCCGCCTGCATCACGGCATGGTGGGCGTGCCCTATCAGGCGAACCGTACGCTGGCGGTGCTGCGGAAGTTCTTCAATTGGGCCGAACAGCACGGCCAGCGGCCGGACGGCAGCAACCCCTGCCGGCATGTTGAGAAGTTTCCCGAGAACAAGCGCGAACGGTTCTTGAGCGAGGCCGAGCTTGCGCGGCTGGGCGAGGCGCTGGCGGCGGCGGAAGGCCGGGAAAGCCCACACTTCCTGGCGGTGGTGCGGCTCCTGGTGTTCACCGGCGCGCGGCTGGGCGAATGGCTGGGCGCGCGCTGGGAGTGGATCGACTTTGAGCGGGGCGTTGTGCGGCTGCCGGATTCCAAGACCGGCGCCAAGAACCTCTACCTCAACCCGCCCGCGCTCGACGTGCTGGCAAGCCTGCCGCGCCTTGCCGGCAACCCGCACGTCATCGTCGGCGCGAAGCCGGGCGCCGCGCTGGTGAACGCCGAAAAGCCGTGGCGGGCGATCCGCAAGGCGGCCGGGCTGGACGATGTGCGCCTGCACGACCTTCGCCACAGCCACGCCAGCGTCGGCGCGGCGGCCGGCCTGTCGCTGCCGGTCATCGGCGCCCTGCTGGGGCACTCGCAGCCCGCCACCACGGCCCGCTACGCGCACTTGTCAACCGACCCG
>VGEV01000070.1 GCA_016869175.1 Alphaproteobacteria bacterium
CCTCCAGCGCCGGCGTAAACAGGCCGGCCGCATGAGTTCCAGCGAAAACCACAGCAGAGGTGCGTCTTGGCGAGAACAATATCGTAGCTTCCGCGACCCGACGCGCCGATTTTACCCGCATCCGGGCCATCTGGCCGCCCGCGGCGGGGCTCGGGCTTGCCAATGCGCACTCTAGGCGTCAATCTTGCCCCCAAGAGCCAGTCATCCGGTGGATGCCGGGGAAGGAGAGTTCTCTATCGTCGGCCATGGCGGGCGTGGCGCCCTCTGCTCTCGTGAAGGACCGGCTTAGACAACCAAATCTTAAACGAAATCAGTGAGTGATGTTACACCTGCCGCACCGATACGGCCCGCGTCACGAATAATCCAGGTTAGGTAGCGGATCGGGCGCGGGCCGCCGCGACGAGCATTGGGCAATCGCCGTGCGTTTGCTGGTCTACCTGTCCTCGGTCGTTCTGTTTCTCGCGCTGGTCGGGGCCGTGGTCCTGCTGGGTGTGCTCTGGCATTTCAGCCGCGACCTGCCCGACTACGCGCAACTCGCCGACTACCGGCCGCCGGTGACCACCCGGGTGCATGCCGGCGACGGCAGCCTGCTGGCGGAATTCGCCCGCGAACGCCGGCTGTTCGTGCCGGTCGCGGCCATGCCGGCGCCCGTGGTGCAGGCCTTCCTTTCGGCCGAGGACAAGGACTTCTTCCACCATCCGGGCATCGACTTCACCGGTATCGTCGGCGCCGCGGTCCAGAACCTCAACAACCTGGGCACCGATCGGCGCCCGCGCGGGGCCTCCACGATCACCCAGCAGGTGGCGAAGAATTTCCTGCTATCCAACGAGGTCAGCTACGAACGCAAGATCAAGGAAGCCATCCTCGCCTTTCGCCTCGAGCGCAGATTGAGTAAGGAGCACATCCTCGAGCTTTATCTGAACGAGATCTATCTCGGTTATGCGAGCTACGGCGTGGCCGCGGCCGCGTTGAATTATTATGGCAAGGCACTGGAAGAACTGACTGTCGCGGAAGCGGCTTTCCTCGCGGCCTTGCCCAAGGCACCGAACAACTACCACCCCATCCGGTTTGCCGAGGCGGCCAAGGTTCGGCGCGATTGGGTGCTGACCCGCATGCAGGAAGACGGGGTGCTGAGCGCCGCCGCGGCCGAAAGCGCGGCACGGACGCCCCTGCCGACGCGCACGGTCGAGATGAGCCGGGCGAACCAGGCCGACTTTTTCGCCGAGGAGGTGCGGCGCCAGTTGCTGGAACGCTATGGCGAGGCGGCGCTTTACCAGGGCGGCTTGTCGGTGCGCAGCTCGCTCGATCCCCGCCTGCAGGCGATCGCCGAACTGGCGCTGCGCGACGGCCTGGTGGCCTACGACCGCCGACACGGTTGGCGCGGCCCCCTGGCGCGGATCGAAACGGCGGGCGACTGGCGCGCCCGGCTCGCGCGGCTGCCGGCACCGGCCGGGTTGTCCCCTTGGGTGCTGGCGGTCGTGCTCAAGGTGGATGACGCCGAGGCGCGGATTGGTCTTTCCGACGGCGATCTGGGCGTGATCGCGCTCAGCGAACTGCAATGGGCGCGCGCCTGGCAGGAGGGTGAGACCCTGGGCGCCCGGGTCGCGCGGGCGGCCGACGTTCTGGCGCCGGGCTATGTCGTGGCGGTGGAACCGCTGCCGGCGGCATCCGGGGGCGCCGGCACCGGTTTCGCGCTCCGCCAGATACCGGAGATCAACGGCGCCGCGGTCGCGATGGACCCGCATACCGGACGCGTGCTGGCCATGGTCGGCGGCTGGTCGTTCCAGCAAAGCCAGTACAACCGGGCAACCCAGGCGCGCCGGCAGCCGGGCTCGGCCTTCAAGCCGTTCGTTTACGCGGCGGCGCTTGACCACGGTTTCACGCCGGCCAGCCTGGTGCTGGACGCGCCCTTTGTGTTCGATCCCGGCTATGGTCAGCAGAAATGGCGGCCGACCAATTACAGCCACGAGTTCTACGGACCCAGCACGCTCCGGCTGGGCATCGAGAAGTCGCGCAACTTGATGACCGTGCGGCTGGCACAGCAGATCGGCATGGACAAGGTGGCCGACTACGCCCGGCGGTTCGGCATCGTCGACAACCTGCAACCGTTCCTGCCGACCTCGCTGGGCTCGGGCGAGACCACGTTGCTGCGGCTGACCGCCGGCTACGCGATGCTGGTGAATGGTGGTCGCGCCATCCAGCCGAGCCTGATCGACCGCATCCAGGACCGCGATGGCCAGACGGTGTTGCGCACCGACCGCCGGGCCTGCGGCGCCTGTGCCGGGCTGGCTTGGTCCGGCCAGCCGCCGCCGAACCTGCCGGACGAGCGGGCGCATGTGATCGATGCCGGCACCGCCTATCAGATGGTCTCGATGCTGCAGGGCGCGGTGGAACGCGGTACCGGCGCCCGGATCGGCGAGTTGCGCCGGCCGCTGGCCGGCAAGACCGGTACCACCAACGAAGCGCGCGACGCCTGGTTCGTCGGCTTCTCGCCGGATCTGGCGTTCGGTGTCTATCTCGGTTTCGACGAGCCGCGCGGCCTCGGATCCAGGGAAACCGGCGCCTCGGTCGCGGTGCCGGTGTTCAAGGACTTCATGGCCGCCGCCCTGAAGGATCAGCCGGCGGTGCCGTTCCGAATCCCGCCCGGCATTCGCCTGGTCAGGGTCGATCCCAAGACCGGGCTGCCAGCCTTGCCGGGCCAGCGCAACGCCATCCTGGAGGCGTTCAAGCCAGGCACCGAGCCGGGCAAGCGGCGGGACGTGCTGGATGGCTCGGACGACGACGAGGACGACGAGGCCGCGGCGGAAACCGGGCCGGGAACCCTGGACAATGCCGCCATCCCGGCGACGCGACCGGCCGCCATCGAGGTTCCGCGCGGCGCCACCGGCGGACTATATTGACGGCGACTGGCGTGCTGGCGTCGGGCGCCCGGCCGACAAGGGAAGGTCGACATGCGTAGCGAAGTGGAAGCCGCAATCGCCGAGATGCGGGCCGGGCTAGCCTTGCTGCGGAGGCATCTTTGACTGGGAGGCTTCGCTCAAGCGCCTTGAGGAGCTGAACGCCAGGGCGGAGGACCCAGCGTTGTGGAACGATCAGGCCGGCGCGCAGGCGCTGCTGCGCGAACGCACCCGGCTCGATGTCCGGGTCAGGGACTATCGCCGCCTGGAGAGCGAACTGGAAGATGCCGTCGGCCTGGCGGAACTGGCCGAAGCCGAAGGCGACGCCTCGGTATTGGCCGAGGCGGAGGCGCAGCTTCTGGCGCTGGCGCCCAAGCTGGCCCTGAAACGGACCGAAGCCCTGCTGAGTGGCGAGGCTGACGCCAACAACTGCTTCGTGGAAATCCATGCCGGTGCCGGAGGCACCGAATCGCAGGATTGGGCTGCCATCCTGCTGCGCATGTACGGCCGCTGGGCCGACCGGCGCGGCTTCGAGACCGCGCTGATCGAGGAAAGCCCGGGCGACGAGGCCGGCATCAAGTCCTCCGTCCTCAGGGTCGCCGGCGCGAACGCCTATGGCTGGCTCAAGAGCGAGAGCGGCGTCCACCGCCTGGTGCGAATCTCGCCGTTCGATGCCAGCGCCCGCCGCCATACCAGCTTCGCCAGCGTATGGGTCTATCCCGAGATCGACGACACGATCGACATCGAGGTGCTGGACAAGGACCTGAAGATCGATACCTACCGCGCCTCGGGCGCCGGCGGCCAGCATGTCAACCGCACCGACAGCGCCGTGCGCATCACCCACCTGCCATCCGGCATCGTGGTGCAATGCCAGCAGGAGCGTTCGCAGCACAAGAACCGCGCCACCGCCATGAAGATGTTGCGCGCGCGGCTCTATGAGCAGGAATTGCAGAAGCGCGAGGCGGAGCGTCTGGCACGCGAGGCGCAGAAGACCGACATCGGCTGGGGCCACCAGATCCGCTCCTATGTGCTGCAGCCCTATCAGATGGTCAAGGACGTGCGCACCGGCGTGGAGCGGGGCGATGCCAGCCGGGTGCTGGACGGCGACATCGACCCTTTCCTGGAAGCCGCGCTGGTGGAGCGGGTCGGCGGCGAACAACGGAAAGCCAGCTAGCGCGGTGTCCGATCCGATGGATCGCGATCCGCGATCCATCGGATCGGAGCCCACCGCGCGGCGGTCATGGTTGCAGGGCAATGGCGGCCGGTGAAACCGAACCTGCCGGTGCGACTGGAACGGCGGTTGCCCTAGCGTCGCAGCGCCTGCGCGGCCCGCAGCACCTCCTGGGCGTGGCCCGGCACCTTGACCTTGCGCCAGACGCGGACAATGCGGCCCTGTCCGTCGATCAGGAAGGTAGCGCGTTCGATGCCCATGTACTTGCGACCGTACATGCTCTTCTCGACCCACACCCCGTATTGCTCGGCCACCTTGTGCTCCGGGTCGGCCGCCAGTTGAATATCGAGCTTGTGCTTGGCCTTGAACTTGGCATGGCTGGTAACGTTGTCGGGCGACGTCCCCAGGATGGCCGCCCCGGCCTTGGCGAAGTCCGGCGCGAGCTGGGTGAAGTCGATCGCTTCCCGGGTGCAGCCGGAGGTGTCGTCCTTGGGATAGAAATACAGAACGAGCGCCTTGCCCTTGAATGATTCGAGCCCTGCCGTCCCGCCGTCGTCGTCGGCCAGTGTGAAGCTGGGTGCCTTGTCCCCGACCGCCAGTTCCTTCGCCATCGTCGCGCCTCGTTGCGGTTTGCGCCTGAGCCATAGCTTGGCGGTCCGCGCGGCATCTGACCAGGGGCGACGTTGAGCGAACCGGCGGCCGAGGCCGCGCCTGCCGCGCCGCCACCGGCGGGCCCGCGATCGTGGCGTCGGCGCCGGCTCCGCGTGTTCGCCGACACCTTGCGCCTGTTGGTGCGGATGGGCGGTGCAGTCTTGGGCGTGGCGGTGATCGCGCTGCTGGTCGGCTTGTTCTTGCTGGCGCAAGGTCCGCTGTCGCTCGGCTTCCTGTCGCCTTGGTTGAATGGCGCCGTCGAGCGAGCGACCGGCCTGAGACTGGAGGTGGCCGACACCGTCGTTGCGTGGTCGGAACAGGACCGGCGGATCGCCTTGCGGCTGATCGGGGCCAAGGTGGCAACGCCGGCAGGCGACCTGCTCGCCTCGGTGCCGCAGATGGCGTTGCGGCTTGCCGCCGGCCAGCTGTTGCGCGGCCGGCTGGAGATCGAGGCGATCGATCTGCTGGCGCCGACCCTGCACCTGCGGCGCCAGTCGGACGGCAAGCTGGCGCTGGACTTGGGTGGCGGGATGCCGGCCATTGGCGACCTGCTGGGCGCGACCGAACCGGCCCCGGTTCCGCTCATGCAGGTGCGCCGTGTGCGGGCGATCGGCGCCGACTTGCTGCTGCGTGATGAGGCGAGCGGTCGGCAGTTGCGTCTGCCGCAGGTCAACCTGACATTGCTGTTGCACGAAGCGATGCCGGAATTGCTGCTGGACGCGGCGCTGCCGCTGCCAACCGGACCGGCGGGGCTTGAACTGCATGCCCGGCCTTTGCCCGGCGGGCAGGGCGCCGCGGTGCGCGGCCGCTTCCACGATCTTAACCCGGCCGCCCTCGCCCGGTTGTTGCCGTTTCCCGAACTGGCGCCCTTGGCCGGCGCCGACTTGCCGCTGACGGGCGCGCTGACGCTCGAGGCGACGCGCGAGGGCATCGGCGGTCTGTCGTTGACGCTGAACGGCGACGGCGGCCGGCTGGCCCTGCCGTCCCTGTGGCCGGAAGCGTTGCTGCTCGACCGCTTGGCCCTGCGGCTCGAGTCGCAAGGCTTGGCCGGCGGCCAGCCGCTGCGCCTGGAGCAGGCGACGCTGCGCTTCGCCAACGGTTTCGAAGTCGGCCTGCAGGGCGAGGTCCTGCCGGGCGCGCCGATCTGGGACCCGGCGCAATTAGCAGCGTCGCTGCAAGGCCGTTTCAGCAACTTCCCGGCGGCCGAGTTTCACCGCTATTGGCCGCTCGGGGTGGGCAGCAATGCGCGTGCCTGGTTCGTCGAGAACATCCAGCGTGGCACCGTCACGGCGGGCGAATTCTCGCTCAAGGCGAAGCCCGGCGACTTGGCGGGCGGCCCGCCGCCGGCCGACCTGCTGCAGATGCGGTTCGCCTATCAAGGCCTCGCGGGGCGCTTCTGGAAGGCGCTGCCATCGCTGCAGGACGCCAGCGGCGAGGTGCGCGTCAGCGCCGACGACGCGACCTTGCTGGTCGCCCAAGGCCGGATCGGCGAGGTGCGGGTGAGCGAGGGCCGGGTGCACGTCACCGGCTTCAACGCCGGCGAGCAGTGGGCCGATGTCGATTACAAGGCCGAGGCGAGCGCGCGCGCCGCCTTCGAACTGATGGACCGCGAGCCTTTGGGCTTTGCCCGCGACCTGGGCATCAAGCCCGCCGAGGTCGCCGGACGGGTGGCCGTTGCCGCCAGGTTCCGGTTGCCCCTGCGCAACGATATCGCGGTCAAGGACCTGGATTTCGCCGCCGCGGCCCGACTTTCCGGCCTCGCCCTGCCGGCGGTGGCCGAGGGCGTTCCGTTGCAGGAGGGCGAACTGCTGGTGCACGTGCGGCGCGACGGAGCGGAAGCCGCGGGCGAGGCCCGGCTGGCCGGCGTGCGCAGCAACCTGCGCTGGCGGCGTGACTTCCAGGGCCGCGGCCAGGACCTGTCGCGCTTCAGCCTGGCCGCCAGCCTGGAGGAAGCCGACCGGCTACGGCTGGGCCTGCCGGGGCCGCCGCACCTGTTCGGCGCGGTGACCCTGGCGGTGCAGGGCGTCGAACGGCCGGGCGGCCAGCTCGTGCTGAACGGCAGCGCCGACCTCGCCGCGGCGCGTCTTCTGGTTGCGGAACTCGAACTCGAGAAGCCGATGGGCCGGCCGGCGCGGCTCGACTTCGAGGCCGAGATCGTGCCCAAGACGGGCAGCCAACTGAGCTTCCGGCTGGCTTCCGACATGCTCGCGGCCAACGGCAGCCTGCGGCTGGCGGCCGACGCCGCGGTGCAGGCGGTCAACCTGGCCGAATTGCGCTTCGCCGAGAACGCGCTGGTGCTGCAGGCCACCCGGCAGGAGCCGGCCGGCTGGCAGCTGCGGCTCGGCGGCAGCCAGCTCGATCTGCGGCGCTATCTGAGCGGAACGGGGGACGGCTCCGGCGGCGACGACGGCCCGCCCGTGCAGCTCGAATTCGCCTTGGCGCGGGTGTTGCTGGACGATGCCGTCGAGCTGCAGGCGGTTTCCGGCCGGGGCGCGCGCCGGACCGGCAAATGGCAGGAGCTGTCGGCGACCGGCTTGCTCAACGCCGATGCGCCGGTGCGGTTGAGCTACCGGGAAGACGCGCAAGGCGGCCGGCTGGACGCCCAGGCCGATGACGCCGGACGGGTCGCCCGCGCGCTCGACCTGACGCGCAGCATGGTCGGCGGACGGCTCGAACTGACGCTGGCGGTGCCCCCGGCCGGGCCGATGGCCGGCCGACTGCGAGCGGAGAATTTCCGCATCGCTCGGGCGCCGGTGCTGGCGCGGATCCTGGCGCTTGGCTCGTTCACCGGCCTGCGCGACGTCATGGCCGGCGATGGCATCGGCTTCTTGTTCTTCGATGCGTCCTTCCAACTCGCCGCCGGCAAGATCACGCTGGCCGAGGCGCGGGGCGCCGGTTCGGCGCTGGGCCTGACGCTGGCCGGCACGGTCGATCGGAACCGCGACCTGCTGGACCTGACCGGCACCGTGGTGCCGGCCTACACCATCAACTCGGTACTGGGCAACCTGCCGCTGGTGGGCGAGATCTTCGTCGGCCGCAAGGGCGAGGGCGTGTTTGCCGTATCGTTCGCGGTCAACGGCCCCTCGGAACGGCCCGAGGTTTCGGTCAACCCGCTAAGCGCGCTGGCACCGGGCTTTCTGCGGCGCATCGTCGAGGGCCTGGAACGGTTGGGGCCGGCCGCGCCCGACCCCGGCCGGCCGAACCTGGAACAGAGCGGCGGCCGCTGACACCGCTCGCGCGGGCCGCCGCTCGCCGCTCAATGCCGGCCGCCCGATACCGGTGGATACCGGATACCGGTGACAGCTTATAATTTAACGTCGCGCGATTCCGGTGGCGATTACGTTGACAGTTTATGATTTAATGCGGGTGATCGCATACTTGCTGGTAGCCCTGGAACGTATCCTGTCACTAGAAACGTTGTCCGCCGAAAGCGCTGTCGAAATCATATACTGTCACCGGAAAGCCACAGGCATCGGTCGCCTGGAAGCGACCGGGAAACGGCGGAACCAGCGGGCGATGCCCAGGCCAGGGCCGGGGGGCGGCTGCCTGCGAGGCCAGGCGATCGGCCGACCGGGATGCGACCCGGCCGTTTGGGCGCTCGATCCACCGCATCGATGGGTTGGGGGATCGATGCGACCGTCGCCTGGGGGCCAAGCGGCGGCAGCGAGCGGCTAGAGCGGGGCGATCAGCGCGTGCCGCTTGCGCCCGGCCGACAGCTTGATGTGGCCGCCGGCGCCAAGGTCGGCCAGCGTCACCAGCGCCTCCTCGCTGGTCAGCACCCGGTCGTTCAGGCGTGCGCCGCCGCCGCGCACCAGGCGCCGGGCTTCGCCGTTGCTGGCGCAGAGCTCGGCGCGCACCAGCAGCCGGAAGGCAGCGATGCCGGCGGCGAGTTCCGCGCGCGGCACGCCGATGCGCGGCAGGCTGTCCCCGGCGCCGCCTTCCTCGAAGGTCCGACGCGCGCTCTCCGCCGCCGCCGCCGCCGCCGCCCTGCCGTGCGCCAATTGCGTCGCCGCGTCCGCCAGCCGCTTCTTCGCCTCGTTGATCCCGGCGCCGCCCAGGCGTTCCAGCCCCGCGATCTCGGCCAGCGACAGGTCGGTGAACAGACGCAGGAAGCGGCCGACATCGCCATCGTGGGTATTCCGCCAGAACTGCCAGTAGTCGTAGGGCGACAACATCTCGGCGTTCAGCCAGACCGCGCCCGCCGCGGTCTTGCCCATCTTGGCGCCGCCGGCGGTGGTGATGAGCGGCGTGGTCAGGCCAAAGAGCGTGCGATTGTCGATTCGCCGGCCGAGCTCGACGCCGTTGACGATATTGCCCCACTGATCCGAGCCGCCCATCTGCAACCGGCAAGCGTGCCGGCGACTCAGCTCCAGGAAGTCGTAGGCCTGCAGCACCATGTAGTTGAACTCGAGAAAGCTGAGCGGCTGCTCGCGCTCCAGCCGCAGCTTGACGCTGTCGAAGCTCAGCATGCGGTTGACCGAAAAATGCCGGCCGACCTGCCGCAGGAAGTCGATATAGCCAAGCCGGTCCAGCCAGTCGGCGTTGTTGACCAGCAATGCGTCGGTCGGCCCGTCACCGAAGGTGAGGTAGTTCTCGAATACCCGCCGGATGCCCGAGAGGTTGGCGGCGATCTCGGCCTCGGACAGCAGCTTGCGCGCATCGTCCTTGCCCGACGGATCGCCGACCTTGGTGGTGCCGCCGCCCATCAGCACAACCGGCCGGTGCCCGGCCTGCTGCAGGCGTCTCAGCAGCATGATCGACACCAGGCTGCCGACATGCAGGCTGGGCGCGGTGCAGTCGAAGCCGATATAGGCGGTGACGACGCCGCCGGCGGCGGCCGCATCCAGGCCATCCAGGTCCGTGCATTGGTGCAGATAGCCGCGGTCGACGACGGCATTGACGAATTCGGAGCGATGGCCGGACATTGGCAGCTGCGTCGGGGTTGGGACGGGCGGGCTGCTTAGCATGCCCGCCCTGGGCGGACAACGTGGGGACGGGAAAGCGTGACGAGGCACGGCATGCGGTGGGCGATCGGCCTGATGAGCGGCACGTCGATGGATGGGGTCGATGCCGCGCTGCTGAACACCGACGGCGAACGGGTGGCCGAGATAGGTCCGTTCCTGACCCTGCCCTACGAGCCGGCGGTGCGCGAAGACCTGCGCGCCGTGCTGGGCGGCGTGGGAGATGTCGCGGGCGTGAGCGAACGGGTCACCCGTCTGCATGCGGCGGCGGTCGGCCAGCTGCTGCGCCAGGCCGACATGCCGGCCTGGCGCATCGACGTCGTCGGCTTCCACGGCCACACCATCCTGCACCGCCCGGCGCAGCGGCGGACCTGGCAGATCGGCGACGGCGGCCTGCTGTCGCAGCTGGTCGGCATCGACGTGGTGGACGATTTCCGCAGCGCCGACGTGGCGGCGGGCGGGCAGGGGGCGCCGCTGGTGCCGGTCTATCACCGGGCGCGGGCGATGGCGCTGGAGCCGCCGCTCGCGGTGCTGAATGTCGGCGGCGTGGCCAACGTTACCTGGATCGGTCGGCAGGACGCGTTGCTGGCCTTCGACACCGGGCCAGGCAACGCGCTGATCGACGACTGGATGCGCGCGCATACCGGCCGGGCGCTGGACGAGGATGGGCGGGCGGCGGCGGGTGGGCGGGTGCACGGGGAGGTGGTCGCGGCCTTGCTGCGCCACCCGTTCTTCGACCAGCCGCCGCCCAAGTCGCTCGACCGCAACGACTTCGATGCCAGCCTGGCCGCCGGTCTGTCGGTGGCGGACGGCGCCGCGACCTTGGCCGAGTTCACCGCGCGGGCCGTGGCGCTCGGCCAGCGGTTCCTGCCCGAGCCGCCCAGCCGCTGGCTGGCCTGCGGCGGCGGCCGGCGCAACCCGGTGCTGATGGCGGCGCTGGCCCGGCTGCTGCTGGCGCCGGTCGCGGCGGTCGAGGCGGTCGGCTGGCAGGGCGACGCGCTGGAGGCGGAAGCCTTCGCCTTCCTTGCCGTGCGCCGGCTGCGCGGCCTGCCGCAGAGCCTGCCCGGCACGACGGGCGTGCCCTGGCCGACGCTCGGCGGACGCCTGCACCGCGCCAGGGCGGCCGCCTAGGGCCATTCCCGTTCCCATCGAAGCGGCTTGGCGGGTTTCACCGCAAGCCGTTGCACTGCAACCATGACGGCGGCCCGGCCTGCGCCGATCAGAGGGATCACCAGCCGCGATTCCCTCCCTTCGGACGCCGCGCTAGCTCTTGCCGGCCGCCGCCTCGACCTGCGCGTAGTCGAGTTGCGGGCCGTGCACCGCACGCTGACGGTGCATCTCCAGGCCCTTCACAAGCAGGGTCACGGCCTCGTTGTAAGGCGTTGTAACACTGAGCCTCTGTCCTTCCCGGACGATGGCGCCGTTGAGCCAGTCGATCTCCGAGCGCTTGCCCGCCTCGACATGCTGCAGCATCGAGGGCTTGTTGAATTTCAGCTTGCAGAACGCCTTGATCGCCGGCCGCGGGTCGCCATGCGGCAGCGCGATGCCCTTGGCCCCCAGCACCGCCATGATCTCGTCCATCACATGGCTCTGTAGCCGATCCATTTCTGGCGACCAGGAAAGCTCGCCCACGCGGAGGCCGGTCAGGGCGGACAGCGCATTGATCGCGGAATTGTGCACGAACTTGTCCCAGATGTCGCCGACGATGTCGCCGACCACTTCGGGCTTGAAGCCGGCCTTCGCGAACATCGCCGCCAGCTGGGCGATGCGCGGGCTGGTCTTGCCGTCCAGCTCGCCGAGCCAGGTCGGGCCGGCATGCGTATGGCTGACATGGCCGGGTCCGCGCACCGCGGCGCTGTGATAGCTGAGCCCGCCCAGCACGCGCGCGCGGCCCAGTCGTTCCTCCAGTCGCTCCAGGTTGCCGATGCAATTCTGCAGACTCAGCGCCGCGCCGTCCTTGGACAGGATGCGCTGGGCGGTCGCCGCCGCCTCGGCCGTGGCGTTCGCATCGACCAGGACGATGGCCAGATCGGCGGGACCGGCCTCGGCCGGATCGCTGGTCGCCTTCAGCCGGATCGTCTGGTCGCCGGTGAGGCCGTCCAGCCTGAGGCCGTCGCGCGCGATGGCGGCCATGTGCGCGGCCCAGGTGCCGAACAGCGTCACCGCCACGCCCGACCGCGCCAGCAGGCCGCCATAGAGCGAGCCCATGCCGCCCGCGCCGATCACCGTCACCCGCATTGCCGCCTCCCCGCGTTCGGCCCGCTCAGGCCCGGCCGGCGCTCGCCGCCTCCTCGAGGTAGAGCCGGATCTGCTGCGTCAGTTCGTCCTGTTTGTCCTCATAGAAATGCGTCGCACCGCGGATCTGCTTGTACTTGACGGTGATGCCGCGCTGCTGCGCCAGCCGCTCGGCCAATCGCAGCACCTCTTTCTCCGGCACCAGTTCGTCGATCGAACCGTGCAGGATCAGGCCGGACGAAGGACAGGGCGCGAGGAAGCTGAAGTCGAACAGATTGGCCGGCGGCGAGATGGAGATGAAGCCGCTGATGTCCGGCCGGCGCATCAGCAGCTGCATGGAGATCCAGGCGCCGAACGAGAAGCCGGCGATCCAGCAGGCCCGGGCATTGGCATTGACGCTTTGCAGCCAGTCCAGCGCCGCCGCCGCGTCGGCCAGTTCACCCACCCCTGAATCGAAACCGCCCTGGCTGCGGCCGACACCGCGGAAATTGAAGCGCAGCGTCGCGAAGCCCAGTTGCGCGAACGCATGGAAGATGGTGTAGACGACCTTGTTGTTCATCGTCCCGCCATAGAGCGGGTGCGGATGCAGCACCAGGGCGATCGGCGACTGGGCGTCCCGACCCGGTTGGTAGCGGCCTTCCAGGCGGCCGGCCGGCCCTGCGAAGATCACGTCAGGCATGGTCTGCCCAAGCTCGCCTTTCGTCCGTCATGCCTGGCCAAGCCGGTGCGAGGGCCATTGCATAAACTTGACTGTACCACTCAGGATTATTATCTAGGTGCGACGAACCGCCAATCAGGGCCGTTGCGGGGATGCGGGTGGCGCGCACTGCCCCGGGCGGCAACGAATAGCACGGAGGGCCGGGTCGTGTTCAAGCTCCTTAAGGCGGACATCGAGGCCTGCATGACCCGTGATCCGGCCGCCAACTCGCGGCTGGAGGTCGTCCTGGTCTATCCGGGCTTCCACGCCCTGGTGTTCTACCGGCTTGGACACTGGCTTTGGCGGCGCGAGCTGCGCCTGCTGGGGCGTTTCGTTGCCCATCTGGGGCGCATGCTCACGGGCATCGAGATCCATCCCGGCGCGCGCATCGGCCGCGGCTTCTTCATCGACCATGGCACCGGCGTGGTGATTGGCGAAACGGCGGAAATCGGCGACAACGTGACGCTCTATCACGACGTGACGCTGGGGGGCATCGCGCCCTCGGTCGACTCGGCGGCGCAGCGCAACCGCAAGCGCCACCCGACCCTGGAAGACGAGGTGATCGTCGGCTCCGGCGCGCAAATCCTGGGGCCGATCACGGTGCGCCGGGGCGCCCGGGTGGGTGCCAACTCGGTGGTGCTGAACGACGTCGCCGCGGGCGCCACGGTGGTCGGCATGCCGGCCAAGGTGGTACGCGGTCGGCGGCCCGAGGACGATCCCGAGCATCCGCAGTTCCAGGCCTATGGCTTGGACGCCAGCGCGCCCGACCCGATGCAGAAGGTGCTGGATGCCCTGCTGGACAAGGTGCAGGGGCTGCAGATGCGGGTCGGCGGATTGGAACGCCAGGTGGCGGCCAAGGGCGCGAATTGGTCCGACGACGAGGCGGAAGTCGAGGAGCCGCGCCTCGCCGGCGCCTCCGGCGCCAAGAATTGAGGCCGGCCTTGACGCGAACGGTCGGCGCAGCAGAATCGAGACGATCCAGCCCCGGGACAACCGCATGCGGCTGACCACCCGCGCCCGCTACGCCGTGCTGGCGATGCTCGACCTGGCCGCGCATGCGCGCGAGCGGCCGGTGTCGTTGGGCGATGTCGCCGCTCGCCAGGAAATCTCGCAAGCCTATCTCGAACAGCTGTTTTGCAAGCTGCGGCGCTCGGGTATGGTGTGCAGCGTGCGCGGCGCGCGCGGTGGCTACCGCTTGGCGCGCGATGCGGCCGAGACCAGCATCGCCGAGATCGTCTTGGCGGTGGAGGAGCCGATCCTCGACCCCGTCTTCCTCGCGGAATTGCCGAGCGGCTGCCGCGAACAACCGCAAGGCTGTCCGGCCGAGGCATTGTGGAACGCCCTGGGCCGGCAGATCGCCGTGTTCCTTCGCGGGGTGACGCTGGCCGACGTGGTGGAGCGGCGGATCGGCGATCCGCCCGCGTTCATCCTGCCGCTGGCCGCCCCGGCGGTGCTGGAGCGCTAGGGGCCAGGCGCAATGACGGCGGCCACCCCCGTCTATCTTGACTACAACGCCACGGGGCGTGTCCGACCAGCCGTGATCGAGGCCGTCGCGGAGGCGATGAGGCAGGGCGGAAATGCATCTTCCATCCATCACTTCGGACGTATCGCTCGCAAGAAAGTCGAAGATGCGCGCGAGCAGGTGGCAGCCCTGGTTGGCGCGCGGCCGGAACTGGTCGTGTTCACCGGCGGGGGCACCGAAGCCGACAACCTGGCAATCCGCGGCCTGCCGGCCAAGCGGCTGATCGTCTCGGCCATCGAGCATGGCGCGGTGCTGGCGCCGGCTCTGCTGCACGACCCCAAGGCCGTCATCCTGCCGGTCGATGGCGCGGGCGCAATCGATCTGCCAGCACTCGAGGCGGCGCTGGCCAGCGCGCCGAGGCCGGCGCTGGTCTCTGTCATGTACGCCAACAACGAGACGGGCGTGCTGCAGCCAATGCCGCGCATAGGCGAAATCGCGCATCGCCACGGCGCCTGGCTGCATTCGGACTGCGTGCAGGCGGCCGGCAAGGTGCCGCTCGACCTGGGCACGCTGGGGGCCGATCTGATCAGCCTGTCGGCGCACAAGCTTGGCGGTCCGCAAGGGGTGGGTGCGCTGGTGCTGGCGGCCGACCTTGACTTGGCGGCGCAGAATGTCGGCGGCGGCCAGGAACGCGGCCGTCGCTCCGGCACCGAGAACGTGCCGGGGATTGCCGGTTTCGGCGTCGCGGCGGCGCTGGCCAAAGCCGAACTGCCGGCGTTGGCTGAGCGAGTGGGACGGCTGCGCGACGATCTGGAGCGGCGCGTCCTGGCGGCCTCGCCCGGCGCCCGGGTCTATGGCCGGCAGGCCCCACGGCTGCCGAACACCAGTTCGCTGTCCATGCCGGGCCGCAACGCGGATGTGCAGGTGATGGCATTCGACCTGGTGGGCATTGCCATCAGCGCCGGGGCCGCCTGCTCCTCGGGCAAGGTTTCCGCCAGCCATGTGCTGGCGGCGATGGGTATCGAGGATGACGAGGCCAAGCGGGCGATCCGCGTCAGCCTGGGTTGGCAGAGTTCGGCGGGCGATGTCGATCGCTTTCTTACCGCCTGGCAAGCCATCGAGGCGGGTTGCGGTCGCCAACCGGACGCGGCATAGAGGCGCCCTTTCGGTCGGCTGAGGGGGCGGCGATGCCGAAGATGGTGTTCATCAGCGCGGACGGCCGGCAGCGCTGGGAAGTCGAAGCGCCAGTGGGTGACAGCGTGCTGCAGATCGCGCACCGCCACAACATCGCCATCGAGGGCGCCTGCGAGGGCAGCCTTGCCTGCTCGACCTGCCATGTCATCGTGGAACCGAACCACTACAAGTTGCTGCCGGCACCCAGCATCGACGAACAGGACATGCTGGATTTGGCCTTCGGCCTGACCCGGACCTCGCGGCTGGGCTGCCAACTGGTGATGACGGCGACGCTCGACGGCCTGACGGTGCGGCTGCCGGCTTCCACCCGCAACATGCTGCTGGGCTAGCGATGCGGTTGGCCGCGCCCGACAGCTTGTTCGCGCGGCTGCGGGCCGGTGCCACGGCGGAATGGCAGAGCTATGTCGAGCATCCATTCGTGTGGGCGCTCGGCGACGGCAGCCTGCCGGAACGCTGCTTTCGCCACTATCTGGGCCAGGACTATCTGTTCCTCATTCACTTCGCCCGGGCCTATGCGCTGGCGGCCTACAAGGCGGAGAGCCTGGCCGACATTCGGGCCGCCGGCGAAACCTTGCGCGCGCTGAGCGAGGTCGAGATGCGCCTGCATGTGCAGTATTGCGCCGGCTGGGGAATGACCGAAACCGACATGGAAGGGCTGCCGGAAGCGCCGGAAACCATGGCCTACACCCGCTATGTCCTGGAACGCGGCCTGGCGGGGGACGTGTTGGACCTGCACGTCGCCTTGGCGCCCTGCGTCATCGGCTACGCCGAGATCGGCCAGAACCTGCTGCGCAGCCCCGCCACCCGACGGCAGGGCAATCCCTATGTCGCCTGGATCGATCAATATGCCGGCGAGGCGTATCAGGCGGTGGCGCAGGCGGCGGTGGTGCAGCTCGACCGGCTGGCGCAACGCCGCCTGACGCCCGCCCGGCTGCCCGATCTGGCGCGCACCTTCGCCGAGGCAACCCGGCTGGAGGCCGCCTTCTGGCAGATGGGTCTCGACGCTGGGTGACGGGCGTCGCTATTCGGCGGCCGCGACCAGCGGCCGCTCCTCGCCGTGCAGCACCGGCATCACCTCGCGGGCGAACAGCCTGAGGCTGGCCTGCGCCTTGTCGTTGCCGTAGTAGGGCGGGTAGTGCAGCAGCACCGAGGTGGCACCGGTCACCCGTTTCAGCATCTGGATCTTCTGGATGACGGTGTCCGGCGAGCCGTGCAGGATGGTCGCCTCGCTCAGCTTGTCGTAGTCGAGCGCATCGCCGCCTTTCTCCGACACCCGGCCCAGATAGCCGGCGGTGCCGGTGCCGGCGAAGTGGCTGATATGGCGGATCAGGCCCTCGGCGCTGTCCGCCTTGGCCTGGGCATCGGTCTTGGCGACATAGACCCAGCGCGCCACGTCGACATGACCAAAGGCGGTGTTCTGGTTCAACGGCGCCGGCGCCTCCTTCATGTGCCGGCGGTAGATGGCGATCTGTCCGGCGACGGTCTGGAAATCGCCCAAGGTCGAGAGCATCAGGCCGAAGCCGCGCTTGGCGGCCTGGGCGATCGAACGCTCGGTGCCGGCGCCGAGATAGATCGGCGGGTGCGGCATCTGCACCGGATAGGGGAAGATCTCGTCCTCGGGCCGCATGTGGTGCTTGAAGAAGCGGCCGTCGTGCCTGACCCGGTGCTTGTGGAAAGCGTCCAGCAGGATGCCGATGCCTTCCTCCTGGATGTCGAGGCGCGCCTCGAAGTCGATGCCCAGCCCTTCGAATTCGTAGGGCCGGTAGCCGGAGCCAAGGCCAAGCTGCATGCGGCCGTTCGACAGGATGTCGATGAAGGCGGCGTTCTCGGCCACGCGCAAGGGGTTGTGCAGCGGCAGGATCATCACCGCGGCGCCCAGCTGGATGCGCCGGGTCTTGGCCGCGAGATAGGCGAGGTAGGCGAACGGGTCCGGCAGGATCCCGTACTGGTTGGAGAAGTGGTGCTCGGCGATCCAGCAATGGTCATAGCCCAGCCGGTCGCACAGCATGACTTCGCGGGTGACGCGGGCGTGCACCGCGCGATGGGGGTGCGGCTCGGTCTTGTGGTCGGGATGCGAGGTGAAGAGAACGCCGAATTTCATGGGAGCCTCCTGCGGCAGCGCGTCTGGGCTATATAGGGCCGGCGGTCGCGCCCCGGCAAACCCGCCGGACGAGGCGCGGGTCTGGCATGTGGCGGAGCGGAGGGAGCGACTGTCTTGAATTGCAAGGGCCGAAGTGATGGCTGAAGTTTCGGCCGCAATGGCCGGCAGTTCAAGGCTGGCGCTATCGCGCCACCGCCGTTGGCGGCTTGCGGCCGTGAGCTGCCGGCCATTGCGGCCGTTTTGCTGGCCATCGCTTCGATGCTCAGGCATGGACTTCGGTCCAGGGGGTGTTGTCGCGCAGCATGGCGTTGAGGATGATGAGCAGCTTGCGCATGGTGGCGACGATGGCGACCCGGGTCGGCTTTCCGGCCTGCTTGAGGCGGCTGTAGACCGGCATCCACCGGATGACCGGCTCTTGGGGGCAAGATTGACGCCTAGGTCCTGTGGACTCTTGGGAGTCTCGAATCGCGCGATCCGTGATTGAAGGCTGCTTTTCGGGAGGCATCCTTGGGCGTCATGGATCGGCTCGTGCTGAGCGACGAGCAATGGAGCAAGATATCGGGTCTGATCATCGGCCGGCCCGAGCAACGCGGCTCGACCGGGCGGGACAACCGCATGTTCGTCGAAGGGGTGCTTTGGATCGTTCGCACGGGCGCG
>VGEV01000071.1 GCA_016869175.1 Alphaproteobacteria bacterium
CTGCATCGACACGCCACCGCAGACCAAATAGACCCCGCCACAGCACCCAATCCGCAGGCTGGGCCGCAGGCCATGCCCTCATCGGCGATGCTTCGTCGTCAATGATGGGGTTCTTCGAGGTGTCCTCTCGTGAATAAACCGGGTTAGACGTTTCGACATGTCATGGCCGCGCGCAGCGTCACGGAGACGGCGCGGCTGAGGCGCGTTTCGCAGCCGGCGACCCGTCAAGCCGCAAGGCGCTCGCGCAGGCGTGGCAGCGGGAACCGCTCGTCAGGTACGCCCGCCGGTATCGCGCCGCCCTGGTTGCGCCGTGCCTGCTCGCGCGCCGGGCCGAGCGCACGGCTATTGTTCCGCGACTTGAAACGTGCTTAGTTTTACTTCGTGACCTGTGTTTGGGCTCGCCATGGGGGGGCCATGCGGCAGGCCGAGCAGGCGGATCCAGGTTGGCAGGTTTTCCTGAACGGCACGTTCGTGCCCGAAGCGGAAGCCAAGGTTTCGATCTTCGATCAGGGTTTCCTTTACGGCGACGGCGTATACGATACGAGTTGCGCCTGGAACGGCTACATCTTCAAGCTGGACGCGCATCTCGACCGGCTGTTCCGGTCGATGCACGCGGTGCGCCTGGAGATTCCCTACAGCCGCGAGGCGATCCGCAGCGCGCATATCGAGACCGTGGCGCGCAACAAGCTGCGCGAAGCCTATATCAAGTGCGTCGTCACGCGCGGCCAGAAGGCGCAACTGGGCCTCGATCCGCGCGGTCGCACGCCAACGGTGGTGATCTTCGCGCGGCCCTATGTGCGGCTCGTCACGCCCGACCGGCAGGACAGCGGCATTCGCGCCAAGATCTCCTCGGTCCGGCGCATTCCGCTTGAGGCACTGGATCCGCGCATCAAGAGCCTCGATTATCTCAACCTCGTCATGGCGAAGTTTGACGCCATCGATGCCGGCATGGACGAAGCCATCCTGCTCGACACCGACGGCTACGTCTCCGAAGGTCCCGGCTACAACATCTTCATCGTCAGCCAGGGCCGGCTGATCACAGCGCCCGAAGGCGTGCTGATGGGCATCACCCGCGAAACGACGATCGAGATCGCGGCCGAGAAAGGCATTGCCGTCGAGCAGCGCCGCTTCAGCCCCTTCGAGCTTTATACCGCCGACGAGGCGTTTTTTTCCACCACGGCGGGTGGCATCGTTCCGATCGTCGAGGTGGACGGGCGGCGGGTCGGCGACGGCCGCACCGGACCCGTCACACGGGCGGTGGACGCGCGATACATGGAGATGCTGACGAACGGCGAACACGGCACGCCGGTGTTGAGCAATCTGGCGCCGGCGAAAGTAACTGCTTGAGGCCACGACCAATCATCGACGGGGGGCGGAGATGTCAGGGATCATGCTAGGCGACAGTCGGCTGGGCAGCGCGTTGGATCGTTGGCGCAATGCGGGCAAGGCGGCGATCGCTGCCGCCGGCCTGGTCGTGGGCTTGACGGCGGCGGCCGGCCAGGCGACAGCCGCCGAGAAGTTCATTCACGCGCATCCGATGACGGCCGATCACATCTTCCATCCGATGTCGCAGAAGTTCATGGACAAGTTGAAGGAGCTGCTGCCCGGAAAGTTCGAGGTCGAGTATCACCCCGGCGGTGATCTGGGCGACTGGACCTCGCTGTTCGAGCAGGTGATGCGCGGCACCATCCCCATGAGCATGACCTACGGCGCCTCGGAGATTGATGGCCGGCTCGACCTTTCCTTCCTGGCCTTCATTGTCGATAGCTGGGCAAGCGCCCAAAAGGTGTTTGGCCCAGGTGGCGAAATGGCCAAGGTGTTCAACGACATCTACCATGAGCGGGGCATGGAGCTGATCGGCATCGTGCCGGCCGATTTCGGCGGCATCGCCATCCGCAAGGGCGTTGGCAAAGTGCCGACCAAGTTTCCCGGCGATGCCAAGGGCATCAAGATGCGCGTGCCGCCCATCCCGATCGGCGTCAAGCGTTTCGAGGCATGGGGCTTCTCGCCCGTGCCGATGCCGTTCGCCGAACTCTATACCGCACTGCAGCTTGGCACGGTGGATGCCCGCTCGTTCGGCCCCCCGGTCGAGATCTGGCAGATGCGCGACGTGATCGAGACCTATATCTGGACGCGCGACTACTTCGAGTACGGTTTTTGGCTAGCTAACAAGAAGTGGTGGGACAAGCGCTCGGCCGAGGAGCAGAAGGCCCTTCGCGCTGCCGCCGACGTCGCCCTGCAGTTCAGCTGGGCGGAAGGAGAGTCCATCAGCAAGGGCTTCCTGGAGAAGGTGAAGGGGGCGGGCATCAAGGTGGTCGAACTCAACGCCGAAGAACTCGCGGCGGCCAAGAAGATCGTTTACGCCAACGAATGGCCGTTCATGGAAGGCAAGGTCGGCAAGCCGCTGATCGACAAGTTGCGGGCGATCGCCGGGGTCAAATAGCGGGACCGGCTGCCACACTGGGCGTGCCCGGCCGCCGCGGTGGCTTGGCACGCCCGTCGTGGTGCCGGCCATCGTCGAATGCCGGGCGCGTCATGAATGCCGATGCACCCCCGAGGCCGTCCCCCGTGAAGCAACCGGTGCAGCCAGCCATGGCGAACAATCGAGGGGAAAGCCGTGGGCGCCGACAGAGCTAGGGAAGCCGAACCAACGCTGCTCGATCCCTTCGCCGAGCAGACACCCATCGGTTACGGCCTTGGGCCGACGCTCGATCGCATCGAGGGGGCCGCCACCAGCGTGCTGCGCGCCCTCTGCGTCACGGCCGCTTTCGCGCTCGCCTTCCTGATGGTCGCGCAGATCATCATGCGCTACTGGCTGCACAAGCCGTTCCTCGGGATCGAGGAAACATCCGTGCTGCTGGGCGTGTGGATCTACTTTCTGGGTGCGGCCTATGTCACGCGACTGAACGGGCACATGCGCGGTGGCGTCGCCCAACTGATCTTCAAACAGGCGCGGACCCTGGCCATCGTGCATCTGTTCGCCGAGGTCGTCTGCCTCGCCGTTACCTTGGTGTTCGGCTACTACATTTCCGACTACGCCATCTTCACCATCCAATCCAACCGTCGGAGCACCTATCTCGGCTGGTCGAGCGGCTTTTGGGTGGGCAGTCTGTGGCTCGGACTGATCCTGATGGCGATCTACTTCGCCCTGCACATCCAGCGCCAATGGCGGGCACTCCCGCGCCGCGGCAGCTAGCGGTCATGTTGATTCTGCTCGGCGTGCTTGTTCTGATCGTCGTCTTGCTGCTGCTCGATGTGCCGATCGCCTTTGCCTTTGGCGCTGGCGCGCTGCTCTTTGCCGCGCTGAGCGACCGTGACGTCGCCTATTTGGTGCCGCATGCCTTTTTTCAGGCGGGAGCCTTCGCGTTGCTGGCCCTGCCGCTGTTCATCATCTCCGGCGCCTTGATGGGGGCTAGCGGCATTTCCGAACGCCTGGTCGAGTTCGTCAACGCCTTCGTCGGTCGGATGAAAGGCGGACTGGGCGCGGTCACGGTGATCACCTGCGCGCTGTTCGGCGCGATTTCGGGTTCCGGCGCCGCCGCGATCGCCGCCATCGGCTCGATCATGATCCCGCGCATGGTCAAGGAAGGCTATCCGAGCGGCTATGCGACGGCGTTGGTCGGCTGTTCCTCGGTGCTCGCGCTGCTGATCCCGCCCAGCATTCCCATGATCATCTTCGCGCTCACGGGCGGGCTCAGCATCGCCGCCTGCTTTCTCTCGACGCTGATTCCCGGCGTGCTGTTGACCGCCCTCTATTGTGGCCTGAACTTCCTTTTCGTGCGCAAGTTCCACAGCATCGAGGTGGCGCAGGCGCTCGGCTTCGCCGAGGCGACGCGCGCCGTCGCTCGCGCCACCTACCGGGCGCTGTTTGCCCTGCTGATGCCGCTGATCGTGCTGGGCGGCATCTACAGCGGCATGTTCACGCCGACCGAGGCCGCGGCCGTGGCCTTCGCTTACACGCTACCCGTCGGGTTCCTCATCTATCGCGGGCTGACCTTGCGCAAGACCGCCGCGACGGTGATGTCGGGCGTCGTCAGCACCGGCGCCATCATGATAATCCTGTTCTGCCTGTTCATCATGAGCCGGACCATGATCATGGAACAGGTGCCCAAGCAGATTGCCGATGCCCTGCTCAGCATCTTCAACAACAAATACGCCCTGCTGGTCGTCATCAACATTCTGCTCTTGCTGATCGGCATGATCGTCGACGATGTGTCGGGTGGCATCGTCGCGGCGATCATTCTGCTGCCGGTGGCCGTGCAAGCGGGCGTGCACCCCATCCATTTCGCCGCGATCGTCGGCACCAACCTCGGCCTCGGCAACATCACGCCGCCCTGCGCGCCGTTGCTTTACATGGCCGGATCGGTGGCCAAGCAGCCCTTGCAGGCCTATATGTGGCCGACACTCAAGTTCCTGACGCTTGGACATCTGCCGGTGGTGTTCCTCGTCACATATATGCCTGAACTAGCGCTCTATCTGCCGCGGTTGTTGTTGGGTATCAAATAGACGGCTCGCGCCGGCAGAACGGGAGGTCACCGCATGCAGCTCAGCGCCGTCGACATCGAACGCTTCCAGCGCGAAGGCTTCCTCATCCTGCCGGGGCTGTTTTCGCCGGCCGAGGTCGGCCGCCTCAAGGCGCGATTGCCGGCGCTTTTCGCCGAGCGCTGCCCGGAGAACTATCGCGAGAAGCTGAGCGATGACGTGCGCAGCGCCTTCGCCCTGCACCGCCGCGACCCGCTATTCGCCAGTATCGCCGCTCACCCCCGGCTGCTCGGGCCGGCGCGGCAGATCCTGGGCGAGGACTTCTATTTGCAACAGGCCAAGGTCAACGTGAAGGCGCCGTTCACGGGCGAGGCCTTTCAATGGCACTACGATTTCGCCACCCATCACCGTGGCGACGGCGTGCCTGAACCGCTGGCGCTCAATCTGCACGTCTTCCTCGACGATGTGAACCAGTTCAACGGCCCGCTGATCTTCATTCCCGGCTCGCAACGCCAGGGCGAGGCACCGGTCAGCCTGGACGACAAGACCACGAGCTACCCGCTCTGGACGGTCGACAACGCGGCCGTCGCCCGGCTCGTCGACGCGGGCGGGATGGTCGCCTCGACAGGGCCAGCGGGCACCGCGTTGATCTTCGGCGACCTGATGGTGCATTGCTCGCCGCCCAATTGCTCGCCCTGGCCGCGTTGCATCTATTCCAGCATCGTCAATCCGCTGAGCAACGCCTTTACCAGCCACGCGCGCCAGCCGTTCCAGCACGAGCGCGACATGACGCCGTTGCGGCCGTTGTCGGACGATTGTTTGCTGGCGGCCGCTTGAGTGCTATCGGCCCCGGTCGGGCCGGTGGAAGGCGAAGTGCGGCGGGCTGGAGGCTTCGGACACACGCAAGCTGAGGGATCTCGAGGGCGCGAACCGTCGGCTGAAGAAGCGGCTTGCCGGCGACGCCATGCACCTGGTCGTGCCGCCCGTTGCCCAAATCAGCCCAGAACGAAAAACGGCCGTCGAGGTCCGACCGCAAGCCGCAATTTCACAGGGTGGGACCCCAGGACAGAAAAGCGCTGAGATATCAACGGCGATTTCTGGAAATGGTGCCCAGGGGCGGAATCGAACCACCGACACGCGGATTTTCAGTCCGCTGCTCTACCGTCTGAGCTACCTGGGCGCAAGGCCGGGCCTTGCCCGGCGCGGGCGGCACCCGCGCGGCAGGCCGTTCTAGAAGAAAGCCCCCCGCCTGTCCAGCCTGCGGCCGTTTCCGGCCAGCCCGGGCGTCGGCCCTGTCTGCCCCCGGCCCCTGCGTTGCCCTGTTGCGAAGCGTTTGCTAGAAGGCGCGGTCGGCCGGACCCTGGACGCCGTCCGCCGCGACTTTGGGGGAAAGCGTTGGCGGTCTCGTTGCTGCAGCAGGCCAGGGTCGGCGCCTACATCCTCAGCCAACGCCTCAAGGGCAACCGGCGCTATCCGTTGGTGCTGATGCTGGAGCCGCTGTTCCGCTGCAATCTCGCTTGCGCCGGCTGCGGCAAGATCGATTATCCCGACCGCATCCTGAACCGGCGGTTGTCGGTTGCGGAGTGCCTCGCCGCGGTCGACGAATGCGGCGCGCCGGTGGTTTCCATCCCCGGCGGCGAGCCGCTGCTGCACAAGGAGATCGGCGCCATCGTGGCCGGCATCGTCGCCCGCCGCAAGTTCGTCTATCTCTGCACCAACGGGCTCCTGCTGGAAAAGAAGCTGCCGGAATTCGCGCCCAGTCCCTATCTCACGTTCTCGGTGCATCTCGATGGCCTTGAGCCCGAGCACGACTGCTCGGTCTGCCAGCCGGGCGTGTTCGCCCGCGCGCTCGCCGCGATCAGGGCGGCCACGGCCAAGGGCTTCCGCGTCACGCTCAATTGCACGCTGTTCAACGCGGCCGATGCCGAGCGGGTGGCGGGCTTCCTCGACTTCGCCGCCACGCTCGAGGTCGAAGGCGTCTCGATCTCGCCCGGCTATGCCTATGAACGGGCGCCCGACCAGCAGCATTTCCTCAACCGCCGCGACACCAAGGAACTGTTCCGCGCCATCCTGCGATTGGGCAAGGGTCGTGGCTGGCGCTTCAACCAGTCGACCTTGTTCCTGGATTTCCTGGCCGGCAACCAGAGCTACCGCTGCTCGCCGTGGAGCAATCCGACGCGCAACGTGTTCGGCTGGCAACGGCCCTGCTACCTGCTGGGCGAGGGTTACGCGCCCAGCTACGCCGCGCTGATGGCGGAAACCGACTGGCAGCGCTACGGCACCGGGGCCTACGAGAAATGCGCCGATTGCATGGTGCATTGCGGCTACGAGGGCACCGCGGTGGCGGACACCATGGCGCGGCCGTGGCGGGCACTCGGCGCGGCGTTATGGGGCATCCGCACCGAGGGGCCGATGGCCCCGGAGATCCCGCTGACCAACCAGCGGCCGGCGGAATATGTCTTCGAACGGCAGGTTGCGCACGCCATGGCCGAGCTGCCCGAAGGCGCGGGGCGGCGGTCAGCCGGGAAACAATAGGTCGCGCCGGCCATAGCGCGCGGCCCGGCGCAGCGCCGCGAAGGCAAACCAGGAATCGATGGCCAGTCCGGCCAGACCGCGCAACTCGCCCGGATGGCCCAGCAGGCGTCTGAGCAGCCGGCCATACGCGACCCGGCCGTCCGGCCGCAACGCCGTCAGCGCGGCCTGCGGCAGCACCCGATCGGCGGCGTCCGCCACCGCGCGCACCACGATGAACGGCACGTTCGCCGCCCGCGCCGCCCGCGCGACGCCATGGCTCTCCATGTCCGCGGCCGCCGCGCCGCTGCTGGCCAACAGGGCCGCCTTCTGGTCGACCCCGACAACCGGCCGGTCGACACCGGCAAGCCGCGCTTCCAGCAGCGGCCCTCCCCGCCGCAGATGCACGGCCAGCCGGCCGCGCCACAACGTCTGAGTCGCCAGCACCTCGCCTTCCGGCGTCACCACCTCGGTCGCCAACACCACGATGCCGGCCTTCAAAGTCGGATGCAGCCCGGCGGCGAGGCCGAAGCTGACCAAGCCGCGCGCGCCCGCCGCCAGCAGTTCGCGCGCCGTGGCTTCGGCCGCGACCGCCGAGGGGCCGGCCACAGCCACGGCGTCGCGCGGCAGGCCATTGCCGCTCAGCAACCGCTCCGCCTCGGCGGCCATGCCGGTGACGACGCCGACCGCCGCCATGCGATTGGCGTTCAGAGGCCGAACTGACGGCTCGCGCCGCCCCGCTGCGAATTGCGGTAGCGGGCGAGCGCCCAAAGCGGAAAATAGCGCCGGTAGCCGTGGTAGCGTAGATAAAACACCCTGGGAAAGCCGACGGCTGTGAACCAGGGCTCGATCCATTCGCCACCCCGGCGCGGGTGGCGCAGCAAGAACTCGATCCCGGCCGCCGTTTCCGGCCGTTCCGCTTCGCCGGCCGCCAGCAACGCCAGCAACGCCCATGCGGTCTGCGAAGCGGTCGACGCCTTGGCCAGACCGCGCTCGTCCGGCCAATAGGTGGCGCCGTCCTCGCCCCAGCCGCCGTCGGCGCGCTGCATCCGCAAGAGATAGTCGACGGCACGGCCGACCGCCGGATGCGTGCGCGGCAGGCCGGCCGCGATCAATCCGGCCAACGCCGACCAGGTACCGTAGATGTAATTGGTGCCCCAGCGGCCGAACCAGGAACCATCGACCTCCTGCTGGCGCAATAGGTAGGCCACGGCGTTGGCCATTGCCGGCGCCGCCCGCGGCTCGCCCAATTGCGCCAGGAAGCCGAGACAGCGGGCGCTGACGTCGGCGGTCGGCGGATCGAGCAAGGCACCGTGATCGGCGAAGGGAATATGGTTGAGATAGGTGTGCACGTTGTCGGCGTCGAACGAGCCCCAGCCGCCGCCGGCCGACTGCATGCCCAGCACCCACTCGGCCGCCCGCGCCGTAGCGGCGCCATGGCGCCCGCGGTCGGCGCGATCGAGCGCCATGGCCACGGCTGCCGTGTCGTCGACATCGGGGTAGAAGTCGTTGCGATACTGGAAGGCCCAGCCGCCCGGCCGCAATGCCGGGCGCGCCACCGCCCAGTCGCCGTGGGTTTCCAGCACCTGTCGCTCGGCCAGCCACTGGCAAGCGCGCGACACGCCCGGCCCGTCGGCCGCTTCGCCGGCTTCCAGCAGCGCGTGCGCCGCGAGAGCGGTGTCCCAAACTGGCGAGAGGCAAGGCTGGCAATAGGCGAAATCGCCCTCGATCACCAGCAGCTTCGCCAGGCTTTGACGGATGGTCCGGGCCTCCGGCTGTCCGGCCTCGATCCCCAGCGCATCGAACGCCATCGCGGCGTTGGCCATGGCGGGGAAGATGCCGCCCAGCCCATCCTCGCCATTGAGCCGCAGGCGCATGAAGTCGAGGGCGCGGGCGATTGCGCGCGTGCGCATGCGCGCGGGCCACGCGTCTTCCGCCCGTTTCAGCAGCCCGTCGAGCACCAAGAACAGCCGGCCGACGAACGAACCGGTCGGATTGTGCGGCCGCAGGCCACCCAACGCCTCGGGCGCGCGAAACAGTTCCAGGATGCCGACGGCCTGCGGGTTGCGGGCGCGCGGCTTCAGCGCCATCAGCACCACCAGCGGCACCAGCACGGTACGCGTCCAATACGACACCTTGTCCAGGTGGAACGGAAACCAGCGTGGCAGCAGCATGATCTCGACCGGCATGCTGGGCACCGCCCGCCACGGCAACTGCCCGAACAGCGCAAGCCCGATGCGGGTGAAGACATTCGCCGCCTCGGCCCCGCCGGCCACCAGGATGGCGGCACGGGCCCGAACCATGTGCGCCGCGTCCGGCGGGTCGCCCGCCAGCTTGAGCGCGTAATAGGCCTTCACGCTGCACGACACATCGGGCGAGCCGTCATGGAACAGCGGCCAACCGCCCGACGAGCCTTGCCGGGCGCGGATGAAACTGGCGAGCCGGACCTGCAGCGGGCGATCGATCTCGCCCAGATAGTGCATCAGCAAAACATATTCGGCAGGAATGGTGGCGTCGGCTTCCAGCGGGAAGACGAAATGCCCGTCCGGCGCCTGGTGGGCCAGAAGGTCTTGCGTTGCTTTGGCGATGACGCCATCCAGCGTGTCGTCTTGCCGCGATGGCCTCTCAGCTAAGGGCAGGGCGCCGTGCGGCGACATCTCTTGCGGCTTTGTCTAGGTGTTGGACGGCTTTGCGCGCTTGTAGATCGTCGCCGCGACCGCCGTCAAGCCGCGGCCCGGCCGAGTTCGGCCAAGGCGGCGTGCGCCGCCCGGCGGCCCGAACGGATCGCGCCGTCGAGGGTGGCCGGCAGACCGGTCGCGGTCCAGTCGCCGGCCAGCAGGATGCCCGGCCCGGCCGCCGCCGTGCCCGGACGACGCGCCTGGTTGGCCGGGCTTTGCAGGAAGGTGGCGCGGCGTTCCTTGACGATGCGCCAGAGCGGTGGCGCCGGCGGCAGCGCGCAACCCCGCCACAGCGCCAAGGCGCGCCGCAGCTCGCTCCACAATTCCACAGCCAGGTCCGCCGCCGCGCGACCGATCCCCCCGTCGGCGGCGCTGACGGTGAGGGAGGCAACGTCCTCCCTGAGAAAGACCCACTCCGTCAGGCCGCCAATCACGCCCAGCACGCTGGGCGATGGCACCCGCCACGGCAGCAGAAAATGGCCGTTGAGGATGGCGCGACTGCCGGCCGGCACCGGCACGCCCGGCAGCAGTTCCGCCACGGCATCGGGTGGCAGCGCCAGGATCAAGCGATCCCGCGGGCCCGGTTCGACCGCCTCGCCGGCGAACAGAAGTCGTGCCACGCGGCCGGCCGGATCACGCTCAAGGCCGTGCAGGCGGCGATGCGTTTCCAGGCACAGGCCTGCTTCGTCAAGCCGCATTACCGCCGGTTCGATCAAGGCGTGCGACAGGCCCCTGGCGGCGATGAACGGCCGCCAGCCGCCCGGCGCCGCGAAGATCGCCAGCAGGCTTCGCGCGAACTGCCGGGCGGACGCAGCCGCCGGCTCGGTATTGAGGATGGCCACGGACAGCGGCCGCAACAACCGACGGTGGAGCGGCGTTTCGCCTTGCAGCACCTCCGCCACCGTGGCACCGCACGGCGCACGGGCCAGCCGCCAGGCCGCAGCCAGGTAATCGGCCGGCCGCGTTCCCGCAACCCGGTCAGCCGGTCGCCAAAGCCAGGTGGGAAGCCGGCCGCCGCCCGGCTTGACGCGCCATTGGCTGCCGTCGCACAGGTCGACGAAGGGGATGCCGTCGGCGGCCGCCGGCGCCAGCCGGCCGCCGGCGCCAATCGCCTCCAGAAACTGGAAGACCGGGCGGTTGGCGCCAAGGATCAGGTGGTTGCCATTGTCGATGACGCGGCCGAGGCGCGCGTCGGGGTAGCTGCGGCAGCGTCCGCCGGCGTGGCCTGTCGCCTCATAGATCCGCAGCCGCAGAGACCCGGCCCGCACCGCGTCCGACAGACCGATGGCGGCGGCAAGACCGGCCAGACCGGCGCCGACGATGTGCACCGTCGGTGGCGTCAAAACACCCCGTAGCGCAACGCGATCCACAGCCGCGCCGCCTTGCCGAGACTGACCGGCCGGGCCGGCTGCCGCCAGCCGTGGCGCCGCATCAGGCGCAGTTGCCGAACATAAACCTGAGCCATCACGCGCGCCGGCCGAATCTTGCGGGCCGGGCAGCCGCGCATGGCGGCGAAGGCCGCCGCGAACGCCGCTGCCGCGTGCGCGGCCAGCGCATCCGCCACCGCCGGCAAGTTGGGATGCGCCAGCACGGTGGCCGGATCGCTGGCCGCGATCCCATGCTGGCGCAGTATTTCCCTTGGCAGGTAGAGGCGGCCAAGGGTCGCGTCCTCGGCCAGGTCGCGCAGCACGTTGGTGAGTTGCAGGGCGCGGCCAAGGTGGTGCGCAACCGGCCTGCCCGCTGCCACGGGCACGCCGAAGGCCGCGATGCTGAGCCGGCCGACCGCGCTGGCAACGCACTCGCAATAGCGATCGAGCGTTGCCAGGTCCGGCGCTTGGATGGGCGGTCCGACGTCCATTTCCATGCCGTCGATCACCGTCTGCAGATCCTCGACCGCGAGCGCGAACTCCGCCATCGCCCGGCCGAGCGCACGGCCGATCGGCCCGCTGCCCTGGCCCTTGCGTGCCCGTTCCACCTCCTGCCGCCAGAAGGCGAGCCCTGCTCGCTTGTCGGCTTCCGTCGCGTCCTGGTCGACCACATCGTCGACCGCGCGGCAAAAGGCGTAGATCGCGAACATCGCTTGGCGCCGGCGAACCGGCAGCAGCTTCATCGCCCAGTAGAACGAGGTGCCGGAAGCCGCCACCAACGCCGCCACATGGCCTGCGTCCGCCCGCTCGCCGGCGGAAGCGGCGACGGGCGCGGCCGTGGCGGAGAATTCAGCGTCGATGCTCACGTCTCACTCATGACCTGGCGGGAACGTAGCAGCCGCGCGACGCCGCGCCTAATGCGGGCCGGCCAGACCACCATCCGTCCGGCCCTTCCAGAGCGCACCCCGACCTTGCCAATGCCGCCGTGCCGAATCGAGTGTCATCGCCGCATAGAGCAGGCCCGCCAGCGGCAGGCCAAGTCCCCAGAGCGGCGACAGGCCGTAGAGCCTGAGACAGGGGCGATAGGCCAGCAGTTGCAGCACGAGCGTGGCGCCGGCCAGCCACGCCGCGAGCTCGTCGCCCAGGACAAGCGCGGCGGCCGGCAACGGATAGAGCAGGATCATGCCCAGCACGGCCGCCGCCAACAGCAGCGGCGAACGCTCAAGCTGCACATAGGCCGAGCGCGACACCATGCGCCAGATTCCGCTCAGGCCGCCGTAGCCGCGCAGGCTCTCCGAGCCGGTCGCCAAGCCCAGCCAGATCGGGCCATCGGCCTTGATCGCCCGCGCCAAGGCGATGTCGTCGATGAGCGCGCCCTTGATCGCCGCCAAGCCTTGCGTGCGGCGCAGGGCGGGGACGCTCGCCAGCATGCAGCCGCCGGCCGCCGCGGCGTGGCGCCGCGCGCGCGCGTTCACCCAGCGGAACGGATAAAGCTTCTGGAAGAGGAAGACGAAGGCGGGCAGGCAAAGGCGCGCCGCGGCGCCATCGATGGCCAGCCGCACCATCAATGATGCCAGATCCAGGCGTTGGGCGGCCGCATGCGCCACCAGCGCCGCCAGTTCCTCGCCGTCGTGCCGGATGTCGGCGTCGGCGAACAGCACGTGACTGGCATCCGGCACGCGCTCCAGCGCCAGGGCAAGACCGGACGCCATGGCCCAAACCTTGCCACTCCAGCCGAGTGGCCGCGGCGGCACGGTGACGACCGTCAGCCGCGCCTCGGCCTGCATCAGCCGCGCGGCCTCGCGCGCCGTCCTGGCGGTCTCGTCCCGACTGCCGTCATCGGCCAGCACGACGACCAGCGGCGGATGCAGGGGCGCCACCAGCAAAGAGGCGACGGCCGCCCCCACCACGTCCGCCTCGTCGCGCGCCGGGACCACCGCCACCGCGCACAACTCGGGCGCCGGGCGCCGTTCCAGTATCTGGTCGCAGCGCCAAAAGCCGCCCCGCGCGACCAACAGATAGAGCCATGCCAGGAATCCCAGTGCCGACAGCAGGGTCAGCAGCATCTCAGGCCCAGCGCCCGGCCAGCTGGCGCCACAGCCCGGTGCAGGCCGCGGCGATGTCCTGCCGCCGATCCAGCCTGACCCGGCCGGCAAGCGGATCGGCCCGCTTCAGCAGCGCCGACAGCCGTTCGGCGATGGCCAAAATGACGGCGCTTTCCAGGGCCAGACGCCGGCTCGCCAATTCCAATGGCAATGGCCGGGCCGCATGCAGCAGCGCGTCGGTCGCGGCCAGGCACCGATCGAGCGCACGGCGCAGACCGGCCGACGCGGCCGGCGCCGCCAGCGCCGTCACCTCGATGCCTTCGGCCGCCAGCCAGTCCTGCGGCAGGTAGACGCGGTCGAGTTGGCGGTAGTCGTCGGCGCAGTCCTGCAAGTGGTTGAGCACTTGCAGCGCGTTGCAGAGCGCGTCCGCCAGTGGGTAGAGGCCGCGCGCCTCGCCGTGCAGGTCGAGCAGGTAGCGGCCGACCGGCGCCGCCGAGCGATCGCAATACTGCATCAGGTCATGCCAGTCCGCGTAGCGGCCCTGCACGGCGTCCTGGCGGAAGGCGTCGATCAGGTCGAGCGCATGGCGCTGCGTGACGTGCGTGGCTTGCAAGGAACGGGCGAGCGCCGCGGCCTTGTCCGGCGCATCCGCGCTCGGGTCCAACAGGCCGGCTTCGAACCGGCCAAGCCGCTCCAGCTTGTCCTCCGGCGCCAGCTCTGGGCTGTCGGCGATATCGTCGATCGCGCGCGCGAAGGCATAGAAGGCCATGACATGCCTCCGCAGCCGCCGCGCGATCAGCCGCGAAGCGACCGGGAAGTTCTCGGTGCCGGCATGTTTGCCGCTGGGCGTCTCGACGCCATTGCCGGATGGCATGGCCCTTCCCGCTATGCTCGACTTGCGCGCAATCTAGCATCAGCCCTGCGCAAGGCGGACGCCACGCCATGATCGTTTCGGCTTCGTATCGCACCGACATTCCGGCTTTCTATGGCGACTGGTTCCGACGCCGACTGCAGGCCGGCTTCGCCCAGGTCGCCAATCCCTATGGCGGGCCGTCCTATCGCGTGCCGCTTGACGCCGGGCAGGCCACGGCCTTCGTGTTCTGGACACGCAACGTGCTGCCGTTCCTGCCGGTGCTGCGGCAATTGGCGGCGGCCGATCGACCATTCGTGGTGCAGTACACGGCGACCGGCTATCCGCGCGCCCTGGAGGAACGGGTGCCGGACATGGCGCAAGCAGTCGCCGGCATTCGGGCCGTCGCCGAGCAGTTCGGCCGCAACGTCGCGGTCTGGCGCTACGACCCGATCCTGCTCAGCGATCTGACCCCGGCCGAGTTCCACCGCCGCCGCTTCGCCGAACTGGCAGCGGCGCTTCAGGGCAGCGTCAACGAGGTGGTCGCCAGTTATCTCAGCCCCTACCGCAAGACGACGCGTAACCTGGCCGCCGCCGCCAGCCGCCACCGTTTCGCCTGGCGCCCGGCCGGGCCGGCGGAAATGGCGGAACTGCTCGCCGACCTGGAGCCCATCGCCGCCCGGCACGGCATGCTGCTGACCTGGTGCAGCCAGCCCGACCTGGGCGGCCGGCCAGCCCGCTGCATCGATGTCCGGCGCTTGTCGGCGGTCGCCGGACGGACCATCGCCGCGCCGCAGAAAGGCAACCGGCCGGGCTGCGATTGCGCCCTCAGCCGCGACATCGGCGCCTATGACAGCTGCCCGCATGGCTGCGTCTACTGCTATGCCGTGGCCAACCGCGCCGGCGCCCTCGCGCGCTATCGCCGGCACGACCCAGCCTCGGCCGGCCTGGGCCCGCCCAGCCGCAGCCCGACCTAGAACAGCCGCCGCGGCCAGGCGCTACATCGGCCGGCGGGTGGCGCTGAAACGCCGCTCGATGGCGTCCCAGATCTCGGCCGCCAGGTTAGTGTTGTCGAAGCGGCTGGCTTCCTGGATGCCGGTCGGCGAGGTGACGTTGATTTCCGTCAGGTAGTCGCCGATCACGTCGATGCCGACGAAGATCAGCCCGTTGCGTTGCAGCACCGGCCCGATCGCCCGGCAGATCTCGACGTCGCGGTTGGTCAGGCCGATCTTTTCCGCCCGGCCGCCCACATGCAGGTTGGAGCGCGCCTCGCCGGCCGACGGCACCCGGTTGATGGCGCCGGCGGGCCGCCCGTCGATCAGGATGATGCGCTTGTCGCCCTGCCGTACTTCCGCGACGTAACGCTGCACCACGATGGGTTCGCGGCTCATCGCGGTGAACATCTCGATCAGGGCATTCAGGTTCTCGTCGTCCGGCTTGATATGGAACACGCCCGCGCCGCCATTGCCGAACAGCGGTTTGACGATTATGTCCTTGTGCTGGGCGCGGAACGCCTTCACCTCCTCGGCATCGGCAGTGATGAGCGACGCCGGCATCAGCTCCGGAAAATGCGTGACGAACAGCTTTTCCGGCGCATTGCGCACATGCACCGGGTCGTTGACCACCAGCGTCCTGGGGTGGATGTGCTCGAGGATATGCGTAGCCGTGATATAGGCCATGTCGAACGGCGGATCCTGGCGCATCAGCACGATATCGACGCCGGCCAGATCGATCTCCTGCAACGCGCCCAGCTCGGCATGCCGGCCACGTTCGCGCCGCACCTTGAGCGGCCGCGCCTTGGCCATCACGCGCCCGCCTTTCAGGCTGAGATGGCGGGGCAGGTAGTGGAACAGGCCGTGGCCGCGCGCCTGCCCTTCCAGCGCCAGGGCAAAGGTGCTGTCGGCTTCAATATTGACGTTCTCGATCGGGTCCATCTGGATGGCGACGGCAAGACTCATGCGGCCCTCTGGCAGTTGCAGGTGTCCCGCGGATTACGCCGGACTATGGGCGGGCAACCGCAGCGGGTCAATTCGCCGCCGCTACTGTTGGGCGAACTCGAAGCTGCTGGGCGCGGGGTCGATCACCTGCAGGCCGTTCGGCCGGATCTCGATCACCGCCAGCCCGCGTTCCGCGGTGCCGTCCGCCAAGAACCGAAACAAGCCGTCGGTGCCTTCGAAGCCCGAAGGATTGAGCAGTTGACCGCGGTCGGCCAAGGCCTCGACGCCGCCCTGTGCCAGCAGCGCCGCCAACGCCACCGCATCGTAGCCGAGCCCTGCCAGGCGATGGGGCCGGCGGCCGAAGGCGCGCTCGAAGCGGGCAATGAAGGCTTCCGCGCCGCCGGGCTGCGGGCCGGCGAACCACGCGCCCTGCATGGCCGGCTCGCGCCCCAGCATTCTGTCCTCCCACAAGCCCGTGCCGATAAAGCGAATCTTGCCGGGATCGATGTCGTAGTAGGGCAGCAGCGGCGCGACTTGCCGCAGCACCGCTCCGCCCTCGGGCAGGAACAGCGCCTGCAGCGAACCGGCCGACCGCGCCAATTGCCGTACCGCGCGGTCCGCATCGCTGCCATCGGACTGATAGCGCTCCACCGCGACCAACGTGCCGCCGCCCTCGTCCAACTCGCGCTTCAAGGCCGCCAGCGTGGCATCGCCATAGACGCTCGAGGGCACCAAGGCACCGAACGCCTTGACCTCGCGCGCCAGCGCATGACGCACCGCGCGCGCGACCTGCGCTTCCGGCGTGAAGCCCAGCAAGAAGACGCCGTTGCCGGCAACCGTGCGATCGCTGGAGAAGCCGATCAGCGCAACGCCCTGGCTCCGGGCGACCGCGGCGCTGGCTTCCACTTCTTCGCGAAACAGCGGTCCCAGCACCAGGCGCGCCCCATCCGCCAGCGCCGCGCGCGTTGCCTCCGCCGCGCCATCGGGCAGGCCGGCGCTGTCGCGCGGCAGCAGCACCAGGCGTTCGCTGCCGACCTCGAACAGGGCCAGCGTCGCGGCATCGAACAGCGCCCGCCCTAATTCCGCGCCGCGCCCCGTGAGCGGCAGCACCAGACCGACCTTGACGCCCGCGGGTGGCGCGGGTCGCGACGGCGACGGCCCGGGCGGCATCAGTGCCGGCGCGGGCGCGGCTTCCACCGTTGGAAGCGGCGCGGCCGCCACCGGGGCAGGCGGGCTCGGCGGCACGGATTGCGGCGGCGGCGAGACCCGCGCGGCCCTCGCTGGCGGCGGAGCGGGCGCCGGCGCTACTGTCGTCTGGCAGGCGGCCAGCGCAAGCCCCAGCAGGAGCCATGCGACGGAAATCACCCCACAAGCGCCCTGGCCAGCGGGGCGACGATACGCCAAGCGCAACAACGCTGCCTCCACGAGCCGGCGAGCCGCGCGATTCTAATGCCAAGGACGAAGCCCGCCAAATGACGCCCGCGTTAACGCCCGGCCTTTACCTGGTGGCAACGCCCATCGGCAACGCCGCCGACATCAGCCTGCGAGCGCTCGCGGTGCTGCGCGCGGTCGATCTGATCGCCGCCGAGGATACCCGGGTGACGGCGAAATTGCTGGCGATCCACGGCCTCGCCCGGCCGGTTGTGTCATATCGCGAGGCCAACGCGGCGACGGCCGGCGAGGATCTCGTGCGGCGGCTGGCGGCCGGGCAGAGCATTGCCCTGGTCAGCGACGCCGGCACGCCGCTGATCGCCGATCCGGGCGAACGCCTGGTGACGGCGGCGCTGGCGGCCGGAGTGGCGGTGACGGCGGTGCCCGGGCCGTCCGCTCCGCTGGCCGCCCTGCTGCTCTCCGGCCTGCCGACCGCGCCGCATTTCTTTCTGGGCTTTCTGCCGGCCCGGGCCACCGAGCGGCGCCGCGTCATCGCCGGCCTGCGGGCGCTGGAGGCCACGCTGCTCGTGTTGGAGGCGCCGCACCGGCTGGCGGAAGGC
>VGEV01000072.1 GCA_016869175.1 Alphaproteobacteria bacterium
GAGATCGTTGGCATCCTCGTAGCCGCAGGCGATCGCCAGGAGGCGGGCGAGCGGGTGTATCACGCGCGCACCGTCGCGCCGATCGGCGATCAGGGCCGCAAGCCTGTCCGCCAGACCGAGACGGCGCCCGGCCTGGGCCAGTACCATCACCCCGCCGTCGGAGCTGATGCGCCCGCCGTCGAACGACGCGCTCATCTTCTTGCGCCCGACGCTTGGCAAATCGCAGGAGCGTTCTCTATCGTCGGCCATGGCGGGCGTGGCGCCTCCCTGCTCTCGTGAAGGACCGGCTTAGACAACCAAATCCTGAACGAAATCAGTGAGCTATGCTACACCCGCCGCACCGATACGGCCCGCGTCACGAATAATCCAGGCTAGGTTGCCGAACCGCAGTCGGTTCGGTGATTCTAGGTTTGCGTATGGAAGGGGTTGGGTGGCATTGTCGTCATCGGGAAGAGAAGAGCTGTGCAATCCGGTGATTGGAAGGGCAGTGCCCCCTCACTTGCTGGCTTGAGGGGAGGACGTATATCTCATCGTACCGCTCAGCCATCGGGCAGCCGAGGCTAAGGGGCGATGGGAACTCGGGCCTAACAGGTTTGACGCCATTGTTGCTTGTACTTGGCTAGATGGAGCGGAGAGGAGCATTCACATGCTGCGGCTCGTATCGAATACCCAGACCACGTTCTACTCTTTGCAGAACCACATGAAGCGGCTGGCGCGTGACACCAAGGGCGCGACCGCCATCGAGTACGGCCTGATCGCCGCCGGCGTCGCCGTGGCCATCATCGCCGCCGTGTTCGCGCTCGGCGAAGAACTCACGTCCTTCTTCGGAAGCGTGAAGGACACGTTGAACGCAAAGAAGCCAGGATAACCGCCGCATCGACGGGCACCGGCAGCCGCCGGTGCTCTTGCGGGGCTTGGAAGCGCGGCCAACTGGCCGCGCTTTCTCTTTGACGCCAAGCGAAGCAAGCTCTCGCGATGCTCGAATCGGCAGCCATTCACGCATTGTTCGCCGGCCTGTTCGCGGCGCTGATGTTATGGGCGATCGTCAGCGACGCCCGCCGCTTCGAACTGCCGAACAGCCTGTCGCTGGTTCTGCTGGCGGGTTTCATCGCGATGGCGGCGGTGGAACCGTTGGCTTGGCGACAGATCGGCTGGCACCTGGCGACCGGCACCGCGGTATTCGCCATCGGCGTCGCATTGTTCATCGCGCGGCTGTTCGGCGGCGGCGATACCAAGCTGCTGGCGGCGATCGCGGTCTGGTTGGGGCCGCAGCGTTTTTTTCTCTTCCTGTTACTGATGTCACTGGCGGGTGGCGCCTTGGCGCTAGCTCTCTTGTTGTTCCGCCGCCTGCCTTTGCCTGCGTTCTTCTCGCGCTGGCAGTGGCTTAAACAAATGCATGCGCGGACCGGCGAAGTCCCCTATGGCGTGGCCATGGGCCTTGCCGGGCTGGCGGTGCAGGCGGGCAGCCTCGCGCCGGCTTGATTCGGGAAGTCGGCGGATGGTGTTGCCGGATTCCCGCCATGCTTCAAAGAGAGCCTGAAAGCATCCACCCTAACATATTGATCTTATTGACGCCACTTGCATCCGCTTGGATAATGCGTAACGGATCGTTGGTGATTCGTGGCCGCTTCAGCAAGACCTCCAACTAGGGAGACAGTCCCGTGAATGCCGGTCGAATCGTATTGCTGGTTACCGCCCTGGCGGTTACCGGCCTCACTGCCTTCCTGGTGCGCGGCTATCTGGCCCGGCAAACCGTCCCCGCCGTGGTGGAGGTCAAGTCGTCCGCCAGGGCCGAGGTGCTGGTCGCCAGCAAGGACTTGCCCGCGGGCACCGTCCTCGCGGCCGACAGCGTGCGCTGGCAGGGCTGGCCAGAAGATTCTGTTAACGAGAACTACCTTACGAAGAACAGCGCGACCAAGCGCGAGGAGCTGGTGGGCGCGGCGGTCAAGCGGGCGGTGCTGGCGGGAGAGCCGATCACGGTGGCCAAGGTGGTGCTGAAGCCGAAGGATGCGGGGTTCCTCGCCGGCGCCCTGGGGCCCGGCATGCGGGCCATGACGATCAAGGTGTCGCCGGTCACCGGTGCCGCCGGCTTCATCCTGCCGGGCACCCGGGTCGACGTGCTGCTGACACAGCAAATCCAGTCCGAGCTGCCTTCGGGCGGCACTGCCCGCCGGGTGGTCAGCGAGACCGTGCTGGACGACGTGCGGGTCATCGCCATTGACCAGAAGGTCGCCGACCTGGAGGCGCAGGCCAAGCTCAGCGACACCGTGACCCTGGAGGTGACGCCGAAACAGGGCGAGATGCTGGCCGCCTCGCTGGAGATGGGCAAACTGTCGCTGTCGGTGCGCAGCCTGGTGCGCAACGCCGAGGTCGAGGCCCGCGCGCCCTATACCCGCGACGAGGAAGTCAGCCGGTTCTTGGGCAAGAGCAGCGCGCGGACCGTGCGCATGCTAATCGCCGGGCGCGACCTGCCGGCGGGCGCCCTGTTGCGCGACACCGACCTCGCTTGGCTGCCGCTACCGAACGGCACGCCGACCGACGAATATGTCATCGAAGGTCAGCCGAGCGCCGCCGGGCTGCGGGGCGCGCTGCTCAAGACCGCGGTCAAGAGCGGCGAGAGCCTGCGCGGGCAACAGCTCATCCGACCGGGCGAGCAGGGGTTCATCATGGCGGCCCTGGGGCCGGGCTTGCGCGCGGTCAGCGTGGCCATCACCCAGGTCAGCGGCGTGTCGGGCTATATCGGGCCGGGCGACCGGGTCGACGTGATCATGACCCACCAAGTGAACGATACCAGCCAGGCACCACCGCTGAGCCCGCGCCGGTTCAGCGAGACGGTGGCGGAGGATGTACGCCTGTTGGCGCTGGAGCAGAGCCTTGACCCGGCCACCGGCAAACCGGTGGTGGGACAGACGGCCACCTTCGAGGTGACCCCGCGCGAAGCCGAGACCCTGGCGCTGGCGGCTGCCATGGGCCAACTCAGCGTGGCCTTGCGTGGCGTTCCCTCCGGCAGTCCACGCGCGCCCGGAGACGAAATCTACACGAGCGACCTGTCGATCTCGAACGCGGTCGCCGATTTTCTGGTGTTCGGCACCCGCGCGGCGCCGCAGGTGGCGATGCGGTTGGGCAATGGTGCGGTCTCCAATGTCTCGATCGGCGGGCAGTCCCGCAGCGTGCGGGTCTATCGCGCTGTCACCCCTTCGACGGTCCTCGTGTCTCCATGAACTCACTCGTCAGTGGGCTTGGGCGTTTCGGGCTGGCCGGTGTCTTGGCACTGGCCGGGCTCGCAGGCATGGCCGAGGCCCAGTCGCGACAGCCGCAACGGGCGGCCCCTGCCGTCATCGAGGCCAACCAACCGCCGCCAGTCAGCGAGATCACGCCGCTGGAAATCACCGAAAGCGGCGCCGCCCGGCATCTGCAGTTGCCGCTCGGCAAGGCGCGCATCGTCAGACTGCCGGCCGACGTGCGCGACGTGCTGGTGGCCGATCCGGCGATCGCCGACGTCGTCCTGCGCACGCCCCGCATCGTCTATCTGCTGGGTCGCGACACCGGTGCCACCAACGCGTTCTTTTTCGATGCCAAGGGCAAAGAGGTGCTGCGGCTCGAAGTGCATGTCGATCTCGACACCGCTTCGGTCCAGCAGGCCTTGACGCAGCTTCTGCCCGACACTTCCGTCAAGGTTACCGCTGTCAACCGCAATCTGTTCCTGAGCGGCTCGGTACGCTCCGCGGTGATGTCGGAGAATGCCCGCCAGATCGCCCGCCGGTTCGTGACCGGCGACGAGAACGTCGTCAATCTCCTGGCGGTGGTCGAAGACCAGCAGGTCTTGCTGCAGGTACGGGTGGCGGAGGTCTCGCGCACCGTGCTGAAGGAACTGGGCGTCACCTTCCAGGACCAGTTGGGCGCGCTCGGCAACACCCGCAATTCCGCCGGCAACCCCTTCACGACCATTACCTCGCTGAATTACGCCAACCGACTGGCAACCTTCGCCGGCACCTTGGCGCCGCGGTTCGTGGCCAACTCCTTTGCCTTCGATCGCGGCGACGGCGACGTGCTGACGCTGACCATCAACGCGCTCGAGCGCAACGGCCTGATCAAGACGCTTGCCGAGCCAAACCTCACGGCCGTCTCCGGCGAGACCGCCAATTTCCTGGCGGGCGGCGAGTTTCCCATTCCGGTCGCGGCGGACAACGGGCAGATCGCCATCGAGTTCCGATCGTTCGGCATCGGCCTCAACTTCACCCCCATGGTGCTGAACGCCGGGCGCATCTCCATGCGCATCTCGACCGAGGTGAGCGCGCTGTCGCAGTCGGGCGCCATCACGTTGGCCACCATTTCGGTGCCCGCGCTGACCGTGCGGCGGGCCGAATCGACGGTCGAATTGCCTTCCGGCGGCAGCCTGATCATCGCCGGGCTGATCCAGGACAATTTCGCCGCCACGATCGACGGCATTCCCGGCTTCAAGGACCTGCCGATCCTCGGTCAGTTTTTCCGCAACAACAGCCTGACGCGCACCGAGAACGAACTGGTGGTGGCGGTCACGGCCTATCTGGTGCGGCCGGTCGAACGGCAGGCCATGCTGCTGCCGACCGACGGCTTGCCGCCGCCCAGCGACTACGACCTCTATGTGCTGGGCCGCCTGCACGGCATGTATGCCAAGCCCGGCAGCCCTTCGGCGCCGACCGCCCTGAAGGGGCCGATCGGCTATATCCTAGAATAAGCGGAGCTCGCCCATGCGACTGTCTCATTCCCGCCTGATCGCGCTTCTGGCCGGCGGCCTGCTATCGCTCACGCTCGCCGCCTGCGACCACGCGAGCAATACCGAGCAGCATGCGACCAATCTGGAGCGCAAGCACCCGATCGAAGTGACCAGCCGCTGGATCAGCCAGCCGATCGAAGTGGAAACCCGCACGGTCACACTGCCCGCGCACACGGCCGAGCAGGTGCGCCGCCTAGGCACGGATTTCCTGCGCAACGGCGGCGACATTCTGGAGATCAGCGTCAGTGACGCGGCCGGCGGCCGAGCCACCGCCATCCATCGCGCCGAGATGATCAAGACGGAGCTGCTGAGGATGGGCCTGCAGCAGAACGAAATCGCCGTCCGCGTCGCGCCCATCACCGAGGCGGGGCCGGTGATGCTGAGCTACGAGCGCTTCAGCCTGGTGCTGCCCGAATGCGGCAACTTCTCGGGCCAGCCATCCTTCAATTTCGAGAACAAGGTCTATCCGAATTTCGGCTGTTCTGTGCGCCGCGACCTGGCGCAGATGGTGGCGAACCCGGCGCATCTGAAGCAACCCAAACCGCTGGCCGCCAGCGACGCCGAGCGGCGCGGCCGGGCCTTGCGCAACTACAGGCTCGGGGCCGTGACGGATTCGGCACTGTCGGAACAGCAGCGTGGCGGCTCGCTGAGCGATGTCGGGACGCGTTAGGCAAGAGCGGGCGGCATGCGACAACCCCTGGCGAAGTCGGGCTGAGCCATTCTCAAGGTCAACATCAACGCCTGGGTCCTGGACGACGCTTCGCTGAAGCTCGTCCAGGAGGGCCTGGCGGATCACAAACTGTCCAAGTCGACCGTCCAGGCGCGCACCGGCGGCCTGGAGGCGGCGCTGGCATTCTATCGCGACAACCCGACGCCGAATCTGATCATCCTGGAAAGCAATGCTGAACCGCCGCAACTGGTGCAGCAGATCGACCAGCTGGCGGAAGTATGCGAGGCCGGCACCAATGTCCTGGTGATCGGCGCGGCCAACGATGTGGGGCTCTACCGCGAACTGGTGCGGCGCGGCGTTGGCGACTATCTGATCAAGCCGATCGCCCCTCGCCAACTGCTGGACGCGGCCTGCAACATCTTGGTCGATCCCAACGCACCGCCGATGGCGCGGCTGATCTGTGTCATCGGCAGCCGCGGCGGTTGCGGCGCCAGCACGATCGCGCACAACCTCGCCTGGCATCTCGGCCACGACTTCGAGGACGAGGTCGTGCTGATCGACATGGACATTACCTTCGGCACCGCCGGCCTGGCTTTCAACGTGGAGACGCCGCAGGGCGTGCATACCGCGCTGGCCGATCCCGACCGCCTCGACGCGCAGCTACTGGAGCGCTTCCTTGCCCGCTACGACGACTATGTCCAGCTGCTGGTGGCGCCGGCCAGCCTGGAGGCCGAGGAGAAGATCTATACCGGCGCCCTGGAGCGGCTGCTCGATCTGGTCCGCCGACGCGCCGCGTTCGTGGTGATGGACCTGCCGCACCGCTGGGCTCCCTGGACCCAGCAGGTGCTTCTCGACGCCGACGAGGTGGTGCTGGTCAGCACGCTCGATCTGGCCGGCTTGCGCGACACCAAGAACCTGATCGACCGGCTGAAGGCGAAGAAGGGCGATACCGCTGGCGCACGCCTGGTGCTGAACCACGTCGGCGCCTTCAAGAAGACCGAACTGGGCGCCAAGGAGTTCGAAACCACGACTGGCCTGAAGGCGGCGGTCACCATCGCGCACGACCCCGCGCTGTTCGGCACCGCCGCCAACAACGGCCAGATGGGCGTCGAGGTTAACGCCAAACACCGTGCGGTCGAGGCGCTGAAACAACTCGCGATCACCGTCAGCGGCCGGCAGCCGGTAGCGAAAAAGCAAAGCTTTCTCGCTAAGCTGCTGCAGTTCACGCTCGAGCCGGGCTTCGGCAGGGCCCCGAAAGGCAAGGCAAGCTAGCAATGTTCGGCAAGCGCACCGGCACGCCCGCGCCTGCGGCGAAGCCGCCGCCGCCGGCCAGTGCTCCGGAGCCACTTGTCGCGGTTGTCGAAGCGCCGGCCAGCCCCGCGGTCCGGGAGATCGCGGCGGAAACGGCCACGCTGTTTGGCGGCACCGACCAGAGATACGCCGAGGTCAAGCAGAAGATCTTCGCCGCGCTGGTCGAGGCGGTCGACCTGACCGCGCTCGGCAAGCTGAATGCGACGCAGGTACGCGAGGAAATCGCCGACATCGTCGGCGAGATCATCGCCATGCGGAGCATTGTGCTGAGCGCCACCGAGCAGCAGAAGATCGTCGGCGACATCTGCAACGATGTGCTGGGGCTGGGGCCGCTGGAGCCGCTGGTGGCGCGCGACGACATCGCCGACATCATGGTGAATGGCGCCGAGCGGGTGTTCATCGAGACCGCCGGCAAGGTGCAACTGACCGACATCCGGTTCCGCGACAATGCGCAGCTCATGAACATCTGCCAGCGCATCGTCGCCGCGGTCGGACGCCGGGTGGACGAGGCGAGCCCGATCTGCGATGCGCGGTTGGCCGACGGCAGCCGCGTCAACGTCATCGCGCCGCCCTGCGCCATCGACGGGCCGGCGCTGACCATCCGCAAGTTCAAGAAGGAAAAGCTCACGCTCGCCAAGCTGGTGAGCTTCGGCAGCATTTCGCCGCAGGGGTCCAGGCTGCTGGAGGTGATCGGCAATTGCCGTCTCAACTGCATCGTCTCCGGCGGCACCGGTTCGGGCAAGACCACACTGTTGAATTGCCTGACCGCCTATATCGACAAGACCGAGCGGGTGATCACCTGCGAGGACACCGCCGAGTTGCAGCTTCAGCAGCCGCATGTCGTGCGCCTGGAAACCCGCCCGCCCAACCTGGAGGGCGCCGGCCAGATCACCATGCGCGACCTGGTGCGGAACTGCCTGCGCATGCGTCCCGAACGCATCATTGTCGGCGAGGTGCGCGGCTCGGAAGCGTTCGACCTGCTGCAGGCCATGAATACCGGCCACGACGGCTCGATGGGCACCATTCACGCCAATACTCCGCGCGAGGCGATCAGTCGTATTGAGAACATGATCGCGATGGGCGGCTTCACCCTGCCGGCCAAGACCGTGCGCGAACAGATCGCCAGCGCGGTGCACGTCATCGTGCAGGCGGCCCGCTTGCGCGACGGCAGCCGCAAGATCACGCACATCACCGAAGTGCTGGGCATGGAAGGCGATGTCGTGACATTGCAGGATTTGTTCACCTTCGAGATCTACGGCGAAGATTCGAGTGGGCGCATCGTCGGCGAGCACAAGCCGAGCGGACTGCGCCCCAGCTTCTGGGATCGGGCCAAGTATTTCGGCAAGGAACGCGAGCTGAGCGAAGCGCTCGGCACGTAACTCCAGGCAGGGCAGTCCATGGACCTCAATCTGGTCATCATACTGGCGACGATGCTGGCCACGACCACGCTGGTCGTAGCCGGCTATGCCGTGCTGGCACCGCAATTCAAGGCGCGCGCGCGCCTGCGCCGGCGCATCGCCTGGGCGGCCCGGCACGAAGGCGCCCAGGCCGACAGCGACCGACAGCAGCGTGGAGGCGGCCGCAAGCGCGAGATCCAAAGCCGCCTGAAGGAAGCCGAGACCAAGAAGTCGACCAAGCAGACGTTTTCGCAGCGCTTCCGCAACGCGCTCAGGATGGCCGGCCTGTCGATGTCGCTCGGCCAGTTTTTCCTGATGTGCGGCCTTCTGTCCCTGGTAGTGGCCGGCATCTACCTGGCGATGGGCTATCCGGCGATCGGCGCCGTGCCGGCGGCCATCGCCGGCGGCTTCGGCCTGCCGCGCTCCGTCGTCGGCTGGCTGGGCAAGCGGCGCGTCAAGCAGTTCACTTTGCGCTTCGCCGACGCGGTCGACGTCATTATCCGCGGCATTCGCTCCGGCCTGCCCGTCCGCGAGTGCCTCAACATCATCGCCCGCGAAAGCCCCGAGCCGATCTCCGGCGTGTTCCGCGAACTGGTCGAGGCCCAGCGCATCGGCTTGACGCTGGACCAGGCACTGGCCCGGGCACTGGAACTGATGCCGACGCCGGAGATGAAGTTCTTCACCATCGTGCTGTCGATCCAGCAGCGGACCGGCGGCAACCTGGCGGAAACCTTGCAAAACCTGTCCAACGTGCTGCGCGCGCGCAAGCGCATGCAGGACAAGGTCCAGGCGCTGTCCTCGGAAGCCAAGTCCTCGGCCATGATCATCGGCTCGCTGCCGTTCATCATGACCGGGCTGCTGTGGCTGGTGAGCCCCGATTACATCGCCCTGCTATTCACCGACAAGCTCGGCACCTACATGATCCTGGCTGGCCTCACCTGGATGAGCATCGGCGTCATCGTCATGAAGCAGATGATCAGTTTCGAGATATGATCGACACCTTGCTGGAAACACCCAACCTGATCATGCTGCTGGCGAGCGTGGGAGCGTTTCTCACCATCCTCGCCTTCGGCATGCCGCTGATCGAACGCGACACCTTCACCAGCCGGCTGAAGCTGGTGGCGCGCCGACGCGAGGAACTGCTGGCCGCGCAGCGCGCGCGGCATGGGCCGCAGCGATCGCGGCTGCGGCAGCATCAAGTCAGGGGCTACGTCCGCACGATCGTTGACCGCTTCCGGCTACTCGACCCGCGCAAGAGCCAGAGCCTGAAGGACACCCTTGCCTCGGCCGGGCTGCGCGGCAACGGTCCGCTCTATACGTACACCTTCTTCCGTTTCGTGGCCCCGCTCGGTTTCACAGCAGTGACGGCGCTCTATTTCTTCCTGTTGGCGAAGACCAACCTGGACCTGGTCGCCAAGCTGGCCATCTGCTTCGGCGCTGCGTTCATCGGCTTCGTTCTGCCCGGCATTGTGCTCTCCAACCTGGTGCAGAAGCGCCAGCAGAAACTGACCCGCGCCTTTCCCGATGCGCTCGACCTGATGGTGATCTGCGTCGAGGCCGGCCTGTCGATGGAGGCCGCGCTCCACCGGGTGGCCGATGAAGTGGCCGACAACAGCCCCGAACTGGCCGAGGAGATGTCGCTGACCACGGCCGAACTGGCCTTCCTGCCCGACCGGCGCGCGGCACTGGAGAACCTGGCCAAACGCACCGGCCTGCCGTCCATCCGCTCGCTGGTCACGGCGCTGACTCAGGCCGAGAAATACGGCACCCCGGTCAGCGTGTCGCTGCGAGTGATTTCTCAGGAGCAGCGCGAGGAGCGCATGTCCAAGGCCGAGCGCAAGGCGGGCGCCCTGCCGGCGCAGCTCACCGTGCCGATGATCGCCTTCTTCCTGCCGGTGCTGTTCATCGTGTTGATCGGGCCGGCGATCATCAAGACCCTACAGACGATCTAGCAACCGGCACGCCAACGCGGCGATCAGCCCCCGACCTTGTTCGGTTCGGGCACGCGCGTCACCAGGCAACGCGCCTTGCGCTCGCTCAGCCGTTGGCAGACCGCGTCAGCAGCGTCCTTGCTCGGCAGCTTCTCGCTGACGATGCGGTAGAACTGTCCGCGCCCGTTGACCGTGGCGCTGGCGACCGAAAGCTGGAGCCAGCCGATCACGTCGTCGAACTGCTTGCGCAACGTCCCAAGCCCGCGCTCGGCTGCCTGTTGCTCGGCGAAACTGCCTAGCTGCAACTGCACATCGCCGCCGGAGGCCGGGGCAAGCCCTACCAGCCTGTTGGCTCTGGCGGCGGCCGCGCTCTTGCCCGACGCCTTCTCGGGTGTTGCGGGCTTCTCGGCTTTCTCGACCGATCCTGCCTGCTTCGGCGGGCCGGCGCCACGCGCCGATCGCGGCACCGCCTCGGCGGTTGGCGCACTCGGCTCCGTGGCGGTATCGGCGGCGCTGCTCGGCTCGCGTGCCTCGGCCAGTTCCGGCGCCTTGCCCAATGCACGGGCCGGCTCCCCGCTTGTCGTGCCCGCGCCATTGGCCGCTCCGCTCGGTGCAACACCGGCCAGAGCCCCGGCCGTCCGCCGTTCGCCGTCGCCGCTGTCCGCCGCCGGTACCGGTTCCGGCTTGGCCGCCGCGTCTTCCCTCGCCGCCGGCGGCTCCAGGCGCGCCACTTCGATCGGCCGATCCGGGCGGCTTTCGGTCTTGACGCCTTGCTGCCGCGCTGGCGTAGCGGCCGTCGCCGCCACGCCCGCCGGCGCATCGCCCGGCAGGACCGGCCGCAGGGTCACCTGGTCGCCACCCGCCTGCAAACGACGGTAATAGCCGAGATTGTGCTCCACCACATCGGCCGGCAGGTCGCTGCGCATCAGCCGCTCCGCCGCCGCGAGGTCGCCTTTCATGGCGTGCAGCAGGGCCAGGTTCTGCCGCATTTGGTTGGTCGCCTCCGGCAAATGCGTGGCGCGCTCCAGCACCTTGATGGCTTCGTCGAGACGATTGGCCTGTGCCAGCGACAGGCCGAAATTGTTCAGCGCAACCGCGTTTTCCGGCGACAGTTCGAGCGCCCGGCGATAGCGCCGCTCGGCCTCTTCGTACAACCCCACCCGGTCGTAAGCGATGCCGAGCGCCACCTGGACATCCCAGGCACCCGGTTTCAGCGGCTCGGCCGCCGTCAGGTTCTCCACCGCCTCCATCGCTTCGCCGAGCGCGAGTTGGATCTTGGCCATCTCAATCAGCAGTTCCGGGTCCTTGGGCGCCGTCTGCAAGGCCCGGCGCAGCACCCCTTGCGCCTCGCGCGGGCGCATCAACTGCCGCAGGCTGCGCGACAGGCCCAGCACCACGGCCTTGTCGTTGGGGCTGCGCTCGTAGAGCGAGCGATAGTAGGTGACGGCGGTGATATGGTCGCGGCGCTGCGCCGAGTCGGTGGCGGCCTCCAGCAAGCTGGCTCCCACCTTGGCCGACACCACCTCACCAGTCGGCCCGCCGCCCGCGCACCCTGCCAGCACCAACCCCGCCGCCAGCAACAGGCTGCCCGGGGCGACAACGAATCGAGACATGCCAACAGTTTAACCCCAAGGTCAGGGACTGTCTTGGGATCGCGCCCGCAGGCCCGCCCCGCAATTAGAAAAGCCATCCTTAACGTGCTAGCGTTAGGCTCGTTCGGTCTGGCGCGTGCCGCTGTCGCGCGACCGACAGGCATGAAGGGGTCCGGCCATGCTGCGCGCAATTCCAGCATTTGTGGCGAGTCTTCTGGCGTCAGCCGTTCCGGCCAGCGCCGAACCCCTGCAGGTCGAGCTCGGCAAGGCCTTCATGCTGCGGCTCAAGGAGGATCCGGCGGTTGTCGTGGTGGGCAATCCCGGCATCGCCGACGTCGTCGTCGAACGGGCCAAGACGCTCTTCGTCATGGGACTGGAAGCGGGCGAGACCAACCTGCATATCCTGGACGCCGAGGGCAAGGCCCTGGTGCAGACCGCGGTGGTGGTCGTGCCGCATCTGTTGCGTCATGTCAGCGTGCTGCGCGGCGTCGAGGAGGCGACCGTGAGCTGCAACCCGCGCTGCGTCGGCGTGCGCAATGTCGTCGGCCAGGGCGCGGTGGTGCCCAGCAACCTGCCGCCCACCCCGCCCAACCAGGGCATCACGGTCAGCGGCCTGCCGCCGTCCATCCTGGGCGCGCCGCCAGCCCAGGCGCCCGGCAGCCCAGCGCCAACGCCGGGCTCACAGGCAGCGCAGCCGCCGGCAACTGGCGGCGGCGGCCAATCAGTGCCCGCCCCCACCCGCTAGGCAGCGGATGCCCGTGCAACGCAAAGCGGCCGCGAATTCTTCCCCGCCGCGGCGGGGCGGCGAGGCGCTGGAGCTAGGCCGATGAAGATCATGGTGGTCGACGGCGACGAATTGTTCGCGCGACTGATGCGGACCAAGCTGCAGCGCTGGGGCCACCGCGTGGTGGTCGAGCGCGACGGCACCGCCGCCTTCGAGCGGATCCGCAAGGAACCGTTTCGGATGGTAGTGCTGGACTGGGATTTGCCCGGGATGGACGGCCCCGACTTGTGCGCGCGCATTCGCAAGCTGCGCCGGGCCCGGTACACCTACATCATATTCTACACCGGCAAGCTCGACAAGGACAGCCTGATGGCCGGGCTGGAAGCCGGTGCCGACGACTACATGACCAAGCCGCTCAATACCATCGAGCTGCGCCTGCGCATCAAGAATGGCAAGCGGTTGCTCAACCTGGAGGACGAGCTGTGCGATGGCGCCGGCCTCGACCGCTCGACCAACGTTGTCAACCGCGCGAAATTCCGGCAGTTCTTCCGCGTGGCGCTAGCCGAGGCCAAGCGGACCAAGGCTCAAGGCACCCTGCTCTACGTCGATATTGACAACTATGCCGAGGTCTACGATCGGCTGGGCTACAACCCGGCCGAGAACATGATGACCGAGGCGGCGCGACTGTTGACCAAGTTAACGCGCGAAAGCGACCTGGTGGCGCGCGTCGCGCCGGAGCGGTTCTGCGTGCTGCTGCAGAACACCGTCTGGGACCGCTGCCAGCCCGTCACCGACAAGGTTCACGCGCATCTCGGCAACCTGACAATCTACGTCGACGAAGCCTCGATCAATCCGCGCTTCACGCTCTCGGTCGTCAACTACCCGCAGGCTGAACAAGGCTTCGAGCAGATCCTCGACGAAGCGCCGCGCACCGCCGTCGCCGCCTGAGCGGCGAAGGCCAGCCGAACCTACCGGCCCAGACGCAGATTGCTGAGCTGGGCGCCGATCGCCCGGAACGTGCGCTCGAGGTCCGCGTTGGTCGGCGACTCGAAGGCCTTGGCAGGATCGCTCGCGCAGTCGCGCATCACCGCGAAGGCCGCAGGCGTTGACTGGAAAGTGATCGTGTAGACGATGATGTCGAGCGCCTTCATGCGCGTGCAGACCGTGAGCAGGCGGTTGTTGAGTGCGGTCACCGCGGAGCCCAGCCTGGTGGTGCCGAGCCGGCCCTCGCTCAGGTTGCCATAGGCCGAATACTCGCCGAACACGTTGCTGATGAAATTCTCGCCGTCCGTCATGATGACGATCGCCTTGTTGTAGTTCGGGTCGCCATAGGGCCGGCCTTCGGTGAATGGCTCGGTCGGCGACAACAGGCGCCAGCCCCAGGCTGCTCCCAGATTGATATGGGTCACCCCGCTGGCAGCCATGGCGCCGATCTTGGTGGTGATCTGTGACTTGACGGCGGTCAGCGGCAGCACCTCGACCGGGCACTGCTTGTTCGGGCCAGCCGTGCTGGTGACCGGCGGCCAGCGGTTGCGCGTCGCGTGGGGCGGCCACAGATAACGGCGCCAGCGGTGCGAGGTGTTGTTGACCCAGGTATCTTCCTCGTCGGTCGGCACCACGTTGTTGCGTGCCTCGACGCAGCCGCCCCAGGTGGTCGGCAAATAACTGGCAGCGGACGCGCCCGTGGTATACGGGCTTTGTCGGCTGGTGCCGATGTTCACGCTGCCGGCGAATGGCACGATGCCGATCTTCAGGTTGGTGGCGATCGTCTCCCTACCGAACAGGATGTTGGTGAAGTCGGTCGCCGCGGTTTTCAGCGAGGCGATCTTGCTGCCCGCCATCGAACCGGTGTTGTCCAATACCAGCACGACTTCCAGGCCCTTGGTCTCGCGGACCACCTCGGTGCGGGCGGCAACGCTGATGTTGTTGACACCGACTATGCGCATCAAGGTGGCATTGACCTCGGCGCTGGCCGTGATGGTGACGACGTTGTCGACGATGCTCATGCTGGGCGTGGCGGGCACGCCCACCTCGTTGGCCGGATAGTTGGCCTGGAAAAAGCGCAGCATGATCTGAGACAATTCGTCTTCGCTGCCGGTCGCCGAGCCAACGGCCAGGGCCGCCGCGTCGATGGCGAAGCCTAGCCGCTGCTTGACGACATAGGCGCGGGAGATATCGATCGCCGCGCCGCCCGCAGCCACCAGCGGCACCAGTGCTATGACGAAGATCACGGCGACCGCGCCGCGCCGCTCGGCCGGCAATTCGTGTACTCGCCGCCACAGCCCGGCTGACCGTTTCCGCCAGTCGCTCATGCACATGGCCGAACCTCCCTGTCCGGCTGAACCGCCTTCCCCTCAGGCTTGGCCACCGCCGGCCCCTCGCCCGCGATCGCCCTAGCAAGCATTCTTCCGCGCATGCCGTGGGCCAGCCTCAGAGTCGGGTGACCCGGGTGGTGCGGCGCGGCCGCAAATATGCCCGATCGCTCAATATCAGCCCGCCGGTGATCAGGTCGGCATAGAGCGGCGAGTAGGCATACTCGATCTCCGCCACGATCACGCTCTCGCCGATGACCGGCACCATGTCGGTGGGCAGGACATAGGCGCTGCCGGTCGACAATGCCGATGTGTTGCGCGCGATGCTCCAGTCCACCTGCAGCGAGTCGGTGTCGGGATCGCGCCAGACGCTGGTCAACGAAATCCGTATCGCGTTGGTCGGATAGGGCACCAGCACTCGTTCCACCGCGTCCAAGAAGTCGTTCAGGACAGCGGTGTCGACGGTCTCCTCCTGCGCCACCAGGTCGGACGCGATATGCGCTGCCCGCGTCACCTTGCGGTCGAGCAGCAGCGCATTGCCGAGCTCCGCCGTGCCGGCCAGCACCAGCACCATCAGCGGCAACACCAACGCGAACTCGGTGGCGGCAATGCCGCGGCGGCAGAGCCATAGCCGGAGCAGGCGGCCCAGCATCAGAGGGCGCCTTCATAGGGTTCGTTGCGGAACACCGCCAGGGCCTGCAACTGCTTGCTCGAGGTGCCGCCGTCGCCCAGATGGTAGGCCAGGAACGGCGTCAGGATCTGCCAGCGATAGGTCACCCGGACCAGCACCACGTCGCCCGGACCGCCGGGCGTGAAGCTGGCATCGCTCGGCATGCCGTCCTCGTCGACATAGGGGGGATAGTTGACCGAATTGAAGCTATTGAAACGGCGCACGTCGATGATCACGTCGCTGCATCGCACCAGACCGCCCAGCTGATCGCACAGCAGGTTGCGGAATTCGGCGGCCGGATCGCCTGACTTTTGCACGTTGCCCGTGCGGATCTGCCGGGAAGCCTCGCCGACCTGGCCCTCCAGCGCGGCCGCCGCGAAATAGAGCATGGCGGTTTCGATGATACCGAAGGTCATCAGCGCGAAAGCCGGCATGACAAGCGCCGCCTCGATCGCCGTCACGCCACGCCGGCAACGCGCCCAGGCGCCGCAAACGCGGCCGAACCAAGTCGTCAACCCGGTTGCCCTGTTGCTCAAGACAGCGCCTCTCCGACACTTGCCGGCAGCCTCGTCCGGCACTTCCTGGCCAAGCCCGCGCCATCGCTGGCGGGCTGCCCCATGGCCGATTCATGCACAGGGGGCTTTGCATAAGCCTGAACGGGTCATGGCCGGACAAGGATTATATAGTTGGCCTGGGCTGCCTGACAGTGACCCCCGGCACATCCAATCGGGCGAATCAACCCTGCCGGAAAGCGATGCTGCCCAACCAGCCGGCAGACAGAGCGAGAAGTATGGCGAACAGACCGTAAATCGCCGCGTCGTGCTCCGCAACCCTGGCAATGCGCGCGCCGGTGCCGAGCTTGCTCACGACCAGCGGCGAGGTCTGCGCCGCCACCACTTCGCCGTCGACCAACAAGAAGACCGTGGCGACATAGCTGCCGGTGGGAACATTGGCCGGCAGCGGGATGCGGGCGCGAAACAGCCGCTCGCCCAGGAACGAAACCTGTTCAAGGCCTTCGGAGTACAGGCCCTCGCGCTGCTTGACGCGAACCAGCGCTGCACGAAAGCCGCCATCCGGGTCGGACTGGGCGCCGCTCGCGGGGTTCAGCCGAAGGTAACGGAGCCCGAATTCCTGCCGCGCCAGTTCGCTGGCGGAAGCGACCTCCGCCAGCGGGGCAGAGCTGGCTATCGCATAAAACGCCGGCACGTCGACGAAAGTGGTGGCCAACCGATTGATCCAGACTCCCAGCACGCGTTCCTTCCGCCGGACCACGAGCGTTTGCAACGGACCGCGCACCACGACGACCACCCGGCCAGGCCGTTCGACCGCGCCGAACAACAGCAACTCGGTGCCGGCGAAGTCGGTGGTGACCGCGACCAAGTGGTCGGAAATGTCGGCGACGAGCGACTGCGCCGCTGCCGATCGGCCAAGCCCGCCCTCCGCCACGGTCAGCACGAGCATGGCAAGCAGCGCCGGCCAGCCACGCCCGCTCATGTCGCCCGCCCCAGAACGACGATCGAATAGGCATCGGCCGGCGTCGCCACCAGGTCGTAGGCCAGCTTCACCGCCATGCCCAGCACCAGCAGCGCCAGCAGGCCACGCAACTGCTCGCCCCGCAGGCGGGTGCCAATGCGACTGCCGAATTGCGCGCCCAGCACACCGCCAACGGTCAACACGAAGGCCAGCACGATATCGACCGTTTGATTCTGCCAAGCTTGCATGAAAGTCAGATTCATCATCACAAAAATAATCTGAAGGAGAGACGTCCCTATAACTGTAATAGTCGGCATCCCCAGCAAATAGATCATGGCCGGAACCATGATAAAACCGCCACCTACTCCCATGATTGCTGCCAAGACGCCGATGAAGAAGCCAATTCCCACCGGCAGAAGGGCGCTGATATAGAGTTTGGATTTGCGGAAGCGAAATTTGAATGGCAGGCCGTGCAACCAGTTATGTTGATGCAGCTTGCCGCGGCTGGCGCTGCTCGCTTCGCGTCGCAAGGCGCGCAGGCTTTCGGCCAGCATCAACGAGCCGATGATGCTCAGGAAGACGACGTAGGTCAGGATGATGGTCACGTCGATCTGGCCGATCCGGCGCAAATAGGCAAACAGCAGCGTTCCCGTGCTGGAACCGAGCATGCCGCCCAGGAGCAGGACGATCCCCATGGGCACATCGACATTGCCGCGCCGCCAATGCGCCAGGGCGCCGGATACCGAGGAGGCAACGATCTGCGGCGCGGCGGTGCCCACCGCCACCGCCGGCGAGACGCCACAGAACAGCAACAGCGGCGTCAGCAGGAAGCCGCCGCCCACCCCGAACATGCCGGACAGAAATCCGACCCCGCCGCCGATCGCCAGCAACAGGAACACGTCTAGCGAGAGTTCCGCGATAGGCAGGTAGATCTGCATGACAAGCACGAAGGCCCGTGGGCGTTGCGGGCCGCCCCCACCGGCGACCGCGCACAACGCCCA
>VGEV01000073.1 GCA_016869175.1 Alphaproteobacteria bacterium
CACTGCATCGACACGCCACCGCAGACCAAATAGACCCCGCCACAGCACCCAATCCGCAGGCTGGGCCGCAGGCCATGCCCTCATCGGCGATGCTTCGTCGTCAATGATGGGGTTCTTCGAGGCGTCCGAATGCCTTGTGTTCGGCGCTCGCTCCTTCGGCGCGGAGCCGGGCCTTGAGTTCCGCTTCTTCGTCGGCCGGCCGCAGCACGCGAAACCGCACGCCCGCCTGGCGCAGCAACCGGATCCGGGTCGCGTCGCCCGCCGATCGGAAAGTCTAGTCCGGAGGCAACCCGCCCTGGCGCTGCGCCAGCAGCGTCATGATGGCCGCCGCCGTTTCCTCGATTGAGCGCCGGGTCACGTCGATCACCGGCCAGCCGCGTTGCGAGAACAACCTGCGTGCCATGACGACCTCGGCGCGAACCGCGTCCGGATCGACATATTCGGTCTCAGCGTCCTGCCGCAGCGACAGCAGCCGGCTGCGGCGGATCTGCACCAGGCGGTCCGGGCTGGCCACCAGACCCACCACCAAGCCCTTGCAGGGCCCCCTCTCCAGATCAGCCGGCAAGGGAATTCCGGGAACGATCGGCACGTTGGCGGCCTTCACACCTCGATTGGCGAGATAGATGCACGTCGGCGTCTTCGAGGTGCGGGATACGCCGACCAGCACCACATCGGCCTCGTTGAGACCTTGCACCGCCTGGCCGTCGTCGTGACTCATGCAGAAGTGCATGGCATCGATTCGCTGAAAATACTCCGCATCCATGATGTGCTGGCGTCCCGGCTGACCGCGGCTTTTGGCACCCAGATAGTCGCCAAGCGCATGGATGACCGGATCCAGGACCGAGACCGCCGGCACCTGGATCATCCGGCAGCCGTCCTGCAGAGCCTCGCGCAGCACGCGGTCGACCAGGGTATACATCACCAGCCCCCGGTTCTGCCCCACGCTGGACAGCACGGCATCGAGCTGGGCCCGGCTGCGCACCATGTGCCAGTAATGCGATACCGGCTCGGCCGTCTCGAATTGCACCAGCGCGGCCTTGGCGACGGCATTCAGCGTCTCGCCCGTGGCGTCCGACACGAGATGCAGATGGAAACGCGTCACGTCGTCGCCCGGCTCCATCACGACCGCGGGTGCGGTCGTATGAAGCATGGGGATAGCCCCGTTCTCGATTTCAGACAACGCCGTTCGTTTCGCACCGAGCATCAATCCACTCCAACTGCCGCGCACAGCGGCCGGAGTGCTCCGCATGGCCAGAAATAGGAGGAGCGCCGGAAAACCTGCCAAGGTGGAGCTCCCCGGTTCGACCGGGCGCGGCAAGCCGGTCTGGAACGCCCGGCGGCACACTGCCCCCGCTCTTCTCCACATGGTGCTCCGAGTATTCACGTTCACCTCAGAACGCTGTGAGTTGTCCGGGGAATTGCTTAATCCCCAGCATTGCCCCGAGCTACTACCACAACCACCTTTTGATTCTTTCTGAAAGCTGTATAGAGAAAGCCGATGCACTCCCGTCCCTGCCCCACGGCCGCATGGCCGGAACCGTCGCCAATCGCCGCAAACCAGAACCATGCCAGCGATTGAACGCCGGCTGTTGCGGGCGCTGCGGCGCCAGCCGGTCGATCGCGTGCCGTTCTGGTTCATGCGACAGGCGGGCCGCTACCTGCCGGAATACCGCCGGGTGCGTGAGCAGGCCGGCAGTTTCTTGGCGCTTTGTCAGGATCCGGCGCGCGCCGCTGAGGTGACGTTGCAACCGGTGCGCCGGTTCCAGCCTGACGCTGCGATCATCTTCGCCGACATCCTGTTGCTGCCGCATGCGCTCGGCCAGGCACTAGCGTTCCGCGAGGCCGAAGGACCGGTCCTGGAGCCGATCCGCGACGAGGGGACGCTGGCGCGGCTTCGGCCGGAGGGCGCGGTGGACCGTTTGGCCGCGGTTTACGAGGCCTTGCAGCGCACCCGCGAGGCTCTGCCATCGGAGGTGGCGCTGATCGGTTTTGCCGGTTCGCCGTGGACAGTCGCCAGCTACATGGTGGCCGGCCGGGGCGGCGACGAGCAGGTGGCGGCGAAGCGCTGGGCCTATGCCGTGCCTGAGGGCTTCGCCCGGCTGATCGAGATCCTGGTCGAGGCAACTGCGGACTATCTGATACGCCAGGTCGGGGCAGGGGCGGACGTATTGCAGCTGTTCGACAGCTGGGCCGGCGGTCTGCCGGAACCGGTCTTTCGACGGTTCGTGATCGCGCCGACGGCGGCGATCGTGGCGCGGGTCCGCGCGGCCTGCGCCGCCGTGCCGATCATCGGCTTCGCGCGTGGTGCGGGTGTGCAACTGGCCGCGTACGCGGCGGAAACCGGGATCGACGGGGTCGGGCTGGATACCGGCATCGCGCCGTCTTGGGCCGCCGAAATATTGCAACCGAGGTTCGTGGTGCAGGGCAATCTCGACCCGCAATTCGCCGTGCTGGGCAGCACGGCGATGCTTGCGGCGGCGGAAAGCATCCTGCGCACGCTCGCCAACGGACCGCTGATCTTCAATCTTGGCCACGGCATCGTGCCGGAGACGCCGCCGGAGAACATTGCGCAACTGGCCGACTGCGTGCGTCGCTTTCGGGCGCGCGCATGAGGCGCGTCGCCGTCGTCCTGTTCAATCTGGGCGGTCCAGACAGTCCGGACGCGGTGCAGCCATTCCTGCACAATTTGTTTGCCGACCCGGCAATCTTGCGGGTTCCAGGCTGGCTGCGATGGCTGCTCGCTCGCTTCATCGCGCGACGGCGCGCACCGGTGGCGCGCGCGATCTATGCCCGGATCGGCGGCCGTTCGCCCATCCTGCCGCAAAGCCTGGAACAGGCGGCGGCGTTGCAGGCAGCGCTTGGTGAACTAGGTGAGGTCCGCGTGTTTGTGGCCATGCGCTACTGGCATCCGCGGGCGGCGGCCGTGGTACGCGAGGTTGCGGAGTGGCGCCCGGACGCGGTGGTCTTGCTGCCGCTCTATCCACAATATTCCACCACGACCAGCGCATCTTCGCTGACCGAATGGCGCGATTGCGCCAAGGCGGCCGACTTGCATGCGCCATTGCACGTTGTCTGCTGCTATGCCGAGGCGCCGGGGTTGGTGTCGGCACATGCCGAAGCGCTGTTGCAAAGGCTGGCAGAAGCCGAACAGGGCGGGCCGACGCGGGTGTTGTTCTCGGCGCATGGCCTGCCGCAGAAAGTGGTGGATGCCGGCGACCCCTATCAATGGCAGGTCGAGCGCACGGTCGAGGCCGTGGTGCGTCAGGTCCGGCAGCAGCGTGGCGGCCGAACGTTCGACTTCAGTATTTGTTATCAAAGCCGGGTGGGGCCGCTGAAGTGGATCGGCCCGTCGACCGAGGCGGAGATTTCCCGCGCGGCCGCGTCCGGCCTGGGCTTGATCGTGGTGCCGATCGCATTCGTCTCCGAGCATTCGGAAACGCTGGTCGAACTGGACATCGAATATCGCGAACGGGCGCATCAGGCTGGCGCGCGGCAATTCCTTCGCATCCCGGCCCTGGGTGTCGCCGACGGCTTCATCGGCACGCTGAGCCGGGCGGTACGCCAGGCTTTGGCGCGGCCGAGCGAGCGGCCCTGTGCCTTTCAAGGCAAGCGGGCCTGCCCGGCGCGCTTCAAGGGCTGCGCCATGCAGGCCGCGACATGACCGGCTTGGCCGAGTGGTACGCCTGGCTGAGAGCGTTGCACGTCATCGCCATGGTGGCCTGGATGGCGGGCATGCTCTATCTGCCGCGGCTGTTCGTTTACCACGCGGCGGCGAAGCCGGGCAGCGAATTGTCGGAGACGCTGAAGGTGATGGAGCGGCGCCTGCTGCGCGGCATCGTCAACCCGGCGATGATCGCGACCTGGCTGCTGGGGGTTGCCTTGTTGATCGTTCCGGGCGCGGTCGATTGGTCGATGGGCTGGATCTACGTCAAGCTTGCCGCCGTGCTGGCGATGAGCGCGCTGCACGGCTTTCTGGCGCGCTGGCGCAAGGATTTCGCCGCCGACCGCAACCGGCGGCCGGCGGGCTTCTATCGGGTGATCAACGAACTGCCGGCAGCGTTGCTCGTCGCCATCGTCGTCATGGTGCTGGTCAGGCCGTTCTGAAACGACCCCCGCTGGCTTGACTTGTTCGCTCACCGCGACTAGTTGTTAGATAACGGCCGAAGCGCCGTCCGCGTCCTGTTACCCGCCAGCCAAACGAGATGCCGTCGCGGCGGAGCAAGGCGGTCTTCCCAACGACAACCGACCCGGCTTGCTGCCAAGAGCCCGGTTACGTCCAGCCAAAACGGCCCAGCCTTCGTTGTCGCGTTCCCGAAAAGGTCTTGCCGCGCCATGAATCTTCAGGAGTTGAAGCGGAAGAGTCCGACCGACCTGTTGTCGTATGCCGAGGAATTGCAGGTCGAGAACGCCAGCGCCCTGCGCCGGCAGGACATGATGTTCGCCATCTTGAAGCAGCTGGCCGACCGGGATGAAGAGATCACCGGCGGCGGCGTGCTGGAGGTGTTGCAGGACGGTTTCGGCTTTCTGCGCTCGCCGGAAGCGAACTATCTGGCCGGCCCGGACGACATCTATGCGAGCCCCAGCCAGATCCGCCGGTTCGCCTTGCGCACCGGCGACACGGTGGAAGGGCAGATCCGGGCGCCGAAGGAGGGCGAGCGCTATTTCGCGCTGCTCAAGGTCAACGCCATCAATTTCGAGGACCCTGAAGCGGCGCGCCACAAGGTGCATTTCGATAGCCTTACGCCGCTTTATCCCAACCGGAAGGTCGCGCTGGAGCGCAAGACCAAGAGCCAGGACGACTTCTCGGTGCGGGTGATCGACCTGATCTCGCCGTTGGGCCTCGGCCAGCGCGGCCTGATCGTGGCCCAGCCGCGCACCGGCAAGACCATGCTGATGCAGGCCATCGCCCATTCGATCACCGCCAATCACCCGGACAGCTATCTGATCGTGCTGCTGATCGACGAGCGGCCGGAGGAAGTGACCGACATGGAGCGGTCGGTGAAGGGCGAGGTGATCAGTTCCACCTTCGACGAACCGGCGGTGCGCCACGTGCAAGTGGCGGAAATGGTGATCGAAAAGGCCAAGCGCCTGGTCGAGCACAAGCGCGACGTGATCATCCTGCTGGATTCGATCACCCGTTTGGCGCGCGCCTACAACACCGTGGTGCCATCGTCGGGCAAGGTGCTGACCGGCGGCGTCGATGCCAATGCGCTGCAGCGGCCCAAGCGCTTCTTCGGCGCCGCGCGCAACATCGAGGAGGGCGGCTCACTCACTATCATCGCCACCGCGCTGATCGACACCGGCAGCCGCATGGACGAGGTGATCTTCGAGGAGTTCAAGGGCACCGGCAATTCCGAGATCGTGCTGGACCGCCGGCTGGCCGACAAGCGCGTGTGGCCGGCCATCGATATCACCAAGTCGGGCACGCGCAAGGAAGAGCTGCTGGTCGACAAGGCCACGCTCTCCAAGATGTGGGTGTTGCGCCGGGTGCTGATCCCCATGGGCACCATCGACGCCATGGAGTTCCTGGCGGACAAGCTGAAGCAGACCAAGACCAACGCCGACTTCTTCGACAGCATGAATACCTGAGCCCGCGGCTCAGAAATGCTCGCCGCGCGCCACCTCGACGTCGGACAGGTAGACGATGGCGGCGACGTGCCGTAGGCGCTCGGTGCTTTCCTCCAGAATGCGATAGGCCAGCGCCTCGGTCGTGATCACGAGCACGGCGGTATTGGAAAACACCCCCGACAGACCCGAGCCCTGCCGGGGTCCATGGCGGCCGAAGCCACCGACGTCGCGGATCGTGGTGTAACCGCTGACACCCAGTCGCGGCAGCCACTCGACCACCAGCGCAAGCCGCGGCGTTTCGACGATAATTTCCACTTTCTTGCGCTTGTAAGCCATACGCGCGTTCCTAGAGCGCCTGGGCGACGGCGAGGTAGAGCGGAATGCCGATCATCACATTGAACGGAAAGGTAACGGCAAGCGATAACGTGACATGCAGCGAAGGGTCGGCCGCGGGCAGGGCGAGGCGCATGGCGGCGGGGACCGCGATATAGGACGCGGAGGCCGCGAGTGTGGTGAGCAACGCCGTGCCGCCGGCGCTGAGCCCCAGCGCGATGGCCAGCGACAGGCCGAACACCGCGCCCAGGATCGGCATATAGAGGCCGAAGACCAGGACGCGCGCCGACAGCCCGGCGCCGGCTCGCAGCCGGCGGACCGCAACCAGCCCCATGTCGAGCAGGAAGAGGCACAAGACGCCGTTGAACAAATCGCCGACGAACGGCTTCAGTTTCGCATGGCCGATCTCGCCGGTCGCCAGTCGATGGCGAAGCCGCCGAGCAGAAGCACGACCGAGCCGTTCAGCAGCACTTCACGCCACAGCGTGCGGCGGGCGGCGCCAGAGCCGCGCCGCGCCAGCAGCAGTCCGCTGACGATCGCGGGCGTTTCCATGGCAGCCATCATGGCGACCAGATGCCCTTCGAAGGTGACTTCAGTTGCGCGCAGGAATTCGGCCGCGGTGACGAAGGTGATCACGCCGACCGAACCGTAATGCGCCGGCATCGACGCGGCTGAGGCCGGCGGCGACACGCAGCAAGGGAAACGCCACGAACGGCAGCAGGAAGATGAGGCCCGCCGCGGCCAACACGGCCAACAAGGCGGCCATGCTGGCATTGCCCGCCATTGCCACGCCGCCCTTGAAACCGATTGCCAGCATCAGATAAAGCGACATGCCGCGCACCATGGCCTCCGGCATATCAAGATCGGAGCGCAGCCAGGCGGCAAGCGCTCCCAGCACGAAACACAGCACCATCGGCGAGAGCAAGTTGGCGAACGCCAGCGTGCTCAGGTCGGTCATGGTGCCGGCGGCTGGAAGCGACGGCTAGGGAATCAGCACCGTGGAGCCGGTGGTGGCGCGCGCCTCCAGATCGCGATGCGCCTGGCCTGCGTCCTTCAGCGCGTAGGTTTGGTTGATCTCGATTTTCACCTTGCCGCTGCTGACCATGCTGAACAGCGCCTTGGCGCTCTTCAGCAGATCGTCGCGGGTTTGCGTATAGGTCACCAGCGTCGGCCGGGTGAGATAGAGCGAGCCCTTGGCCGCCAGCACGCCGGGCGCGAAACTGCTGACCGCGCCCGAGGCGTTGCCGAAGGACACCATCAGGCCGCGCGGCGCCAGGCAATCCAGCGACTTGTCCCAGGTATCCTTGCCGATCGAGTCGTACACCACGGGCACGCCCTTGCCCTTGGTCAGGCGCTTGACCTCGGCGACAAAATCCTCGGATTTGTAGTCGATCGCCCAGGCATAGCCGTGTTTCTTGGCGAGGCGGCACTTCTCCGTCCCGCCGGCGGTGCCGATCGCCTTTACGCCCAAGGCTTTCATCCATTGGCCGGCGATCAGGCCGACGCCGCCGGCGGCGGCATGGAACAGCACGATCTCGCCGGCCTTCAGCTTATAGGCGCGGCGCAGCAAATACTCCGCCGTCATGCCCTTGAGCATCATCGCCGCCGCCTGCCGGTCGCTGATCTTGGCCGGCAGTTTGACCAGCCGGCCGGCCGGCATCAGCCGCGCCTCGCAATAGGCGCCGGGCGGGCCGCCGGCATAGGCAACGCGATCGCCCGGCTTCAGCTCCTTGACGCCCTTGCCGACCGCTTCCACCACGCCGGCCGCCTCGCTGCCCACACCGCTCGGCAGGGGCAGCGGATAGAGCCCGCTGCGATGGTAGGTGTCGATATAATTGAGGCCTATCGCGGTATGCCGCACCAGGGCTTGGCCGGGTCCCGGCTGGCCCACCTCGACTTGATCCCAGCGCAGCACTTCAGGCCCGCCGGCGGCGGCGAAACGGACGGCATTGATCTGCATGACAGGGCCCCCTTGGTCTGCAATCACGCCGCCGCAGTATCGCAGCCCTGGCGCGGCGGCGCATCGAATTTGCGCTTCTCAAGCGAAGAGATCGGGCGGCAGGGCGCCTTCGTGCCGCAACAGGAACCGCTTGGCGGCGACGCCGCCGGCGCCGGAATAACCGCCCAGCCCGTCGGCGCCGACAATGCGGTGGCAGGGCACCAGCAGCGGCAGCGGGTTGGCGCCGCAGGCTTGCCCGACCACCCGCGGGTCGAGCGCCAGGCGCCGGGCGACCGTGCCGTAGCTGAGGGTGCGACCATAAGGGATCTGTTGCATGACCTGCCATACCGCTTGGCAGTAGGAGGGTCCGCTTGGTGCCAGCGACGGCTGTGCCGGCAGCGGTGACCGGGCGAAATAGGCGGCAAGCCAAGCCAGACCGACACGCAATGCGGGATCGGCGTCCCGCCGACTCGTCTTTCGCCAGTCGAGGGCGACCGGGGCGCCCGCGCTGGCCACCAGGCAAAGCGGGCCGAGCGGGCTGTCGAGGCCGGCCTCCAGCGCCCCGCTAGTCACGCGCGGTCAGCGCGGCCGTGAGCGCGGCCGGCTGGCTCACCGGCAGCGAGCAGACCGGACCGACGCAGACATAGGCGGTGGCTTGGCCGGGCCGGGCGGTCTTGCCCGCGGCCGGATGGCCGGCCGGCAGCGGCTGGCCGGGCTCGGCGACCTGCAAGACCCGGCAAGGCACCGGCGCGCTCAGCGCGGCAGCCAGCAGGGCGTCGGTCCCCGCCTCGCCGCGGCGGCCCAGGATCGCCACCTGCACCGGCCGGATCAGCAGCTCGGCCGCGTTGAGCAGGGTCGGCGCCGCCAGCGGATTGGCCGCGAGGTCGCCCGCGAAGGCGCGCAAGATGGCCTCCGCCCGCTCGCGGTGCCGCGCCTCGCCGGTCAGCAGGGCCAGTTTGGCCAACGCCGCCACCATGCCGCCATTGCCGGACGGAACCGCGTTGTCGTGGCAGGAGCGCGGCCGGACGATCAGCGGTTCCGCATCGTCGGCGGTCATGCAGAAGCCGCCCTGTTCGGCCTCCCAGTAGTGCTCGAGCACTACCGCCGTCCAGCTCCGAGCATGGTTAAGAAAGTCTTTATCGCCAGTAATTTCATAGAGAGAGATCGCAGCATCAATGAGGGTCGAGTAGTCTTCCAGGATGGCCGTGGTCAGGCGCTGGCCCTGGCGCGCCGAGTGACCCAGTCGGCCGTCGCGCTGGGCGAGGCCGAGCACGGCGGAGAACGCTCGCTGGGCCAAGGCCAGCCAGTCCGCGCGGCGGAAGGCCGCGCCCGCCCGCGCCACGGCGCCGATCGCCAGGCCGTTCCAGTCGGCTAGCACCTTGTCGTCCCAGCCCGGCCGGGGCCGGGCATTGCGCGCCGCCAGCAGGATCGCGCGCTGCGCCGAAAGGGCGCTCTCCTCCTCGGGCGACAGCAGCGCCAGGTGGCTCGAGCGGTTGAGGATGTTGGTCTGCTCCCAGTTGCCCTCGGCCGAAACGTCATAGACCTGCTTGAAGCGCGGCGCCCCCGCCGCCAGCAGGCGGTCGATCTCGGCCTCCGGCCAGACGTAGTATTTGCCTTCCTCGCCCTCGCTGTCGGCGTCCAGGGCGGCGGCAAAGGCGCCCTCGGGCGTCAGCATTTCGCGTTCGAGCCAGGCGATCGTTTCTGCCACCCGGATGGCGAACAGCGGTTCGGCGGTGCTCTGCCAAACCAGCGTCAGCAGGTCGATCATCTGGGCGTTGTCGTAGAGCATTTTCTCGAAATGCGGAACAAGCCATTGCTCGTCGGTGCTGTAGCGGGCGAACCCGCCGCCCAGATGGTCATAGATGCCGCCTTGGCACATCTGCTTCAGCGTGGTCTCGACCGCCCGCCGCGGCGCTTCCAGGCCGCGGCGCAAATAGCTTCGCCAAAGCAATTGGAACGCGTAGGGCTGGGGGAACTTGGGCGCGCCACCGATGCCGCCCAGCTGCGGGTCGACTTCGCGTGCCAGCGCCAGCGCCAAGCGGTCGAGGCCCGCGAGGTCCAGCTCCAGGCCGTCATGGCGCCGGGCGGGCCGCCGCAGCGCCGAAAGGATCGCGTCGGCGTTTTTGGCCACGGCCGCGGGCTCGCCGGCATGGACCTCGGCGATGCGGCGCAGCACCTCGGGAAAGCCCGGCCGGCCGAACTTGGCCTGTGGCGGAAAATAGGTGCCGCCCCAGAACGGCTCACGCTCCGCCGTCAGAAACATGGTCAGCGGCCAGCCGCCATGCTGTCCCAGCAGCGCCAGCGCCTGCTGATAGATCGCGTCGATTTCCGGCCGTTCCTCGCGATCGACCTTGATATTGACGAACAGCTCGTTCATCAGGCCGGCGATCGCCGGGTCCTCGAAACACTCGTGGGCCATGACATGGCACCAGTGGCAGGCGGCATAGCCAACCGACAGCAGAACCGGGCGCCCGCTGCGCCGGGCCGCGTCGAACGCCGCCTCGCCCCACGGTTGCCAGTGCACCGGGTTGTCGCGATGTTGCAGAAGATAGGGACTGGTTTCCGTCCCCAAGCGGTTGCCAAGGCTGGCTGACTCGGGCAGCGGGCGCATCGCGGCTGGCTCGTTGCGTTGGCGCCCCGGCTCGCCTATCGTGCCGGGGCTGCTTAACATGGGGTAGCGGGCGGCCGCTTTGCAAGCCGGACCGGCATGGACGGGGGCCTCGGGTGAAAATCAGCGTCGATGTCGATTGCACGCCTCAGGAAGCACGGCAGGTGCTGGGGCTGCCGGACGTGGAGCCGATGCAGCGGGCGATGATGGAGACCATACGGCAGCGCATGGAGCAGGCACTGGCGTCGAGCGACCCGGAGACGCTGTTCCGCACCTGGTTGCCCGCCAGCATCCAAGGCCTGGAGCAGATCCAGAAGCTGTTCTGGGCCGCGGCGCAGGGCATGGCGGACAGCGCCGAGCGCTCACGCGGCCGCTGAGCGGAACGAGCCGGGCGCGCGGCGCCGAGGGATTGGCAAGAGCGAGCAGACGTCAATGGGCCCGGATCTCTACTACACCAAGCATGTGTTTTGTTGCACCAACGAGCGCTCGACCGGACATCCCCGCGGCTGCTGCAAGCACAAGGGCAGCGAGGGGCTGCGCAATTACATGAAGGAGCGCGCCAAGCAATTGGGCCTCGCCGGCGTGCGGGTGAACGCGGCGGGCTGCCTCGATCGCTGTGAATTGGGGCCGACGCTGGTGATCTACCCGGAAGGCGTGTGGTACACGGCCGCCAGCAAGGCGGATATCGATGAGATCTTGCGGATACATCTGCTGGAGGGCGGCCGGGTGCAGCGGCTGTTGCTGACGGTGGAGCAGAAAGACCTGCGTCCCGAACAGCGCCGGCAGCCGGCGGAGTAGCGCCCGCGGCGAACGGCCAGGATACCATCGTCGCCCCGGCCACCGGCCCAGGGCGCGCCGCGATCGCGGTCGTTCGGCTGTCGGGACCGGCCAGCGGCGCCGCCCTGAGCCACCTGACGGGGCGACCGCCGCCGCCGCCCCGCAAGGCCTGCCTAAGACTGTTTCACGTGAAACAGGACGAGCCGCTCGACCAGGGGCTGGCAATCTGGTTTCCGGCGCCAGGCAGCTTCACGGGCGAGGACATGGCCGAGCTGCATCTGCATGGCGGTCGCGCCGTGCTGAGCGCGGTGCTGGAGGCGCTGCTGGCATTGCCGGCCATCCGTCTGGCGGAGCCGGGGGAGTTCGCCCGGCGGGCGTTCGATCACGGCAAGCTGGATCTGACCCAGGCGGAGGCGCTGGCCGACTTGGTGGCGGCGGAGACCGCCGCGCAACGGCGGCAGGCGCTCCGGCAATTGGGGGGCGCGCTGTCCGGCCTGGTCGCGAACTGGTCGGCGCGGTTGGCACAGGCGCTGGCGCGGGTGGAAGCCAGCATCGACTTCGTGGACGAAGAGGACGTGCCGGACGGCCTGGAGCGTTCGGTCCGGCGCGATCTCGCCGGACTAGCTGGCGAAATGGCGGCATTGCTGGCCGAGCCGGCGCGGGGCGAGCTGCTGCGCGAGGGCCTGTCGGTGGCCATTGTCGGAGCGCCCAACGCCGGCAAGTCAACATTGCTGAACGCCTTGGCGCGGCGCGACGTCGCCATCGTCTCCGCCACCGCCGGCACCACGCGCGACGTGCTGGAGGTTCGCCTCGACCTCAATGGATACCCGGTCATACTGGCGGATACCGCGGGCCTGCGGGAGAGCGGCGACGAGGTCGAGCGCGAAGGCGTCCGCCGGGCGTTGGCCCGCGCCGAGGCCGCCGATCTACGGCTGGTGGTGCTGGATGCAACGGCGGCGGACCCGCTGCCGTCGGCGGTGGCGCCGTGGCTCGGCGCCGATGCCATCGTCGTGCTCAACAAGTGCGATGCCGTGGCGGGCGTGCCGAGCGTGGCCGGCCTGGTCCCGCTGCGACTTTCGGCGCGCGCCGGCGACGGGATGGCGGCGCTGTTACAGCGGCTCGAGGAGGCGGCGGAGCGGCGACTGGCGGGGGCGGAGCGCGCCGCCGTCACGCGCCTGCGCCATCGCGCCGCGATCACCGATTGTCGGGCGGCGGTGGCGCGGGCCGAAGCCGCGCCCACCGCCGAACTGCTGGCGGAGGACCTGCGGCTGGCCTTGCGCGCACTTGGCCGGATTGTCGGCCGGGTCGATGTGGAGGAGCTGCTGGGTTTGATTTTCGCGGAGTTCTGCATCGGCAAGTGAGCGTTTCACGTGAAACGGCACAAGGCTTTGACCGGCGGCGGGCCGCGCGCTAGGTTCGCGGCCATGGCGGATTGCGATGTGATCGTGGTCGGCGGCGGTCACGCGGGCTGCGAAGCGGCGGCGGCGGCGGCCCGGCTGGGCGCCCGCACGCTGCTGCTGACCCATGATCTCGGCACCATTGGGGCGATGTCCTGCAATCCGGCCATCGGCGGCCTGGGCAAGGGTCATCTGGTGCGCGAGATCGACGCTCTGGACGGCCTCATGGGCCGGGTGGCGGACGCGGCCGGGATCCAATTCCGGCTGCTCAACCGCAGCAAGGGCGCGGCGGTGCGCGGGCCGCGCGCCCAGGCGGATCGCAAGCTCTACCGCCAGGCCATGCAGGCGGCCCTGGCGGGCATACCCGGTCTGACCTTGCGGGCCACGGCGGTCGAGGACCTGTTGCTCCGGCAAGGCCGGGTCGGGGGCGTGATCACCGCCGGCGGCGCGGCGATCACCTCTGCCGCGGTCGTGCTGACGGCCGGCACCTTCTTGAAGGGCGTCATTCATGTCGGCGAACGGCAATGGCCGGCGGGCCGGGTCGGCGAAGCGCCGGCGGACGGCCTCGCCAACACGCTGCGCGGCCTCGCCTTGCGCATGGGGCGGCTGAAGACCGGCACGCCGCCCAGGCTGGACGGCCGCACGATTCGTTACGACGGGCTGGCGGTACAGGACGGCGACCGGCCGCCAGTGCCGTTCAGCTTCTTGACCCGCGCGATCGAGCGGGCGCAGGTGCCTTGCCACGTCACCTATACCAGCCGCGCGGCGCATGCGCTGATCCGCGAGAACCTGCATCGGGCGCCGATCTATTCCGGCCAGATCGAGAGCGTCGGCCCGCGCTACTGCCCATCGATCGAGGACAAGGTGGTGCGTTTCGCCGAACGGGAGCGGCATCAGATCTTCCTAGAGCCCGAAGGCTTAGACGATCCGACCGTCTACCCCAACGGCATTTCCACCTCGTTGCCGGAAGCGGTCCAGCGCCAGCTGCTGCGGTTGATCCCGGGACTGGAGCAAGCGGAAATGCTGCGGCCGGGCTATGCCATCGAGTATGACTATGTCGACCCGCGCGAGCTGCTGCCGAGCCTAGCGGTGCGCCGCCTGCCGGGGCTGTTCCTGGCCGGGCAGATCAACGGCACCACCGGCTACGAGGAGGCCGCCGGCCAGGGCATCGTGGCCGGACTGAACGCAGCGTTGTCGGCGGCGGGCTCGCCGACGGTCACCATCGATCGGGCCGAAGGGTATATCGGCGTGATGATCGATGATCTGACCACGCGCGGCACCGCGGAGCCCTATCGGATGTTCACCTCGCGCGCCGAATACCGCCTGAGCCTGCGGGCCGACAACGCCGATCAGCGCCTGACGCCGCTTGGTCTCAGGCTCGGCTGCGTCGGCGAGGCGCGCCGGCGCGCCTATCTGGCGAAAGCCGCCGCGTTGTCGACCTCGCGCGCGCTGGTCCGCCGGCTTCGCCTTAGCCCCACCGCCGCCCGCCAGCATGGTCTGCCGGTCAATCTCGATGGCCAATCGCGCTCGGCGCACGATCTGCTTGCCTATCCGGAGATCGACTGCCGGCGGCTGGCGACGGTCTGGCCGGGACTGGGGGCGTTGCCGCCGGAGGTGGCTGAGCAACTGGAAATCGACGCCCGCTACGACGGCTACCTGGCGCGCCAGGACGCCGACATCGCGGCCTACCGGCGGGACGATGGGCTGGAATTGCCGCAGACACTCGATTACGACAGCATTGCCAGTCTGTCGAGCGAGGCCCGCGCCAAACTGAAGACGCACCGACCGGTGACGCTGGGCGCGGCGGGGCGCATCCCCGGCATCACGCCCGCGGCGCTGACCGCGCTGCTGGGGCATGTGCGCAAGTCCGGCCGACAGAGCGCTGCCTGAGTGCCCCCGGCAGCGCTCAGTGCCGAGGGCTTCGCCCAGCTCTTTCCGGTTTCACGTGAAACGCTGCAACGGCTGGAACAGGTTGTCGCGCTGTTGCGCCGCTGGCAGCCGCGCATCAACTTGGTGTCTGCCGGTTCGCTCGCCGATGTCTGGCGCCGCCATGTGCTGGATTCGGCCCAGCTGCTGCCGTTGGCCGACGCCGCGCCGGGACTGTGGCTCGACCTGGGCAGCGGCGCCGGATTTCCCGGCTTGATCGTCGCGGCGTTGGGGCGCAAGCCGGTGCATCTGGTCGAGCGCGACGCGCGAAAGGCGGCGTTCCTGCGCGAGGCGGCGCGCGGCTGCGGGCTCGCGGTCACGATTCATGTCCGGTCGATCGAGGATCTGCCGCCGCTGGGCGCGGCCGTGATCTCGGCCCGGGCGTTGGCGCCGCTGCCCAACCTGCTGGCGCTGGCGGCGGCGCAGCTCGGCCCGGACACGCTTCTGCTCTTCCCCAAGGGACAAGACGTAGAGGCAGAATTGACGAATGCCTCCAGATGTTGGATGATGCAGGCGGAAAGGCTACCAAGTATGACCGATCCTACCGGCGTAGTACTACGGCTGAGGGGGCTGAAACGTGGCGGAACGGGCGGCTGAAACGAGCTCGGGCGGGCCTGCCCCCAGCAGGATCGTCGCCATTGCCAACCAGAAGGGCGGTGTTGGCAAGACCACCACGGCGATCAACCTGAGCACCGGCCTTGCCGCGATCGGCAAGCGGGTGCTGATCGTCGATCTGGACCCACAAGGCAACGCCAGCACCGGCCTGGGCATCGCCCGCGCGGCGCGGCGGCCGGGCAGTTACGAATTGCTGCTGAACGCCGCGTCGCTGGCCGAGGCGGTGCGGCCGAGCGATGTGCCGAACCTGTCGGTGGTGCCGTCCAGCAACGATCTGTCCGGCGCCGAGGTGGAGCTGGTCGAGCGGCCGCGCCGGCAGGCCTGCCTCAGGGATTGCCTGACGCGGACCGCGTCGCCCTACGACTATGTCTTCGTCGATTGCCCGCCCTCGCTCAACCTGCTGACCGTCAATGCTCTGGTCGCGGCGGACTGGGTGCTGGTGCCGCTGCAATGCGAGTTCTTCGCCCTGGAAGGGTTGAGCCAGTTGCTGCGCACGGTCGAGCGGGTGCGCGCCGCGCACAATCCGCGGCTGCAGGTGCAGGGGATCGTCTTGACCATGTTCGACGGTCGGAACAAGCTGTCCGACCAGGTGGCCGCCGATGTCCGCGGCCATCTGGGCGATAAGGTGTTCGATACCGTGATCCCGCGCAACGTCCGGGTCTCCGAGGCGCCGTCGCACGGCCAGCCGGCGCTGATCTATGACAGTCGCTGCTCCGGCAGCCAGGCCTACATGCGCCTGGCCGGCGAGATGCTGCGGCGGGAACGGGCGCAAGCGGCGTGAGCGACGACAGCAAGCGGCGGGGACTGGGCCGGGGGCTGTCGGCGCTGCTGGAGGGCGACGTTCCGCTGGGGCCGGCCGGCCAGGACGCCGCGACAAGCCTCAACCAGCCGATCGAGAAGTTGCGCCCGAGCAGCTTGCAGCCCCGCCGGCGGTTCGACGACACGGAGCTGGCCGAACTGGCGCAATCGATTCGCGAGCGTGGCATCCTGCAGCCGATCCTGGTGCGGCCGGCCGCCGAGCCGGGCATGTTCGAGATCGTTGCCGGCGAGCGGCGCTGGCGGGCGGCGCAGCTCGCCCGGCTGCACGCGGTGCCGGTGCTGGTGCACGAGCTCGACGACGCGGCGGTGCTGGCCGCCGCGTTGATCGAGAATCTGCAGCGCCAGGACTTGACCGCGCTGGAGGAGGCGCAGGCCTATCGTCGGCTGTGCGAGCAGTTCGGCCAGACCGCCGAACAGGTGGCGGAGCTGGTGGGCAAGAGCCGCAGCCACGTCGCCAATACGTTGCGCCTGCTGCACCTGCCCGAACCCGTCAAGGCGCTGCTGCAAAGCGGCAGCCTGACGGCTGGACATGCCCGCGCCCTGCTGGCCGCGCCGTCGCCGGCCGCGCTGGCCGAGCTGGTGGTGGCGCGCGGCCTCAACGTGCGGCAGACCGAGCGGTTGGCCCAGGCAACGCCGCCGTCGCCACCGGCGCCCGCGCCCCAGCCGGCGACGGGCGATGCCGACACCGCCGCGCTGGAACGGCGGATTTCCGCCAGTCTGGGCCTGAAGGCGGTGCTGCGGCATCGCGGCACGAAGGGCGGCCAGCTGCGCATCCGCTACCGCACGCTGGAGCAGCTCGACGAACTGACCCGGCGGCTGACCCGCGGCGCGTGAGCGGCGGCCCCGCGCGATTATCGCAAGCGGTCGGCGGAGTTACGGCACGGATTTTCGCAAGCTGTCGCTGGGACACCTCGAGAACCTCTGGCGTTGAGGGTCGCGGGTTGATTCTCTGACCTCTGGCGATGGCCGGAGGCGGGGATGGCGGGACAGGCTGGTTTCTTCGACACGGACGAGCGGCTGGCGTGGCTGTCGGCGGCGGGGGACCCGCTGGAGCGGCTGGCGAAGGTGGTGGACTTCGAGCTGTTCCGCCCTGATCTCGAGGCGGCGGTGCCGCGCACGGACCGCTCCAAGGGCGGGAGGCCGCCATACGACGCGGTGTTGATGTTCAAGGTGCTGGTTGTGCAGACGCTGTACACGCTGTCCGACGATCAGGCCGAGTATCAGATCCGGGATCGGCTGTCGTTCATGCGCTTTGTCGGGCTGGCGCTGCACGATGCCGTGCCGGATGCCAAGACGATTTGGCTCTACCGCGAGCAACTCGTTCGGACTGGTGCCTTCGACCGGCTGTTCGCCCGGTTCGATGCGGCGCTACGGGAGAAGGGCTATCTGGCGATGGGTGGGCAGATCGTCGATGCCACTGTCGTCGAGGCGCGCCGCCCCCGGCTCACGCGCGA
>VGEV01000074.1 GCA_016869175.1 Alphaproteobacteria bacterium
GTCGCCGGCCCGTAGCGCTCGGGGATGTCCGCCCACGGCGAGCCCGTCCTCAGCCGCCAGAAGATGCCATTGAGCACGCGCCGGTCGTCGGCGCGTGGAACCCCGCGCGGCTTGTTCGGCAACAGCGGCTGTAGGATCGACCATTCGAAGTCCGTGATCTCGTAGCGGCGTGCAGGCATCCTCGACCCTCCTCGAGGACCCTTGAATCACCCTTCGCCAACTTTGGGAATCCCATTTATGAGTTCATGACCTAGACTCTGCCCATGGTGGGGTTCGCGGCGGTCGAGCGCGAGGCGGCACGTCGGCAAGGCGGGACGGAGGCCTTGGCCGCGCTGTTGCCCGAGCCGCGTTCCGCGGCGGAACTGACGGCGCTGACGGACGGCTACTTCCTGTCGCAGATGTGCCTGCGGATCTTTCGCGCCGGCCTGAAACACGCCGTGGTCGATGCCAAATGGCCGGGCTTCGAGGAGGTATTCCTGGCCTTCGAGCCGGCCCGCGTCAGCGCCATCAGCGATGAGAGCCTGGAACGCATGCTCAACGACAAGCGCGTCATTCGCCATTGGGGCAAGATCAAGGCGGTGCGCGAGAACGCGGCCGCGATGTGCGAGTTGGTGGAACGGCACGGTCGGTTTGGCGTCTATTTGGCGGACTGGCCAGCCGAGCGCATCGTCGATCTGTGGGACGAGATCGCCAAGCGCTTCACGCAGATGGGCGGCAATTCCACGCCGTATTTTTTGCGCATGATCGGCAAGGACACGTTCATCCTGACCGACGCCGTGGTGCAGGCGCTCAACCACTGGCGGGCCCATGAGGGCACGCCCAAGGCCAAGGGCGAGCGACGCCGAGTGCAGCAGGTCTTCAATGCCTGGGCATCGGAGACCGGACGCCCGCTCTGCCAGCTCAGCCGCATCCTGGCCCTGTCGGTCGATTGAAGGACGCGCGCCCGCTTGCGCTTCAGCCTGGCCACTTTCAACGTCGAGAACCTGGACAGCACTCCCGACAGTGGGGAGCGGGATGCTGCGTTGCGCCCGCTGCTCGAACAACTCGATGCCGACGTGCTGTGCCTGCAAGAGGTCAACGCGCAAGGCCGGCACGCCGGCCAGGAAAGCCGACGACTGGCGGCGCTGGATCGGCTGCTGGCCGGCAGCCGGTTTGCCGGATATGCCCGCATCGTCACTTTGAACGATGCCGGCACCGATCTGCGCGACGTGCACAACCTGGTCATCTTGAGCCGGTTTCCGGTGTTGCGCCACGAGCAGATCCGGCATCGCCATGTGCCGCCGCCCGCCTGGCAGGTGCTGACGGCATTGCCACCCATGGCCGAGCCGACGCGGCTGCAATGGGACCGTCCGTTGCTCCTGGCGACGCTGGAACTTGGCTTGTCGCGGCCGCTGCATGTGCTCAATCTGCATCTGCGCGCGCCGCTGCCGGTTGCCATCGCCGGTCGCAAGCTCGGCCCTTTCGCCTGGTCGGACACGCGCGCCTTCGCCGAGGGCTGCTGTCTGGCCGAGTTCAAGCGGGCGGCCCAGGCGTTGGAGGCGCGGCTCGCGGTCGATGCGTTATTCGACGCCGATCCGGCGGCCTTGATCGCGGTGGCGGGCGACTACAACGCGGGCAGCCTGGAGGCGCCGACCGTGTTGATCGCCTGCGATGCCATCGACACGGGCAATCCGGCGCTGGCGGGACGCGCGTTGCGCCCGGTGGAGGCCAGGTTACCGGCGGCCAAGCGCTTCACGGTGCGCCATGGCGGCGAAGCGCTGATGCTCGACCATCTGCTGGTGTCGAACGCCCTGGCGGCCGGCTTGACCGCGGCCGAAGTGCTGAACGAGGGGCTGGCCGACGAGTTGCTCGACTATCTATTTGGCCGGCGGAGCGCCCGTGGTCATCACGCTCCGGTGGTGGCGCGTTTCGACCTGGCAGCCGGCTAGCAGATCGACCCAGTCGGCCGCAGCGGCTTCGACCACAATTCGACCACGGCAGGCAGCGTGGCGATGAGCTCGGCCGTCGCCTTGCGCCGGCTCGCCCGCCGGTCCTGCGACGCCAAGCCGCGTCGCGGACAGCCGCCTCACCTCGCCGAGCCCGGGCAGCACATTGGCGGTGCCGAGCGGCGCGATGGCGTGCGGGCGCGCGCGCCCGGCAATTCGCCGCCAACCTGTCGGCCGTCAGCTAGCGCCGGCCGCGCAGCCGGCGGTTATATTCGAGCTGCTCGGGCGCCAGTTGGAAGCCGATCAGGAGTTCATAGTCGTCGCCGCCCTTGCCGGCCGGCAGTTGCAGCACCTGCTCCAGTTCCTCGCGCACGCCGGCGCGGCGGCGCTCGCGGGTGAAGTCGATGCGGCTCTGGAACACCTCCTTCGCCAGCACCCGGTCGCCCCGTTCGGTAATGGCCACGAAGAACGGGAAGTCCGAGGCCTCGGCATCGGCCGCCGGTCCCTTCAGGGCCAAAAGGTCGACGACCAAGGTGATCGCCAGGCGCGAACGGTCGTAGCGGCAGCTGCTCTGCAAGGTGCCGAATTCGGCTTCGAAGCGGACGTCCACGAGATCGCGGCCGGGCCCCGGCTTGAACTGGGTAACCGTGGCGACGTCCTGCAGCACGGCAACCGCCGGGCAGGGTCGCGGTGGCTCGCTGTCCAGCATGCCGCAAGCGCTGAGCGCCAGCCCGGCCAGCGCCAGCACGCAGCACCGGCCGCTGGCGATCACGCGGCGGCGCCTTGGCGCGACTTCAAACCAGGCTCTTGTGCGTGCCGTCGCAAAGCGGCTGCTTCTTGCTGTTCTTGCAGGCGCAGAACCAAAGCTTGGCCGACTTCTCGGCCTTGTACTGCACCGGGCTGAAGCTGCCGCCCTTGTGCGAGCCGTCGCAGAAGGGCTGCTTCTGGCTCTTGCCGCAGGCGCACCACCAATAGCTCTTGCCGGCTTCCACATCGACGGCAATGGGTGCCTTGGCGGCAATCACCGGTTCAGTCATCGCTCGCTCTTCCTTTCGCTGGTCGGCTGCTTGCGCTAGATAGTCGCACGGATGCGCCCCGGCGGGCCGTGTGGCGGCATCGCGGGCGGGCAAACCATAGTTGGCGGCCGGAAGCGGCACAAGCGGGCGGCCGCTGGCGGCACGGGAAATCGGGCAGGGGCATGGACAAGGCTGCGATGCGACTTCTGCTGGCGGCACCGCGTGGCTTCTGCGCTGGCGTCGATCGAGCGATCAAGATCGTCGAACTGGCGTTGCAGGCGAAATCCGAGCCCGTCTACGTCCGGCACGAGATCGTGCACAATCGTCACGTCGTTCGCGCCTTGGAACAGAAAGGCGCGGTGTTCATCGAGGAACTGGATGCCATGCCGGATGGCGCGACCGCGGTGTTCTCGGCGCACGGCGTGCCGAAGACGGTGCCGGAGGAGGCGAGCCAGCGTGGGCTTGGCTACTTCGATGCAACCTGCCCGCTGGTTTCCAAGGTCCACCGCGAGGCCGAGCGCCACCATGCCGAAGGCCGCCACATCGTGTTGCTGGGCCATGCGGGCCACCCGGAGGTGGTCGGCACCATGGGGCAACTGCCGTCCGGTGCCATCACGCTGGTGGAGGATCTGGAGGCGGCGCGAAGTTTTCACTCGCCGTCCGGCCAGGCGCTGGCCTTCATCACGCAGACAACATTGTCGGTCGACGACACCGCCGAGATGATCGCCGCGCTCCGCGAGCGGTTTCCCGACATCGTGGGGCCGCGCAAGGAGGACATCTGCTACGCCACCTCCAACCGGCAGGCGGCGGTCAAGGCGATCGCGCGGAACTGCGATGCGCTGCTCGTCATCGGCGCTCCCAACTCGTCCAATTCGCAGCGCCTGGTCGAAGTCGCCCGTCGCAACGGCTGCGAGCGTGCCTGGCTGGTGCAGCGGGCCGCCGACATCGATTGGTCGCGCTTCGAGCAGTGCCGCTGCGTCGGGCTGACGGCTGGCGCATCGGCCCCGGAGAGCCTGGTGCAAGAAGTGGTGGATGCCTTTCGCCAGCGTTTCACCGTTGCGATCGAAGAGGTTCGCGTGGCGCACGAGAACATCGAGTTCAAGCTGCCGCGCGAGGTGCGGCCGCACTCCTGACCGGGCGGCGCTGGTCATGGCGGTCTATACCGAAGTCGGCGACGAGGCGCTGACGGCGTTCGTCGCGGAATACGAGCTCGGCCAGATGCTGAGCTGCAAGGGCATCGCCGAGGGAGTGGAGAATTCCAACTTCCTGGTTCGCGCCGAGCGCGGCGAATTCATTCTGACGATCTACGAAAAGCGGGTGAAGCCGGCCGATCTACCGTTCTTCCTGGGGCTGTTGCTCCACTTGGCGCAGCGCGGCATTCCCTGTCCCTTGCCGCTGACCGGCCGCGATGGCGCCGCGCTGCGTCAGCTGATGCGCAAGCCGGCCGCCATGTTCACTTTCCTGGACGGCGTGTCGCTGCGCCGGCCGGGGCCGCAGCATGTCGCCGAAGTCGGCCGGGCACTGGCGCGGCTGCATCTGGCGGGCGCCGACTTCGCGTTGCGACGGCCGAACGACCTTTCGGTGGACGGCTGGCGGCGCCTGTTGGCGGACACGCTGGCGCGTGCCGACGAGGTGCGGCCGGGCCTCGCGGCCGAACTCAGCGCCGAGTTCGACGGGCTGGCCGCGCGCTGGCCGCGCGAGCTGCCGGTGGGCGTGATCCACGCCGATCTGTTTCCCGACAACGTGTTCTTCCTGGGCGACCGGCTGAGCGGCCTGATCGACTTCTACTTCGCTTGCAACGACTGGCTGGCCTACGATCTCGCGGTCTGTCTCAACGCCTGGTGTTTCGAGCGGGAGGGCGAATTCAACATCACCAAGGCGCGGCGGCTGGTCGCCGGCTATGTGGAGGTCCGGCCGCTGACGGCGCAGGAGATCGCGCAGATGCCGATATTGGCCCGCGGCGCCGCGCTGCGCTTCCTGCTGACCCGGCTGTACGACTGGCTGAACCAGGTGGATGGCGCGCTGGTCAAGCCGAAGGACCCCTTGGAATACCTGACCAGGCTGCGCTTCCACAGACGGGCCGGCGGGCCGGGTGCCTATGGCATCGGCTGAGCCGGGCGACGTGGTCGAGGTGTTCACCGACGGCGCCTGTTCCGGCAATCCCGGACCCGGCGGGTGGGGCGTCGTGCTGCGTTATCGGGGCGCCGAGCGCGAGTTGTCTGGCGGGGAGGCGATGACCACCAACAACCGCATGGAAATGCTGGCGGCGATCCGCGCGCTGGAGGCGCTGCGGCGACCGTGCCGGGTGCGCCTGACGACTGACAGCCGCTATCTGAAGGATGGCGTGGAGCAGTGGCTGTCGCGCTGGAAGCGCAACGGCTGGAAGACGGCGGACAAGAAGCCTGTCAAGAACAGCGAGCTGTGGCGCGAACTCGATCGGCTGCTTGGCCGGCACGAGGTGCGCTGGCACTGGGTCCGCGGTCACAGCGAGCATGCCGAGAATGAGCGGGCCGACGCGCTGGCTCGCGCGGCCATTCCGCCGCTGGAGGGCTGATCGCTCGCAGCGGTGTTGCAACCCAAGCCGCGCGTGCTATATCGCCGCCGCCGGGACGAGCCAGGCGGCCAGTGCATGAGCGAAACGCAAGATCTGTTGCCCGTGCGGCGGGCGCTGCTCTCGGTTTCCGACAAGACCGGGCTGGCGGAGTTCGCGACCGGCCTCAGCCGTTACGGTATCGCGCTCATCTCGACCGGCGGCACCGCCAAGGCCCTGCGCGAGGCCGGCCTGCCGGCCAGTGACGTGGCCGAGTTGACCGGTTTCCCGGAGATGCTGGATGGCCGGGTGAAGACGCTGCACCCCAAGGTGCATGGCGGTCTGCTAGGCCGACGCGACCTGCCGAGCCACCAGGACGCGATGGCCGAGCACGGCATCGTGCCGATCGACCTGGTGGCGATCGACCTGTATCCCTTCGAGCGCACGCTCGCCTCCGGCGCCGGAAGCGAGGCGGTCATCGAGAATATCGACATCGGCGGACCGGCCATGCTGCGCTCGGCCGCCAAGAACCATGCGTTTGTCGCGGTGCTGACCAGGCCCGGCGACTACGCCGAGGTGCTGGCGGAACTGGCGGCCACCAACGGCGCCCTGTCGCTTGCGCTGCGCCGGCGGCTGGCGGCGCGCGCCTTCGCCCGCACTGCCAGCTACGACGCCGCCATCGCCCGCTGGTTTCAGCAGCAAGCGAACGAGTCGCTGCCGGAGCGCTTCTCGCTGGCCGGCCGTCGGGCGGAACTCTTGCGCTATGGCGAGAACCCGCACCAGCAAGCCGCTTTCTATGTTGCGGGCGAGCCGCGCCCAGGGGTGGCCAGCGCCCGGCAGGTGCAGGGCAAGGCGCTCAGCTACAACAACCTGAACGACACCGACGCCGCCTATGAGGCGGTGGCGGAATTCGACGACGGTCCCGCCTGCGTCATCGTCAAGCACGCCAATCCCTGCGGCGCGGCGGTCAGCGTTTCGTTGCGCGAGGCCTATCTCAAGGCGCTGGCCTGCGATCCGCTCAGCGCCTTTGGCGGCGTCGTCGCCTTCAACCGCCCGCTCGACGCAGCCACCGCGCGCGAGACCGCCAAGCTGTTCACCGAGGTGATCGTGGCGCCCGACGCGGATGCGCAGGCGCGTGCCGTCATCGCCGAGAAGAAGAACCTGCGGCTCCTGCTGGCAGGTGGGCTGCCGGACCCCACGGCGCCCGGCTTGACGCTGAAAACGCTGGCCGGCGGCTTCCTGGTGCAGACCCGCGACGCGGGCCGGGTGGCCGCGGGCGATCTCAAGGTGGTCACTAAGCGTCGGCCGAGTGCGGCGGAACTGGCCGACCTGTTGTTCGCCTTCCGCGTCGCCAAGCACGTCAAGTCGAATGCCATCGTCTATGCCCGCAACGGCCAGACGGTGGGCGTCGGTGCCGGCCAGATGAGCCGGGTGGATGCTGCGCGCATCGCCGCGCAGAAGGCCCGCGAGGCGGCGGAGGCGGCGGGCGAGCAGAGCCCGCGCACGGTCGGCGCGGTGGCGGCCTCGGACGCCTTCTTTCCGTTCGCCGACGGCTTGCTGGCGACCGCCGCCGCCGGCGTCACGGCGGTGATCCAGCCGGGCGGCAGCCTGCGCGACGGCGAGGTGATCGCCGCCGCCGATCAGGCGGGCCTGGCCATGGTGTTCACCGGCCTGCGCCACTTCCGGCACTGAGCGGGCAGGCCGCAACGCCAAACGGCGGGCCGAAGCCCGCCGCGCGGATCGTCCCTTGGGGTGTGGTTCAGGCCCGCTTGCGCCGACCGACCGCGGCCAAGCCGATCAGGCCAAGCCCGAACAGCGCCAGGGTGGCCGGCTCCGGCACCACGATCTTCAGGCGAAGCTGGTCGCGGATGAAACCCGCTGGGGCATCGTTGGCATGCAGGTTGATGTAGATGTTGACCGCCTTGCCGTGGTTCGCCGGATCGGTCGGGTCCAGCACCGTCGTCGTGCCGTCCTCGCAAAGGAAATTGTTGCGGATGGTCGAGGCTGTGTACAGGAAGTTGGGACCCACAGCGATGCCGCCGCACATCAGCGGCGGGATGACCAGGGCAGCACCCAGCAAGCCATCCGTCAGCGTGGTGGAGCCGATGATCGGCGGCGGGTTGAGGCCGTTCGGCGGCTGCGAGTTGGTCTGTGAGGGAATGTCGATGATGATGTCGCCGTTCGCCGCGGAATGGCCGATGTGGATATGCGCCGAGGAAATGTTGCCCGGAAACAGCGCCTCGTCGTAGTCGATCTTCCAGGAAAGCGTGTCGTTCGCGCCGAAGCCGTCGCCCTGGTCGTCGTAGACGAATGTGGCAAACCCCGTCGCGTCCACGTCCGGCACGGACGGCGGCACCTCTTTGTCCTGGGTCAGGTTGGAGAAATAGTGGATGACCAGGGCCTCACCCGGTGCGGCGGCGAATGCGCAAGTGGCAAGCGTCAACGCCGGCAGCCAACTACGACGCGCGAAAGACGACATCCGAACCCCCTTCGCGCGCGGCGTATCCATAGGCCATGGCCGCCGCGCGGTCTCGGCCGCATGCAGGCTCCGTGCCATTAACCTTAATGCCTTGAATGGCCTATGGTTAGCCCAGCGTGGCTGGCCCGCCGGGAGGGCTGGACTGTAAAACCGGATTTACAGCATTCTCCGCCCGGCGACCTCCCATGGCGCGCAACCGCTCGGATTCCTCGCCAGCAGGCCAATTCCATCACGTCGGCTGCTGCCCCAGGACTGTAACGAGAATTTTACACAATAACCTAATATATTGAAAATTAGGGATGATTCGGCTCTCTTAATGGCACAAGCAAGACCAGTCCCAGACCCAGGAACACCAGCACCACCACCAGGCCCGGGCGTTGGCTGCCGGTCGCCTGGGTGATCAGTGCGATCAGGAACGGCGCCAGGAAAGTGGTGGCCTTGCCCGATAGCGCGAACAGGCCATAGAACTCGCCCACCATGTCGGGCGGGGCTAGGCGGCCGATCAGGGTGCGGCTGGCCGCCTGCATCGGCCCCATGCCTAGCCCCAGCAGCAGGGCGAAGCCCAGGAAGAACTTCTCTTGCGTGCTGGCGAACAGGCCGCCGCCCGGGACGGGCGGCGGCAGCTCCAACAGGAACAGCGCGTGCCGGGCGTCGAGCGACATGATGCCGAGCGTGGCCAAGCCGACCAGGAGAATTGCCAGCAGCACGGCGCGCTTGGAGCCCAGCCGGTCGTCCAGCCAGCCGCCGGCAAAGGCGCCGGCCATGGCGATCACGGTCAGCACGATGCCGAACAGGCCGAGCTCGGTCGTGCCCCAGCCGAAGCTGCCGGCGGCGTAGATGCCGCCGAAGGCGATCACCGCCGCCAGGCCATCGTTGTAGAGCATGAAGGCGATGAGAAAGCGCAGCTGTCGTCGGTAGTCGCCCAGCCGCCGCAAGGTGCCGAGCAGGCGGCCCAGGCCGGCGGCGATGGCGGTACCCAACGACAGCTCGCGGCGGCCCGCCTCCGGTACGAACAGGAACATCGGCAGCACGAAGACGACCAGCCAGAGGGCCGAACCGGGGCCGGTCGCCCGCTCGGCGATATGCTCGGTGCGCTCGACGCCGAACAGCACCTGGCCTGCCGGCGTGACGATACCGAACAGCTCCGGCCGGCTGGCCAGCAGCACTAGCAGCAAGGCGACCAGCCCGCCGGCGTAGCCCATGCCCCAGCCCAGGCCGGATAGCCGGCCCATGCGGGCGGGCGACACCAAGCCCGGCAGCAGGGCATTGTTGAACACGATGGAGAACTCGGCGCCGATGGTGGCAATGACGATCGCCAGCATGGCCAAGGTCACGGCAAAAGCGTCGCCCGGCCTGACCCACCACAGCATCAGGCAGCCGAGAACGGTCAGCGCCTGGAAGGTCAGGATCCAAGGCTTGCGCCGGCCGCTCACGTCGGCGGCAGCCCCCAGGATCGGGCTCAGAAGCGCAATGGCAAGCCCGGCCGCCGCCTGGGTATAGCCCCACAAGGCCTGGCCCTTGACCGTGTCGCCCACCACCACCGCGGCGAAGAACGGCGCGTAGATGAAAGTGGTGATGACCGTGAAGAACGGCTGGTTCGCCCAGTCGAAGAAGGCCCAGGACAGTCGCGCGCGTGCGCCGGCCGCGCCCTGGACCATCCCGCGGCGCTAGGAGGCGGACCCGCGTGCCAACCTGCCCAGCGCACGGTTGGCCACGGTCAAACGGGCAATGTCGAGCTGTTCCACGGCGCGCAAGTCTTGCATCAGCGCCTGATACTTCGCCAGTTCCGCGGCGCGCTCCTGACACCAGGCTTCCAGGCCGCCACCGTTCCTCAGGATGCGACCCGACAGGTGGCGTTGCAGATCGTTCAGGTCCTCGACGATGGCGTCGGCGGCGGTGGCTTGCCACTGGTCGGTCGGCACGATGCGGCCGGCCTGCTGCGCCAGCCGATCGAGGCCGAGCTTGGCTCCGAGCGCGAAATAAAGACGTCCCGCCGAGGCCACGTCGCGACCGACGCCGCGGGCAGCCTCGACGATGTCGGGCAGAGCGCCCAGCGGCGCCAGAAGGGCGACCCGCTCGGCCAGCCCGGCCGGCACGCCGCCGGCGCAAAGCCCGCGGCGATTCGTCTCGACGGCGTCGACCAAACCCGGGCTCAGCACCTCGCGCCAGTTCGCCGTAAGGCCTTCCACCGCCGGTACCAGCACGGGCAGGTGCTGCTTCAGGCGGATCGGTTGCGGCAGGTTGCGCAGGAACCACAGGCTGGCACGGCGCAGCAACGCCATGCCGGCGCCCAGCATGGTCTGCTGCAGTTCCGCCGGGACGCGCCCGTCCAGCGCCTCGATGGCATTCCATAACGGCCTCAGCGAGAAGGCGTCGCGCGCCAGCGCATAGGCGCGCGCGACGTTGCCCACACTCTCGCCGCTGGCTTCCACCATGTCGTGCACGAAGGTGAAGCCGACCCGGTTGACGATGGAGTTGGCGGTCACCGTGGCGATGATCTCGCGACGCAGGCGATGCTTGCGGATGGCCTCCGGGAAGCGCTTGCGCAACAGGCGTGGGAAATACCTGACGAGATCCTGCTCCAGGTGCTCGCTGTCCACCAGGTCGCTGGCCAGCAACTGGTCATAGAGCCACATCTTGGCGTAGGCCAGCAGCACCGCCAGTTCGGGCCGGGTCAGGCCTTCGTCAGCGGCCGTGCGCTCGGCCAGCGCCGCGTCGTCGGGCAGGCCCTCGACGGCGCGGTCCAGCTTGCCCACCCGCTCCAGCTGGCGCATCAATCGGCCACCGGCCGGATTGAGCGCGGCACCCGCCGACTGCAGCAGCGTCAGCGCCTGCGTCTGCAAATAGTTGTCGCGCAAGACCAGTGCCGCGACCTCGTCGGTCATTTCCGCCAGCAGGCGGTTGCGCTGGCGCTCGGTCAGTTCGCCCTCGGCCTGCACCGCGCCCAGCAGGATCTTGATGTTGACCTCGTGGTCGGAGCAATCGACGCCGGCCGAATTGTCGATCGCATCGGTGTTGATGCGGCCGCCCTTGCGGGCGTATTCGATGCGGCCGGCCTGCGTGAAGCCGAGATTGCCGCCCTCCGCCACCACCTGGAAACGCAAGGCGCCGCCGTCCACGCGGATGGCGTCGTTGGCGCGGTCGCCGGCGGCCGCCTGCGGCTCGTCGCTGGCCTTGACGAAAGTGCCGATGCCGCCTTTCCACAACAGGTCGGCCGGTGCCAGCAGCAAGGCTCGGCAGAGCTCGTTGGGCGTCACCTGATCGGCGGCCAGCCCCGTGAGCGCGCGCAGCTCGGCCGACAGCGGGATCGCCTTGGCCGTCCGACTGAACACGCCGCCGCCCTTGGACACGAGTTTCCGGTCATAGTCCTGCCAGGACGAGCGGGGAAGATCGAACAGCCGCTGACGCTCCTGGAAGCTGCGCTCCGGATCGGGATCGGGATCGACGAAGATGTCTCGATGGTCGAAGGCCGCCAGCAGGCGCATGGTGCGCGAGCGCAGCATGCCGTTGCCGAATACATCGCCCGACATGTCGCCGATGCCGATGGCGCTGAACGGCTCGGCCTCGATGTCGCGACCGAGCTCGCGGAAATGCCGCTTGGCCGCCTCCCAGGCACCCCGGCTGGTGATCGCCATCTTCTTGTGGTCGTAGCCGGCGCCGCCGCCGGAGGCGAAGGCATCGCCCAGCCAGAAGCCATAGTCCTTGGCCAGGCCGTTGGCGATGTCGGAGAAGGTGGCCGTGCCCTTGTCGGCGGCCACCACCAGATAGGGATCGTCCCCATCATGCCGCACCACGTCCGCCGGCGGCAGCACGCCCGCCGCGGTCAGGTTGTCGGTGATGTCGAGCAGCCCGGCGACGAACGTCTTGTAGCAGGCAATGCCATCGGCCAGGACCGCCTCCCAGCCGGCCGGCGTCGGCGGTCGCTTGGGGAAGAAGCCGCCCTTGCTGCCGACCGGCACGATGACGGCATTCTTCACCATCTGCGCCTTCATCAGGCCCAGCACTTCGGTGCGGAAATCCTCGCGCCGATCGGACCAGCGGATGCCGCCGCGCGCCACTTTGCCGCCGCGCAGGTGAATGCCTTCCACCCGCGGGCTGTAGACCCAGACCTCGCACATCGGCCTGGGCAAGGGCAGTTCGGCCACCTGCTGGCTGTCGATCTTGAAGGCGAGCTGCGGCTTGGGCCGTCCGTAGCTATCGCGCTGGAAGTAGTTGGTGCGCCAGGTCGCGGCGATGACATTCAGGAAGCGGCGCAGGATGCGGTCCTCATCCAGCACGTCTACCTCTTCCAGCGCCGCCTCGATCTCCATCCGCTTGTTCGCCTCGAGGTCCGCCCGGTCGCCCTGCAGCGCCGGATCGAACCGCAGGCCGAACAGTTCGCTGAGCTGACGCGCGAGTGCCGGGTGCCGGGCCAGCGCTTCCTCCAGATAGAACAGGCTGTAAGGGATGCCCGCTTGGCGAAGATACTTGGCATAGGCGCGCAAGACCGCGACCTCGCGCCAATCGAGGCCCGCCAGCAGCACCAGCCGGTTGAACCGGTCGTCGTCGCACTCGCCATGGAAGATTTGGTCGAACGCTGCCTCGAACAGGGGCTTGAGATGCTCCAGCTCGAGTTCGCCCACCTGCCGCGCGCTCATGCTGAACTCGTGCAGCCAAACGTCCTCGCCGCCTTGCGGACGGATGCGATAGGCATCTTCGCGCAACACGTAGAGGCCGAAATGCTCCAGCACGGGCAGGATGTCCGACAGCGCGATCGGCTGGCCGGCGCGGTAGAGCTTGAGGAGCAATTGCGCCGGCGGGTCCTCGATACGGCGAAAGAGGCTGATCGCCAGGTTGCGCCTCGCCGCCAACGCTTCCAGCCGCTCCACGTCGGCCAGCACCAGGTCGACCGCGCAGGCCTCCTGGTAGCCGACCGGGAACGCCTGGCCGTAGCGCTGTGCCAGCCGGTTGCCGCGTTCCTCGCCGAAGCGGCCGATCAGCGCCTGGCCGAGATCGTCATGCCAGGAGCGTGCCGCCTCCTTGAGCCGCGCCTCGATCCGGGCGAAATCGACGTCGGCCGGCGTCGATCCCGGATCGGTGCCGACGATGACGTGCAGGCGGGCCAACGGACTGTCGCCGACTTGCGTGTAGTAGTTGGAGATGCGGCCGTTGAAGCTGTCGACCAGGATACGTTCGAAACGCCGCCGCACGTCGGTCGATAGCCGCTCGCGGGGCAGATAGATCAGGCAGGAGTAATAGCGTTCGAACTTGTCGCGGCGGGCGAACAGCCGGATACGGGGACGCTCCTGCAAGGCGTGGATGCCGACCGCGATCTCGTGCAACGTATCGGGATCGATCTGGAACAACTCGTCGCGCGGGTAGCTGTCCAAGATATGGGCCAGGGCCTTGCCGTCGTGCCCGCTGGCCTCGAAGCCCGAGCGTTGCAGCACCTGCTGCACGCGCCGGCGCAGCACCGGCACGCGGTGTGCCGGTTGGCTGTAGGCGCTGGCGGTGAACAAGCCGACGAAGCGGCGTTCGCCGCACGCTTCGCCCGTCTCGGCGTAGCGTTTGACGCCGATATAGTCCATGTGCACCGCCCGGTGCACGCGCCCCCGCACGCTGGTCTTGGTGGTCAACACCAATTCCTTACGATCGAAGAACTGCCGCACGATGGGTGCCAGCGTGCCGTCCGGGTTGCGGCTGCCCAGCACGCGGCGCTCAGGGTCGCGCAGGATGCCCAGGCCCGAGCCCGGCACCACCGCCAATTCCGCCGCGTCCTCTCGCCGGCTGAAGGCATAGTCGCGCACCCCCAGGAAGGTGAAGTGATTGTTCCGCAACCAGGCGAGCAGAGCGGCGGCTTCCGCCGCCTCGTCGACGTTCGGCCCCGTCGTGATGGCGGTCAACTCGGCCAGGATTTCGTCCAGCCTGGCCAGCATGCTGGGCCAATCCTCGTTGGTTGCCCGCACATCGGCCAGCACCGCCTCGATGCTGGCCTTGAGCGCCTCGCGCTCTTGCGCATCGCCGGTCTCGTCGATTGCCACGTGCATGATCGATTCGACCACCGTGCCGGCGTCGCCGGGTTCGGCCAGGCCAAGCCAGCGGCCCTCGCCGTCGCGGCCCACGGTGATGACGGGATGGATCACCAGATGCACCCGCCGGCCCCGGCGTTGTAGGTCGGCGGTGACGCTGTCGACGATGAACGGCATGTCGTCGGTGACGATCTCGACCACGCTGTGGGTCGATTTCCAGCCATGTTCCTCCAGGCGCGGATTGTAGACGCGGACGCGGGCCTCGCCCGGTCGGCGCCTGGCGGCGAAGCGCAGGCAGGACAGCGCCGCGCCGTACAGGGTGGCCGCGTCGCTGGCCAGCACGTCTTCGGGCGGCACCCGGGCATAGAAGGTGTTGACGAACTCACCCAGCCGCCCGGCCTCAGGCTTTTCCAGCCGTTCGTGCAAATAGGCTTGCACCTCGGCCAAGCGTTCCGTCTTGCCCTGTTTCACGATCAGCGGCAGCATTTGGGTCCCTTTCCCCGAACCCGCCGATCACAGCACGTTAACCTTTCCATGCGGTTACGCCAAACCGGCTGGTCCGCGTGGGCGTCGGCGGCGGTTGAAAGCCGGCGGGAGGAGGGCTATAGAAACGCCGCTTCCCTCACGCATTCGTCATGGGCGGCACGTCCATGCAGCAGGTCCCGCGATGGCCCAAGGTGGCTTCCTGTGAAACTGCTCGCCGGCAATAGCAACCGCCCGCTGGCCGAGGCCATCGCCCGATCGCTCGACCTGGAGCTGACCAAGGCCTCGGTCCGCCGCTTCGCCGACATGGAGGTGTTCGTCGAGATCCATGAAAACGTCAGGGGCGAGGACGTGTTCGTCGTCCAGTCGACCTCCTCGCCGGCCAACGACAACCTGATGGAACTGCTGGTCTGCATCGACGCGTTGAACCGCGCCTCGGCCCACCGCATCACTGCCGTCATTCCCTATTTCGGTTATGCCCGGCAGGACCGCAAAGTGGGGCCGCGCACGCCCATTTCGGCCAAGCTCGTGGCCAATCTCATCACCACCGCCGGGGCCGGCCGCGTGCTGACCATGGATCTGCATGCCGGGCAGATCCAGGGCTTCTTCGACATCCCGCTCGACAATCTCTATTCGGCGCCGGTTTTCGTGCGCGACATCAAGCAGAATTTCGGCGGCGCCGACCTGATGATCGTCTCGCCCGACGTGGGCGGCGTGGTGCGCGCCAGGGCGTTGGCCCGGCGGGTCGATGCGGACCTCGCCATCGTCGACAAGCGGCGCGAGCGGGCGGGCGTCTCGGAGGTAATGAACATCATCGGCGATGTGAAAGGGCGCATCTGTGTGCTAATCGACGACATCGTCGACAGCGCCGGCACGCTCTGCAACGCTGCCGACGCCCTGCTCGACCGCGGCGCGGAGGCGGTCTATGCCTATGTCTGCCATGGCGTGCTGAGCGGCGGCGCGGTCGCCCGGGTGCAGCAATCGGCGATCCGCACGCTGACCGTGACCGACTCGATCCAGGCGACCGAGGCGATGACCAAGGCCAACAACATCCGCTGCCTGTCGGTGGCGCCGCTGATCGGCGAGGCGGTCAAGCGGATCAGCGAGGAAGCGTCGGTTTCCAGCCTGTTCGACTGACCCGGCGGCCGCCGCGGGCGGATTGCCAGGGCCGGTGGTTCGGCGTATACGCAGGGCCCTTCGTCGGCGCTTTGGTCCGGCGGCTGGCGTTTGCCTGGAGTGGCGAAGATGGCGGAGATCGACAAGATTGCGGCCGAGCTGCGGCCCCGGTCCGGCAAGAGTTCGGCCAGGGCGGCCCGCCGCGCCGGGCAGATCCCGGGCGTGCTGTATGGCGGCGAGGGGCCGCCGCTTGCCATCGCCCTCAACCGGCGAGAACTCGACCGCGAACTGGCCAAGGGCCGCTTCAGCACGCGGCTTCTGGACCTGGAAGTCGACGGCAAGGTCGAGCGCGTCCTGCCGCGCGAGGTGCAGTTTCACGTCGTCACCGACCAGCCGCTGCACGCCGATTTCATGCGTCTGACCGCCGGTGCCAGCGTCACCGTCATGGTGCCGGTGCATTTCGTCAACGAAGTCGACAGTCCAGGCATCAAACTGGGCGGCGTGCTGAACGTGGTGCGGCACCGGGTGGAGTTCCGCTGCCGGGCCGACCAGATCCCTGAGTTCATCACCGTCGATCTGGCCGGTCGCGCCATCGGCGACAGCATCCACATCAGCGCGGTCAAGCTGCCCGAAGGCGTGACGCCGACCATTACCGACCGTGATTTCACTATCGCCACCATCGCCGCGCCGACGCTGAAGCTGGAGATCGAAACCCCGGCAGCGGCCGCGGTCACGCCCGAGGCGGCCGCCGCCGCGACGCCGGCGCCGGCAGCCCCCGGCAAGGGCTAGCCCGGCCGTTGCTGCTGCTGGCGGGGCTGGGCAATCCCGGCGAAGGTTACGCCCGCCACCGGCACAATGTGGGCTTCCTGGCGCTGGACGCGATCGCGCGCCGCCACCGCTTCGCGGCCGAGCGTCGGCGCTTCGAGGGTCGGCTGGCGGAAGGCCAGTTGTCCGGGCGAAAAGTGATTGCGCTGAAACCCGCAACCTTCATGAACGACTCGGGTCGGTCGGTTGGCCAGGCGCTGCGCTATTTCCGGCTCGAGCCGGCCGAGTTGGTGGTGTTCCACGACGAGCTCGACCTGGCCCCCGGCAAACTGCGGGTCAAGCGCGGTGGCGGCGCTGCGGGACATAACGGGCTGCGCAGCTTGGACGCCCATATCGGGCCGGACTATCGGCGAGTGCGCATCGGCATCGGCCATCCCGGCCGGCGCGAACTGGTGCATCCCTATGTGCTGAGCGACTTCGGCGCGGACGAGTGGAGCTGGCTCGCGCCGCTGCTGGAAGCCATCGCCGAGGCGGCGCCGTTGTTGGCGCAAGACCAGGATGATCGCTTCGCCACCAAGGTCGCCGCCTTGCTGCGACCGCCCAAGCCAAGCGTGCCGGCGCCAATCGAAGGCTAGGACACGGACTCATAAGCACGCATCCAGATTCGTAATGCGGCGAGCTTGATGAGGGCGAGGTAGTTGGCGTCGTGCTTGTCGTAGCGCGTGGCGATGGCTCGGAAGTGTTTGACCCTGTTGAAGAAGCGCTCGACCAGGTTGCGGTAGCGGTAGAGGAAGGCGCTGAAGG
>VGEV01000075.1 GCA_016869175.1 Alphaproteobacteria bacterium
ACGTAGGTCCGGCCGCCCGCCGACGCGACAATCACGGAGACGGAAAAGGCTCCAACCTGATTGACCGCCGGCGACAATCCGCCAGCGTCAATCAAAGCCCTTGCCAGACCCATCGCCCGCGACAATCATCACCTTGCCCGGTCGCCGCGTCGCATCCTGATTGACGCGCCCCTCGCATCCAGATTGTCGCGCCATACGGCCCTGGCTGTCGAGTACCACACGACCGCCGACCATGTGCTTGGCCTTTCGGCGGGTGCCCTTTTTGCTGCCCCCGCCTGCCGCTTGATACCCCGGCAGTGCTCTCTGAAAGGACAGCCAGGAGGGCGTCGGCACCGCGTGAGATCGCAACCCTGAATGGTCCGCGCCTGGGCCGCTGAACAGCGGGTGCAAGGCACCGGCGTCCACAACGCCATGGCAACCCAATCGGATCCGCCTGCTTCCCCCATGCTTCCCCAGAAAACCGACGCTGGCACGCGATTGGTCGCTATTTCTTCTAATCTATTGAATTTCTTGGTGCCCCTGGCCGGACTCGAACCAGCACGCTGTTGCCAGCAACAGATTTTGAGTCTGCCGCGTCTACCAATTCCGCCACAGGGGCACGCCGGCCGGCACTATAGGCGGGCTTCCGGCTCCGTCAACGCCGGCGCCGCCGCCGCAGCCGCCGGGCCGCGGCGACTCAGGCCATGCCGTTGGCGTATAGGTCGATCTTGAAATCGCGCTTGAGGATGCGGGCAATGGCGTCATAGCAGACGCCCTTGCGCACGGTCTTGAAGTCGCGCAGGTCGATGATGGTGCTGCTGACGCCTTCCGGGTTGGCGTATTTGCTGGGACCGCCGTCGATCTCCAGGTCGGCTGCCTGGCGCACCTTCGCGTCGACCTCGGCCAGGCGGAACTTGCTGCCGGTCAGCGAGGTGTTGGCGGAGGAGCCCAGGACGGGCAGCTGTCGCGCGGCCGAAAGGGCCGCCATGGCATTGTGGAAGGCCCCGGCATTCATCAGCATGTCGAGCGTGCCGGCCTTGCTGGAATGCTCCAGCGCGAAGGGCGCCAGGCCGGCCAGGAACGGATGGTCGCGCCGGAACGGCGCGACCGTCGACAGCGGCAGGTCGTGGTCCAGCACGACGGCGCGCACCACGTCGCGCTCGCGCGGGCCACAGATCTGGATCTCGTTGAACAGGTCCCAGTTGGCGAAACAGCCGGAGGGCTTGTCGAACGAACGCTGCTTGGCGGCGAAGATGCGCGCGATCGCCTCGGCCGCATTGCCGACGATGGCGTAGGCGACATCGAGCGGCACGATGACGATGCCGCCCGCCGCGATGCGGTCAAGGCAAGCCTCGGCCGCCTGGGCCAGGCTCTGTTCTTGGGGTATGCGGATGCTCTTGCCGTGCATGCTGGTCCTACCGCGTCGTCTGCGCCGCGTCCTCGATCATGCGGCGAAAGGCTGCTTCCAGCGGCAACGTGGCCGCGTCCGGTCCGACCAGCCGCACGAACACGTTGCCCTCCGGCCCCTCGATCGCGGCGGCGACCAGGCTGTGGCCGGGCTGCGGCGTCGTTGGGCCGCCCGGCATGCCGGAAAGATAGGTGCCGCTGGCGCGGAAATGATGCACCACGATCGCGCCCAGCCGCTTCACCTCGCGGCGCGGCTGCAAGACTTCGGGCGGCTCCTGGAACTGCCGGATCCAGCGTTCGATGTTGGCTTCGGCGGTGCCGCCCTGCTGGCGGCCGAAATGGAAGAAGGTGACGCCGCCGCCGCCCGGCGCCTGCAACTCGGCCTTGCGCATCGGCGAGCCGGGCGGCAGGACGCGCCAGCCTTCCGGCACCGCGAAGGCGAGCCCGCCCACCTCGATCCGCTCGGCCGCCATTCCGCCCGAAGCCCAGAACAGGGCGGCAACGACCAGCAGCCATATCTTCGCCATGGTCCGCCTCTAGGCAACGAATTCCAGCACCGCGCCAAAATCGTCCGCGGGCGCAATGCTCAGCCGCCCATCCCCCCGATGCAGCGGAATGCCGGAACGGGCGATGCAGTCGGCGGCCCGATCGAGCGCGTCGACCTTGACGCGGAAGCCGACGATGCAAGGCCCGCCCGGCGGCGGCGTCAGCGCCAGGCCGGCATAGCGCTGGCCGAGTTCGGCGGTCGCCACCAGTTCGATGCTGCCGCGGCCGGTGGCGATTTTGAGGCCGCGCCCCTGCCCGGTCATGGCCTCCCAGCCAAACAGGCCGGCATAGTAGGAACGCAGCGCATTCGGCTCGTCGACCGCCAGGGTCACGCCGACGATCTGGCGGGCACCGTTGGCATGGCGCTGGTATTCGGGCCGCCAGAAATGTTCCGGATTGTGTTGCTGGCAAAGGAAATGCGGCGCCTGCGGCAGGCGACGGGAAACCACGAAGACCAGGCTGAACGCCACCGTCGGCTGGCTGCCGTCGGGCTGGGTCGCGCGGCGGGAGAAATCGAAGACCGGGTAGGGATCGAGCCCGGCGGCGGCAAGCTCGGCCCGGTCGGCCCCGGCGTCGGCGCTGTCCACCACGACAAACGACAGGCCTTCGTGCCGTTCGATGAAGGCGGCGGTGTGCTGGCCGAAGCCGAAGGCCCCTGCCGTCGGCGGCGGAATGCGCGCCGGGTCAGTCACCGCCAGCAGCTCGAGGAAATTGCCGTCGAAGATGGCAAGCTGGTTGCCCGTCCCGAACGGATGCTGCGCCGGCGGCGTAAGGGTGAACCCAAGCGCGCGATAGCGCGCCTCGGCCGCCGCCAGGTCGCGCACGGTCAGTACCAGATGATCGAGGCCACGCTTGCGCATCAGGTTCGCTCGTCGGGTTGACCGCCTGCCGGCGGGGTCGCCGCACCGGGCGCAGTGTGCCGGGACAGGCGGGCGCTGACCAGGGCCCAGACGCGCTCAAGGAACGCGTCGTGCACACCCAGTTCGCGCAAATGCGTCACGGTCTCGCGCAGATAGTCGGGATTGGCGCCGCTTTGCCCGCGACCCCTCAGCACCGTTTCGGCCGCCGCCTCCGGCGCGAGACGACCGGCATATTGCCGGTGCTGGCGGTCGAGCGTGAAGGTCAAGGCCGGCCGGGTCCCGCCCGGCTGGCCGCGGACCCGGACGATCCGCGGGCGATAGACCGGCGTCGCCATCTCGCGCGCCACCAGATAGGCAACCACTTCGCGCCGATATTCCTCGGCCACGGTCAGCGCCCGGCCGACGCAACTGCCGCCCCGGTCCAGGCCCAGCACTAGGCCCGGTTGCGCCTTGCTGCCGCGGTGCACCCAGGACCAGACGCACAAGGCGCGGCGGTAGCCGGCCAGCCGCGCCGGTGCCGAGCTCTCTACCGGGAAGCCCGGCCGCCACATCAGCGAGCCATAGCCGAACACCGTGAGCGGTCCCTCCGGCAGCGCCGCCAGCACGCTCGCGACAACGGCTTCGCTCATTCCCGGCCTCTGTCTCGACCGCCCCCGGGCGGATGGCTATAAGTCACCGCGTGAACGCCAATCTCGGGGGCCTTGCTCTCCGCTATCGGTTGCTGCTGGCCGGCGTGGCGTTGCTGGTGGCGGGCTATTGCGGCTACTGGTTCCTCGCGGCCGCCTGGCTCCGCCAGGGCATCGAGACCTGGTGCGCGGGCGAGCGCGCCGCCGGCGCCGCGGTCGACTACCAGCGGCTCCAGGTCGGCGGCTTCCCCTTCCGACTGATCGCCACGTTGGAGGCGCCCCGCTACGCCGAGCCCGGCACGCCGGCCGGCTTCTCCTGGCAAGCCGACCGCCTGGTCGGCTATCTGCAACCCTGGAACTTCCGCCATGCGTTGGTGGCGCTGGACGGAAACCATCGGCTGAGCTTCAACCAGGGCGGCCTGACACGCCGGATCGAGATCGCCGTCCGCCAGGGCTTGGCAAGCTACCAGGGCACGACCGGCGGTCGGCTTGAGCGGCTGTCGATCGCGGTGGACGAGCTGGCCATGGACGATCGGCTGGTGTCGGGCGAGTGGCGCGCCCAACATGCCGAGTGGCACCTGCGCCCAAGCCCGCCCGGCCGGCCCGCCGGCTGGGACGCCGCGCTGACCTTGCGCAACGCGCAGGCCGCCCTGCTGGCGGGCCTGCCGCTGGGCCCCGACCTGTCGGCGGTCGAACTCGATGCGACGCTGAGCGGCGACTTGCCCCGGGCGCCCTTCCCCATTGCCGTCGCGGCCTGGCGCGATGCTGGCGGCACGCTGGAACTGCGCAAGCTCACCATCGCCTGGGGCGATCTCAAGGTGGAAAGCCAGGGCACGCTGGCCCTCGACCCCGAGACGCGGCCGATCGGCGCGCTGACGGCGCGCATTCATAACCACGAACGGCTGCTGGAGTTGGCGCAAGGCGCCGGCCAACTGACGCCCCCCCAGGCCAGCGCGGCACGGCTGGCGCTTGGCCTGCTGGCTTCGGCCAATGGCGGGGTGTTGTCGGTGCCGGTCCGCCTGCAAGATGGCTTCGTGCGACTGGGGCCAGCGGCGCTGGGCCGGCTCAGCCCCTTGTTGCCGGACGCCGCCCGAAATCCGCCGCCGGGGTCTCCTGGCCCGCGGCAATGATGCCTTGGCGGATGGCGCGGGTCCGGGCGAAGAGCTGCAAGAGCTTGTCGCCTTCGCCCCAGCGGATCGAGCGTTGCAGGGCGATCAGGTCCTCGGTGAAGCGGCCGAGCATTTCCAGCACCGCCTCGCGGTTGTTGAGAAAGACGTCGCGCCAGAATTCCGGGTCCGAGGCGGCGATCCGGGTGAAGTCGCGGAAGCCGCCGGCGGAATACTTGATCACCTCGCCCTTGGTCACGGTCTCCAGGTCGGCCGCGGTGCCGACGATGTTGTAGGCGATGAGGTGCGGCAGATGCGAGGTGATGCCCAGCACCAGATCGTGGCGGCGGGCCTCCATCAGTTCGACGTTGCTGCCGATCGCCCGCCAGAAGGCGGCGACCTTGGCCACCGCCTTGGGCTCGGCTTCCGGCCCCGGCGTCAGGATGCACCAGCGATTGTCGAACAGTTCCGCGAACCCCGCCTCCGGCCCCGACTTCTCGGTGCCGGAGACCGGATGACCGGGCACCAGATGGACGCCCTCCGGCAGGAACGGCGCCACGTCGCGGAACACGCAAGTCTTGACCGAGCCGACATCGGAGACGATCGAGCCCGGCTTGAGGCCCGGCGCCATGCGCCGCGCCACCTCGCGATAGCCGCCCAGATGCACCGCCAGAATGACGAGGTCGGCCCCGGCGACGCATTCGGCCGGATCCGCGAACATCGCGTCGACGATGCCAAGCTCCAGGCATTTCGCCCGGGTCTCGGGCTTGCGCGCGCAACCCACGATGCGGCCGGCCAACTTGCCGCGCCGGGCGGCCCGGGCGATCGACGAGCCGATCAGGCCGACGCCGATCAACGCCAGCGTGCCAACCGTCGCTCCCGCTTCGGGCAATGCCGTCACGGGCGCCCCAGATGCTCGGCCAAGGCGGCCACCACCGCGCGGTTCTCGTCTTCCGTGCCGACCGTGAAACGCAGGCAATCGGCCAAGCCATAGGCGGCGATGGCGCGGGGCAGGATACCCTTGGATTTCAGTGCCGCCTGCGCCGCGCCGGCCGCCGCTTGGTCGCGGAAGCACGCGGTCAGGAAATTGCCGACGCTGGGGATCACGGCCAGGCCGAGCTTCGTCAGTTCCCGGCTCAGCCACGGCAGCCAGATGTCGTTGTGCGCGCGCGCCCGGTCGGTGAAGGCGACGTCCCGCAGGGCGGCGATGCCGGCGGCCTGCGCGGCCGCGTTGACATTGAACGGCCCGCGCACGCGATGGAACACATCGGCAACCGGTTTCGGGCAATAGGCCCAGCCCAGGCGCAGCGCGGCCAACCCGTAGATCTTGGAGAAGGTGCGGGTCATCACCGTATTCTCGCCGGCATCCACCAGCTCGCGGCCGGCCGAGTAATCGTTGCGCACGCAGTATTCGGCGTAGGCCGCGTCGATCACCAGCAGCACGTTGGCCGGCAGACCGTCGCGCAGCCGGCGCAGTTCCTCGGGCCTGAGAAAGGTGCCGGTCGGGTTGTTCGGGTTGGCGACGAAGACGATCCTGGTGCGCTGGCTCACCGCGGCAAGCAGCGCGTCGACCGAGGCGGTGTAATCCCGTTCCGGCGCCGCCACCGGCGTCGCCCCCACCGCCTTGGCGCCGATCGGGTACATGAGGAAGCCGTGCTGGCTGTACAGCACTTCGTCGCCCGGCCCCGCATAGGCATGCGTCAGGATCGAGATCACCTCGTCCGAGCCGTTGCCCACCACGATCCGATCGGCCGCCAGGCCGTGGAACTCGGCCAGCGCCTGGCGCAGCTCGCCGGCCGCGCCGTCGGGATAGCGGTGCAGTTCCTCGGCGCAGCGACGGAACGCCTCCTTGGCCCTTGGGCTGGCGCCCAGCGCGGACTCGTTCGAGGCCAGCTTGATCACCCGCGCCTGGCCTTCCGCCTTGGCCTCGCCCGGAACATAAGGCGCGATGCTCATGATTCCGGGACGGGGGACTGGCGTCGTCGTCATGTCGCGCGCTCCCGCATTGCGCCGGAAGGACCGAGCGGCACCGGATAGGAGCCCAGGATCGAGCTGCGGAAGAGTTCCTCGCCCAGCCCCCGCAACACCGTCTGCAGCCGATCGTCCTCGCGGCGCACGAAGCCATCAAGCTCCAACAGCGTGAGACGATGGCCGCTTTCTTCGTGACCGGCCAGGATCCGCTCGCCGAAGCCTTGCACGCGCAGGAGTTCGCGCAGTCGGGCCCGGCTCAGGGTCTGCGCGGTCTCCAGCGCCAGCAGGGTGCCGTCGGCCTCTGTCTCCTCCGGCTGCGCGACGGCGACCGCGAGCGCCGCCAGGTTCTCGAAACGCGCGCCCGGAGCCTCGAAGAACGGCAGCCGCCAAACCACGCGCGGCGTTTGCCCGGTCTGCTCCTCGACCACCAGGGCCGGCCACCACGGATCGCTCTCGCCCTCCTGCGGCAAGGGCAGCAGGCCGATGGTGCCAGGGTTCTCGGAAATCGCCCGCAGCACCACCGAAGCTGAGCGATGCAGCGTCATCGGCGTCGAGGAGCCGAAATGGCTGCGCGCGAGGTCGAAATAGGCAACCGAGTGGGAGGGCGCGCACACCGCGACGCGCAAGGGCGCCTGCAAGGCGGCGGCCGAACTCATCAGTTCGCGCCAGATCCGCGCCACCACCGCCACCGGCAAGCTGCCGGAATGGCGCCGGATCAGGCGGCGCAGCACCGTCGCTTCGCGCCCCGGCCGCAATACGGCGGCGCTGCCCGCCTCGGCCACGTCCTTGGAACGGGCCACCGCCTGCATCACCGCCGCGCGGCGCATGACCTGGTCGTGCAAGGCCGCGTCGATGGCGTCGATCTCGCGGCGCAACGCGTCCAGGCTGGCTACATCATCGCTCATAATGGGGGCGGTCGCGGGTCGCGCTGCTGTCAAGGCAGCGACATATAGAACAGCCCCCCGCAAAAGCAAAGAAGCCGTTGACAGCCCCGCCCGGTGGCCCATAGCTATGCGCTCGCCCATACTGAAAGCTAGGCGAAACAGTGGTTTGTGGCTGAATGCGGAGGCGGCGGCGATGCACACGCCGATGGCGGCGGGGGAAGCGGCGCTGGTGGCCGGGCACGGCCACGGCTTCGTTCTCGCGTTGCCCGAGAACGAGCCCTTCGCGCTCGACTCCGGCTCGGCGCTGCTGGGCGTCAAGATCGCCTACCAGACCTATGGCCGGCTGAACGCCGAGCGAAGCAACGCCGTGCTGGTCTGCCACGCGCTGACCGGCGACCAGTTCGTGGCCAGCCATAACCCGCTGACCGGCCGGCCGGCCTGGTGGGACCTGATGGTCGGACCCGGCCTGACGCTCGATACCGACCAGTATTACGTCATCTGTGCCAACGTCCTGGGCGGCTGCATGGGCACCACCGGCCCGCAGGAGGTCAACCCGGCGTCCGGCAAGCCCTACGGCCTGGATTTCCCTGTCATCACCGTCGCCGACATGGTGCGGCTGCAATGCCGCTTGGTCGATCACCTGGGGATCGACAAGTTGTTCTGCGTGATCGGCGGGTCGATGGGGGGCATGCAGGTGCTGCAATGGGCGGCCAGCTATCCCGAGCGCGTGTTCGCCGCGGCGCCCATCGCCACCGCCGCGCGCCACTCGGCACAGAACATTGCCTTCCACGAGGTTGGCCGGCAGGCGATCATGGCCGATCCGGACTGGCGGCAGGGCGATTACCAGGCCCATGGCACCCGGCCGGCCGCTGGCCTGGCCGTGGCGCGCATGGCGGCGCACATCACCTACCTGTCGGAAACCGCGTTGCATCGCAAGTTCGGGCGCAGTTTGCAGAACCGACAGACCTTTTCGTTCGGCTTTGGCGCGGACTTCCAGGTCGAAAGCTATCTGCGCCACCAGGGTTCGTCCTTCGTCGATCGGTTCGATGCCAATTCCTATCTCTACATCACCCGCGCCATGGATTATTTCGATCTGGCGGCGGAATATGACGGCGTGCTGGCCAAAGCCTTCCGTGGCATCGAGACGCGCTTCTGCGTGATCTCCTTCACCAGCGACTGGCTCTATCCGACCGCCGAGAACCGAGCCATCGTCAAGGCGCTGAACGCCGCCTCGGCCAATGTCAGCTTCGTCGAGATCGAGAGCGACCACGGCCACGACGCCTTTCTGCTGGACGAGCCGGAAATGTTTCGCACGCTGGCCGGTTTCCTGGGCGCCGCCGCCGCAAGGCGCGGGCTGCGACGGCCGTGAACCGGCCGCCTGCCCAACTTGCCGGCGCGCCGCTGCGCGAGGACTTGCTGCAGATCGCCCGCATGATCCCGGCGCAGGCGCGGGTGCTCGACGTCGGTTGTGGCGACGGCCGGCTGCTCGACCATCTGATGCGAGAGAAACAGGTCGATGGCCGCGGTATCGAACTCAGCCAGGCCGGCGTCAACGCCTGCGTTGCGCAAGGCCTGTCGGTCGTGCAAGGCGACGCCGACAAGGATCTGGTCGACTACCCGTCGGATTCGTTCGACTTCGTGATCTTGAGCCAGACCCTGCAAGCGACGCGGCGGCCCCGCTCGGTGCTGCTGGAGATGCTGCGGATCGGCCGCTTCGCCGTGGTCTCGTTCCCGAATTTCGGTCACTGGCGGGTGCGCCAGCACCTGCTGCTCAGGGGCCGCATGCCGGTGACGGCGCTGCTATCGCAGGCCTGGTACAAGACCCCGAACATCCATCTCTGCACGATCCGCGATTTTCTTCTGCTCTGCGACAAGCTCGACATCGCGGTGGAGAAGAGCCTGGCGCTGGACGAAGCTGGCCGGGCGGCCCCTCTGGGCGGTTATCTGCGCGTGGCCAACCTGTTGAGCGTGCAGGCGCTTTTCCTGCTGCGCAAAGGCCCAGATTTCACCCCCACGCCGGCTTGACGCGACCCGTCCGGCGGGCGGCGCCACCCACGACGGGCCGCGGCCGGCCGATCACCGCAAGCGGCCGGCGCGCCGACTGCCGCTTCGGCTCGGCGGTCAGGACATAGATCTGTTTGTCCGCCTCCACCAGCAGCACGCCGGCGAATGTCGGCGCCAGCCGCTCGCCGATCCGCTCCCAGGCTGGTGCCGCCCGCATCAGGAAGCGTGAGGAAAAAGGCGGCACGTATAGCGCCCGCGCGTGCTGGGTCGGCTGAAACATCGCTTCGCGCATCAGGCGGTTGAGCTGACCCTCGCTGAACGGCTGGCCCTGCCCGAACGGCGTGCGCTCCAGCCGCGACCAGAGGCCGCTGCGGTTGGGCGCCAGGATCAGGAGCCGGCCGCCCGCACCCAGCACCCGCCAGATTTCGCGCAAGAGCGGCCGCACCTGTTCGGCATTCTCCAGGCCGTGCACCAGCAGCAGTCGATCGACCGAGGCATCGGGCAGCGGCAGTTCGGCCTCGTGCGCCAGGGCCACCCGGTTGCGCTCCCGGCGCGGCCAGCGCACGACGCCCTGCGAAGCCGGCATCACCGCGACCACTCGCCCCGCTTCGTCCAGGAATTGTCGCAGATAGGGCGTGGCGTAGCCCAGCCCCAGCACGGTCAGACCGCGCACGTTCGGCCAAATCGCGCGCACCTGCCGGCGAATGAGGTGCCGCGCCACTTGGCCTAGCCGGCTGCGATAGAAGTTGCCGAAATCGATGACGTCGGGCCGCATCGGCGGCTAATCTAGCATGGAACCCGCCGGCGCTGCAGGCCGGTGAGGGTTGGCTAGAGGCCGCGCATGTCCCGTTTGGCGATCGAGCAGATCCCGGTGCTATCCGACAACTATGTCTACCTGGTGCACGAGCCGCAAGCCGGGCTCACCGCCGTGGTCGATCCGGCGGTGGCGGAACCGGTGCAGGAGCGGCTGCGCGCCAAGGGCTGGCGCCTGACGCATATTCTGAACACCCACCACCATCCCGACCATGTCGGCGGCAATCTGGCGCTGAAGGCGGCCAGCGATTGCATCGTGGTCGGCCCCGGCGCCGACCGCGAGCGCATTCCCGGCATCGACGTGACGGTCGGCGACGGCGACAGCTATGGCTTCGGCGCCGCCGTCGCCCGGGTTTTCGATGTACCGGGCCATACCCGCGGACACATCGCCTATTGGTTTGCCGAGGATGCGGCCCTGTTCTGCGGCGATACGCTGTTCGCATTGGGCTGCGGTCGGCTGTTCGAGGGCAGCCCGGAACAGATGTGGCATTCGCTGGGCAAGCTGCGGGCGCTGCCAGATGAGACGCGGGTCTATTGCGCGCACGAATACACCCAGTCGAACGGCCGTTTCGCGCTGACCGTGGAACCCGGCAACGCGGCGCTGCGCGCGCGCATGCAAGAGATCGATCGCCGCCGCGCGCAAGGTCTGCCGACCGTGCCGTCGCGCATGGCCGAGGAACGCGCGACGAACCCGTTCTTGCGGGCAGACAGCCCCGAGATCGGGCGCGTGCTGAACCTGGCCACCGGCGACCCGGTCGCGGTATTCGCGGAAACGCGCCGACGCAAGGACGGCTTCCGCGGCTGACCGGCGACGCACGCTTCGACGCGACCAAAGCGATTGGCGCGGCGCTTTGCTTCTCGTGCATTATTCGCAGCGGGGGGCGGACGATGGATCTCGATGTCTTGCGCACCTTCGTGGAGATCGTCGAAGCCGGCAGCTTCAAGCGCGCCGCCGAGCGCCTGAACGTCACGCAGTCGACCGTCTCCATGCGGGTCAAGTCGCTGGAGGAGCAGCTTGGCCGCGTGCTGTTTCAACGCAGCCGGGCCGGCCTGTCGCTGACGCCCGCGGGCTTGCAGTTGCAACGCCACGCCCCCACCTTGCTGCAGCTTTGGCAACGCGCCCGGCAGGAGATCGCCCTGCCGGCGCATTTCCAGGCGACGCTCAGCATCGGCGGCCTGTTCAGCCTGTGGGACCGGCTGCTGTTGCGCTGGCTGCCGTGGATGCGGCAAGCCGCTCCGGCCGTGGCATTGCGGGCCGAGGTCGGCACGTCCGACATCTTGATGCACGATGTGCTGGCCGGCCGGCTGGACATCGTGGTGCTGTATTCGCCGCAGAGCCGGGCCGGCCTGGTGATCGAGCAATTGCTGGAAGAGCGGTTGGTCATGGTGGAAACGCCGGGCGCGGCGGAACTGCCGGGCGGTTATGTGTTCATCGATTGGGGGCCGGAATTCCTGGCGGCGCATTCCCGCGCCTTTCCGGACCGGCCGACGCCGCCGATCACCGTCAGCCTGGGCGCCCTCGGCCTCGCCTATATTCTGGAGAACGGCGGCAGCGGCTATTTCCCCTTGCGCGTGGTGCGGCCATACCTGTCCGACAGCCGGTTGAGACTGATCGACGAAGCCCCGCGGTTCGGCCGCCCGGCCTACGTCGTCTATCCGGCCGGGCGGACCGAGGACTGGTTCGCCACCGCGCTCGCCGGCCTGCGGCAACTGGCCGCAGAAGCGAGCGAAGAATAGGGCCAGACACTTAATGCGAATGACTGGCATTCGCGATTGATCCTCGGCAAGCTGTCGACCTGCGGCAGCGGGCAGGCTGCTGCCGCGCGTGATGCGACACAGAGGAAGCGAACTGATGCGTGGAGCGACACTCTTGGCGACGCTGCTGGCCGCGATGACGATCGGGACGCCGGCGCTGGCGCAGGAAAAGGTCCTGAACCTCTACTCCGCGCGTCACTATCAAACCGATGAAGCGCTTTACGCCAACTTCACCAAGGCCACCGGCATCGCCATCCGCCGCATCGAAGGCAAGGAAGACGAGATCATCGAACGAATCCGGCAAGAGGGGGCCAACAGTCCGGCCGATGTGCTGCTGACGGTCGATGTCGGCCGGCTTTGGCGGGCCCAGCAGGCGGGTCTGTTGCAGCCGGTGCAATCGGAACTGCTGGCCAGCCGCATTCCGCCGCAGCTCCGCGAACCGGAGGGCCATTGGTACGGCTTCTCCCAGCGCGCCCGCATCATCGTCTACAGCAAGGAACGGGTGCCGACCGGTGTGGTGCAACGCTACGAGGACCTCGCCGACCCGCGCTGGCGGGGCAAGGTCTGCGTACGGTCCGGCTCGCATGTCTACCAACTCTCGCTGTTGGGCGCGTTGGTCGCGCAATCGGGCGAGCCGGCGGCCGAGGCCTGGGCGAAGGGCGTGGTCGGCAACTTCGCGCGCGACCCCAAGGGCGGCGATACCGACCAGATCAAGGGGATCGCCAGCGGTGAATGCGACCTGGCGCTCAGCAACACCTATTATTATGTCCGACTGATGGCATCGGCCAAGCCCGAGGATCAGGCGCTGGTCGACAAGGTCGGCGTGCTGTTCCCCAACCAGGGCGATCGCGGCACCCATGTCAACATCTCGGGCGGCGGCGTGGTGAAGACCGCGCCGCATCGCGAAGCGGCAATTCGATTCCTCGAGTATCTGGCGGGCGATGAGGCGCAACGCTACTTCGCCGACGGCAACAATGAGTATCCGGCGGTGCCGACGGCCAAGACCGACAATCAAGCGTCGGCCAAGCTGGGCCCGTTCAAGGCTGACGGCCTGAACGTTGCGCATCTCGGGCGGAACCAAGCAGCGGCGCAGAGGATCTATGACACGGTAGGTTGGAAATAGCCTATCCGCCCTGCCCCGGCCGCGAGCGGGCGATCGACCGGCACAGCACATAGACCGGCAGCAGGCCAAGCAGGACGATGGCGAGCGCCGCGGCGGAGGCTTCCGCCAGGCGCTCGTCGCGCGCCAGGTTGAAGGTCACGACCGCCAGCGTGTCGAAGTCGAACGGCCGCAGCAGCAGCGTGGCCGGCAGTTCCTTGACCACGTCGACCAGCACCAACAACCCAGCGGTCAGCAGGCCGCCCGCGATCATCGGTGCATGCACCCGCAACAACAGCCGACCCGGCCGCGCGCCCAGGCTGCGTGCGGCAGCATCCACCGTCGGTTTGACCTTGCCCAGGCTGGCTTCGGTCGTTTGCAGAGCGATGCCGAGAAATCGCACCAGGTAGGCGAACACCAGCGCGGCGATGCTGCCGGTCAGCAGCAAGCCGCTGGACAGGCCGCAACAGGCCCGAAGCCAGGCATCCAGCCAGTTGTCGAGTGCGGCGAACGGGATGAGCACGCCGATTGCCACCACCGCGCCCGGCGCCGCATAGCCGAGCGCGACCAGCCGATTGCCGGCCCGCACATGCGCCAGCGGCAAGAGCCGCTGCGCGTAGGCCAGAAGCGCCGCAAGCGCCACCGCCAGGGTCGCGGTCACCAAGCCCAGCGTCGCGCTGTTGGCGGCGAGTTCGAGATAGCGCGCGGCCGACAGGACATCGCCGCTGCCGGCGGCATGCCCCAGCAACAGGCCGGCGGGCAGAAGGAACCCGAAGCTCAGCGGCAAGGCGCACGCGGCGCTGGCCAGAGCGGCGCGCCAACCGTCCAACCGCTCCTCCGGCAACTGGCGATAGCGGCCCGAGGTATGATGGTAGCGGGCCTTGCCCCGGCCCAGCCGCTCCAGCGCCAACACCAGCAGAACGCACAGCAGCAGGAAGGTGGACAGCCGCGCCGCGGTCGCCGGCTCGCCGTAGCTATACCAGGCCCGGTAGATGCCGGTGACGAAGGTGTCGATCCCGAAATACGCGACGGTGCCGAAATCGGCCAGGGTCTCCATCAGCGCCAGGGCGACGCCCGCGGCCAAGGCCGGACGGGCAAGCGGCAGGGCGACGCGCCAGAAGGTGCGCAAGCCGGTCAGGCCGAGCGAGCGGCCCACCTCGATGGCGCAGACCGACTGCTCCAGGAAAGCGCTGCGGCACAGCAGGTAGACGTAAGGATAGAGCACCAGGATCAGCACCAGGGCGGCGCCCGGCAGCGAGCGGATCTCGGGAAACCAATAGTCGCCGCGCCGCCAGCCCATCGCCTCGCGCAGTGCCCCCTGCACCGGTCCGGCGAATTGCAAGAAGTCCGTGTAGGCATAGGCCAACACGTAAGCGGGCATGGCAAGCGGCAGCACCAGCGCCCATTCGAACAGCCGGCGGCCGGGAAAGCGATACATCGCCATGAGCCAAGCCAGGCCCGCGCCAATCCCCGCGACGCCGAGGCCAACCACCAGCACCAGGAACAGCGTGTTGGCCAGGAAACGCGGCAGCACGGTTCGCGACATGTGCTGAAAGGCCTCGCCGGCCGGCTCGAACAGGCTGCCGGCCAGAACAAACAACGGCAACGACAGGAGCAGCACCAGCAGCGCCGACAACCAGGACCACAGCCCGTGGCGAACCGCCACCAGCGGCGCCCGTTCCATGCCCTCGACCTGCGCGCTCACCCGGACCCGCCACCATCAGTCTGCCCGACCGCAAGAGAGCGATCTTGCGACGGATTTGCAACTGCCTTCTGGGACGAACGTCGGGCTAGGCCGCCCGCGAGCGCGGCGGCCGCGACAATCAGCAGACAAGCGAGCCCGAGGTGGAGGCTGGCTTCAGCCATACCGACGGCAACCAACGCCAAGGTTGACAGCACCGGCGTGGCATAGGCCAGCACGCCCAGCAGCTGGAGGTCGCCGCGTTTCACGCCGTAATCCCAGCAAAAGAAGGCCGCGCCGACCGGTCCCAGTCCCAAGCCGACCACGGCCAGCCAGGCGACAAGGTCGGTCGGCCACACCGTGCGCTCGAAGCCCAGATGGGCGACCGCTCCCAGGACGGCCGACACCGCGAGGAACCCGGCGACGGCATCGCTCGGCACCTCGGCATGGCGTCGCCAGGCGACCGAATAGGCTGACCAGATGACGGCGCAGGCAGCGGCCGCCAGGTAGCCGAGCGGCGCGCCAGCTCCCAGTTGGCCGCCCGCCGGCGCCACCAGCAGGATCGTCGCAAGCAGACCCAACAGCGCGCCGGCCACGTGTCGGGCCGCCAGCCGACCGCCCGGCAGCAGCGCCGCGAACAGCACGATCAGCATCGGCCAGAGATAGGCGATCAGGCTGGCCTCGGCCGGTGGCGCCAGCCCAAGCGCGGTGAAATAGACCGCGTGGTATCCGAACAGGCCGCCCACCCCCAGCAGCCAGACCGGCAGCGGCTGAACCAGATGGCGCCAGCCCGCCTGGCCTTGCCACCACCATTTGAGTCCGGCCAGCAACGCGCCCAGCGCAAAGGTCAGGCTCAACAGCTGGAACGGCGGCACTGGTCCGGCGGCCGTGGTGAGCAGCGCCAGCGCCGACCACATCAGCACCGCGAGGCCGCCGACCAGGGTGGCACGGCGCTGCCCCGCCGGCATCGTCCGCCTTCAGACCGGCTGTTTGAACCGCTCGTCGGTTTCCACCTGATAGCCGTTGGCCAGGCGATTGGTCTCGTTGGCCATCGCCACCACCGCCAGCAGCTCGCCAAACATTGCCTCGCTCATGCCGGCGCGACGCGCGGCGAAGGTATGCGAGTTGATGCAATACTCGCAATTGTTGGTGACGCTGACCGCGACATAGAGCATTTCCTTGGTCAGCGGGTCGAGCGCGCCCGGCGCCATCACCTGTTTTAAGCTTTCCCAGGTGCGTTTCAGGGTTGGCGGATGGTGCGCCAAGACCTTCCAGAAATTGTTGATCCAGTCGGTGTTGCGGGTGCGCTTGATGTCGTCATAGACGGCGCGGACCTCGGCGCCGGCATCGGCATATTCGATGGGCTTGACGGTGGGCATGATGGCAGGTTCCTCGTCACGCGGCGATGTATTGCGCGCCATTCACCGTGAACGTCGCGCCAGTGATGAAGCCCGCTTCGTCGGCGGCCAGAAACACGACGCACCGCGCCACGTCCGACGCCTCGCCCAGCCGCCCGACCGGAATCGTCGCCACCACCTTGGCCAGCTGCTCGGCCGGCATCGCCGCCACCATCTCGGTCTTGATATAGCCGGGCGCGATGGCGTTGACGGTGATGCCCCTGCTGGCGTTCTCCAGCGCCAACGCCCGCGTGAAGCCCAGCATGCCGGCCTTGGCGGCGGAATAGTTGGTCTGGCCGAACTGGCCTTTCTGGCCGTTGATCGAACTGATGTTGACGATGCGGCCGAATCCGCGCTCGCGCATGCCCTCGATCACGTGCCGCGAGACATTGAAGCAACTCGACAGATTGGTGGCGATCACTTCCGACCACTGCTCGGGCTTCATGCGGTGCAGGAAGCCGTCGCGCGTGATGCCGGCATTGTTCACCACCACGTCGATCGGTCCCAGTTCCTTGCCGATGCGGGCAATGCCTTCGCCCGTGGCGGCGTAGTCGGCGACCGAGAACTTGTAGGTCTGGATGCCGGTCTGCGAATGGAACTTGCGCGCCGGTTCCTCGCTGCCGCCGTAATTGGCCGCCACGCGATACCCGGCCGCTTGGAGCGCCGTGCTGATGGTGGCACCGATTCCGCGCGTGCCTCCCGTCACCAATGCCACCCGCGCCATGTCGTTTCCCCCTGACTTGTGTTTCTCGCATCAAATCATGTCCGCCGGCGCCGCGACAATTGGACGCCTCGAAGAACCCCATCATTGACGACGAAGCATCGCCGATGAGGGCATGGCCTGCGGCCCAGCCTGCGGATTGGGTGCTGTGGCGGGGTCTATTTGGTCTGCGGTGGCGTGTCGATG
>VGEV01000076.1 GCA_016869175.1 Alphaproteobacteria bacterium
ACAACCGGCGTATCCTGGAGCCCATCGGCAACATCCCGCCGGCCGAAGCCGAGGAACGCTACTACGCCATGGCAGACCAACCTGCCATGGCCGCGTGACTCAAACGACAATGCCTCCGGGAAACCCGACGCGGTTCAGTCTCGCGTCCCAGCAGTTCGCAAAGGAACGCCCTGAGCCCGGCCAGGTCGAGCAGCGAGAACTTCCGCCCGGGCGCCACATCGATCACGACGTCGATGTCGCTGGTCTCCGTCGCCTCGCCCCGGGCGGTCGAACCGAACAGGTCCAGCCGCGTGACGCCGCGCGCGCGAAGCTCGGCGGCATGCGCCCGGAGCAAGGCCGCGATGGTCTCCCGGTCCATGCCGGAAAGTCTCGCTTAACCGAGGCGCCCTGGGAAGCCGCGCCGCGCGGTGCCGGCCGTTCTGGTGCCCGCTGCCGGACTCGAACCGGCACAGCCTCGCGGCCTTCGGATTTTAAGTCCGATGCGTCTGCCTGTTCCGCCAAGCGGGCCGGCCGCAGTGTTACGCCGCCGCGGCCTTCCTGCCTAGCCGCCGCCGGCGGCATCGAGCAGCGGCGGCAGCGCCGACCCGAGCGCGATGGCCGACAGGCCGGCCGCGCGTTCCTCCAGCCGGTAGAGGTCGGGCCACTGGTAGCTGACCGCCGGCAGCTTGGCGCTGCCCATCTGGTAGGTCCGCTGGCGGCCCAGTTGCCCGCCCAGGGCCTCGTAGAAGCCGCGCGCCGGATTGTCGAACAGCACCCAGACGATGGCCCGCGCCTGGCCGTCCGCCAGCAGGCTCTCGGCCGCCGCCGCCACCAGCCGGCGGCCGAGCCCCAGCCCCTGCTGTTGGCGCAGCAGGTAGAGGGTGAAGATCTCGGCCAGGCCGTCGGCCGCCTGCTCGGCCGGACCGCAGGACAGGAAGCCGACCACGCTGCCGGGCGAGCCGGCGCGGCCGGCGACGAGGGTGTGCTGGCCGGGCTTCGGGCTGGTCAGCGTCTGCCGCCAGCCGAGCGCGATCCGCCGCTCGTCCATGCCGTCCAGCACCCGGTCGGCGATGATGCCGCGATAGCTCTGCCGCCAGCTGCGCACATAGGTCTGGGCGATGCCGGCGGCGTCGAACGGCCCGGCCGGGCGGACGCGGTAGGGCGCGGTTTGGCTCATCGGCTCAGCCCGGGCTGTTGGTCGATTCTTCCAGCGGCTCGGCCCCCAGGTCGCGCATCAACTGGCGCAGCTCGGCCGCCGCCGCCGCGAGCCGGTCCGGGTCGGTCGAGCGGCCGACGATGGAGGTGCCGAAGCGGCCCTGGCGATAGAACGGATACGAGCCGAGATCGACCTCCGGATGGCGCCCGGCCAGTTCGCCCAGGCCCTTGGCGATGGCGCCTTCGGCCAGATAGGCGGCGATGGCCAGCGAGCGCACCGGCAGACCGCCCACCAGCTTGTGCTTCAGGCTCTCGAACATCGCCTGCATGATGGCCGGCACGCCGGCCAGCACGAACACGTTGCCGATCTGGTAGCCCGGCGCCTTGCTGACCGGGTTGTCGATCAGCTCCGCCCCCGCCGGCACCCGCGCCATGCGCAGGCGCGCCGTGTTCAGTTCGGCCCCGGTATTGGCATAGTGCGCCTTCAGGATCGCCACCGCCTCGGCATGGTAATCGATGCCGACGGCAAACGCCTTGGCGATGGCATCGCCGGTGATGTCGTCATGCGTCGGGCCGATGCCGCCGGTGGTGAAGACGTAATCGTGCCGGGCGCGGGTCTCGTTGACCGCGCGCACGATCTCATCCTCGAGGTCCGGCACCACGCGGGCTTCGCGCAGCTGGATGCCGAGCTCGTTCAACCGCGTCGCCAGGAATGGCAGGTTGCGGTCGGCGGTGCGGCCCGAGAGGATCTCGTTGCCGATCACCACGACGGCGGCGCTGACGATGCGATCGCTCATGGCGGCATTCTAGGCCGGGACGACCGTTTCGTCAGCGCCGGGCATAGACGCTGCGCTCGCTGACCACGCAGTCGATGCGGCCCTGCGCCAGGGCCCGGGCGCATTGCTCGGGCGTATTGACGATCGGCTCCTCGTGCACGTTGAAACTGGTGTTGACCAGCACCGGCACGCCGGTCCGCTCGGCGAAGGCGGCGAGGATGTCGTAATAGAGCGGGTTGGCCGCGCGTTCGATCAGTTGTGGACGGGCGGTGCCGTCGACATGCACCACGGCGGCGATCCGCTCGCGCCATTGCGGCCGCACGCCGCAGGTAACGGTCATGAAACGCGCGGAATAGCGCGCCGCCGCCGGCAACTGGAACACCGCATCGGCATCGACCGCGCGCACCACCGGGGCGAACGGCATGAACTCGCTGCGCTCCAGGCGCGCGTTCAGCTTGGCGTTGACGGCGGCATCGCGCGGGTCGGCCAGGATGCTGCGCGCGCCGAGCGCGCGGGGGCCATATTCCATGCCCTTGGTGTAGATCGCGACGATGCGGCCTTCCGCCAGCAGGCGGGCGGCGGTCGCCGCCGGCTCGCCCGGCAGCGTCCGGAAGGCGGCCTCAGCCGCCAGCGCGCGGTCGATGGCCTCGCCCTGGTCGCGCCCCAGATAGAGCTGCTCAAGTCGATAGCGCTCGCCGAGCCAGGTTTGCAGGCCGTCGCGTTCCAGCAGGAATTGCAGGATGCCGCCGGCCGCCAGGCCCTGGTCGCTCATCGCCGGATAGACAAAGACTTCGTCGATCGGCAATTCCTCGGCCAACCGCTGGTTGAGCCGCACGTTGGCGAACACGCCCCCCGACAGGCCGAGATGGCGCACGCCCGTCCGCGCCAGCAGCCGGCCGACCGAGGTCAGCATGGTCTTCTCCAGCACTAGCTGCACGGAGGCCGCCACGTCCTCGCGCGCCGCCGCCTTGGCCCAATTCGCGACGAAACGCTTCAGCGCCGGATAGTCGGGGAAGTCGCTGTCGATCCGGCCATCCTGGCCGACCCGGAAATGCGCCGCCAGCGCCGGCGCCAGCACCGGCCGGCCGAGTGCCGCCAGCCCGGTCAGCTTGCCTTCGTGCCGGTTGATGCGGAAGCCCAGCGCCTGGGTCGCATAGCCGTAGGCAAGGCCCAGGCTGTCGATGCGCAAGGGCTGGCAGAGCGCCGCATCGCCGCCCTGCAAGGCGTGCAGCCGGCCGTCGCGCAACAGGCGGTGGCTGTACTGCTCGTTATCGCCGCCGCCATCGGCGGTGCAGAGCAGGGCGGCGTCCCAGTCGGTGTGGAACAGCGTCGGCAGGGCATGCGCCAGGTGGTGGTTGAAGAAGCGGACCGGGATGCCGGCGCGCAAGCCGTGCTCGGCCAGGAAGCGGGCGGCATCGAAGATCGCCAGGCTGTCGGCGTGGCCGGCGCGCACCAGTTCGCGCTCCATGCTCTTGACCTTGTCCCGGCCGAGCAGCTGGCGCACCCGGCCCTCGACCTGCCGCGCGCCGCGGTAATGGGTGAAATAGCGCCAGGGGAAGGCGCCGCGCCCCAGCACCACGGCATCCACCGCTTCCGCCGGCTGGCCGGCGATGGCCAGGCACTCGGCGATCGCCTCGACCGGCACCCGGCCGCCATCGATCTTGCGCCGGGTCAGCCGTTCCTGCGCCACCGCGGCCACCAGCCGGTAGTCCCGGTGCAGGGCGGCGCAGGCGTCGTGATAGCCGGAATGGATTCCAAGGATCAGCATGGCGGGCAGGGCTCGGCGCCCGTTAGAGCATGGAAGCCCGCCCCGGGCCAGCCCGGGCCCGAGCGGCGGCTAGCGAAACGCCGCTGCTCTCGCATATATAGATGGCATGAACTACGTCATGGCGGCGGATGCCCGCGCCACCTATACGGGGCAGATCAAGCTGCACGGGACCGAGGATTTCGCCGGCATGCGCAAGGCAGGGCGGCTGGCGGCCGAAGTGCTGGACATGCTGGTCGGCCGCGTCAACCCGGGCGTCAGCACGGACGAACTCGACCGGCTCTGCCACGACTACATCGTCGCGGCCGGCGCGAGCCCGGCGCCGCTCAACTATCGCGGCTATCCGAAGTCGATTTGCACCTCGGTCAACCATGTCGTCTGCCACGGCATCCCGGGCGATCGGCCGCTGCGCGAGGGCGACATCCTCAACATCGACATCACCGTGGTGCTGGACGGCTGGTATGGCGATACCAGCCGGATGTTCCATGTCGGCGAACCCAAGGTGAAGCCAAGGCGCCTTTGCGAGGTGACCTACGAGGCGATGATGCGCGGCATCGAAGCGATCCGGCCGGGCGTGCGGCTGGGCGACATCGGCCACGCCATCCAGAGCCATGCCGAGGCGCAGCGGTTTTCCGTCGTGCGCGACTTCTGCGGCCACGGCCTTGGCCGCGTGTTCCACGACGCGCCCAACGTGCTGCATTATGGCGAGCCCGGCCAAGGCATCGAACTGAAGGAAGGCATGTTCTTCACCGTCGAGCCGATGATCAACGCCGGCAAGTGGCAGGTGCGCATGTTGCAGGACGGCTGGACCGCGGTGACCCGCGACCATTCCCTGTCTGCGCAGTTCGAGCATTCGGTCGGCGTGACCACGACCGGTGTCGAAATCTTCACGCTTTCGCCGGCCGGCCAGCACAAGCCGCCCTACGCCTAGGACGGGGCGCTGCTCGGTGGCCGGGAACGAGACGCATGCGGGCCACGGTCGGCGCTTGCGGGCGCGGCTTCTGAAGGACGGCGCCGGTCGACTGGCCGACTACGAACTGCTGGAATTCCTGCTCTACGGCGCCAGCGTCCGCGGCGACACCAAGCCGCTGGCCAAGCGCTTGCTGCGCGGCTTCGGCGGGCTGCCGCAATTGCTCGCCGCCGATCCGGCGCGACTGGCGGAAATCGAGGGGATGGGCGAAGCCGGGATCGCGGTGCTGAAGGCCGTGCAGAGCGCCGCCCAGCGCCTGGCGCAAGCCGAGATCACGGAGCGGCCGCTGCTGACCGCCTGGCAGCAGGTGCTGGATTATTGTCGCCTCAAGCTGGGTCACGAGGACACCGAGCGGTTTCACGTCCTCTACCTCGACCGCAAGAACCGGCTGATCGCCGACGAGCCGCAGCAGGTCGGCACCGTCGATCAGGTCGCGGTCTACCCGCGCGAGGTGGTCAAGCGGGCACTCAACCTGGGCGCCACTGCGCTGATCCTGGTGCACAACCACCCCTCCGGCGACCCCACCCCCAGCCGCGCCAACATCGCCATGACCAACGACGTGGTGGCGGCGGCCAAGCCGCTTGGCGTCGTCGTGCACGACCATGTGGTGGTGGCACGCCACGGCGTGGCCAGCTTCCGTTCGCTCGGCTTGCTGTAGGCGTTGGCCGACCGCAATCCAGCGTTGCGGGGCCGGGGCCTTGCCGAGCCGCGGCGCCACCCCTAGTTATTGCCGACCTGAAGCAAAGGCAGGCCGCCAGAATGCCTCGCCCGCCAGCCGGATGGCGCCGCTGCCCGCGGGCGGCTGCGCGCCGATCCGGCCCATGACCGACGCCCGTTTGGCGCGCCGATCCGCATGAGGGCATCCACCCCGCTAGGGGGGCAGAATGCGCTGCTCGGGATCCTTTATATGTGCCTCGCCGCCTCGTTGTTCCCCTTCCTCAACGCTTCCGTCAAGCATCTGACGCAGCATTACCCGCTGTTCGAGGTCGCCTGGGTGCGCGGCCTCAGCCATTTCGTGTTCCTGGCGTTGTTTTTCTGGCCGAGGCACGGCTTCCGGCCATTCCGCAGCTACCGGCCGAAACTGCAGGCGCTGCGCTCCTGCGTCAGCCTGGTCTCCAACCTGTGCTATTTCGCGGCCATCAGCCGCCTGCCGATGACCGATGTCGCGGCCATCAGCTTCGTTTCGCCGTTCATCGTCACCGCGTTGTCGGTGCCGTTCCTGGGCGAGAAGGTGGGTTGGCGGCGCTGGGCGGCAATCGGCTGTGGCTTCCTGGGGGCGATGATCGTGGTGCGGCCGGGCGGTGCGGTATGGCACTGGGCGGTGTTCTTCGCCTTCGGCAGCGCCTTTCTCTATGCGGTCTACCAACTCTTGACGCGGCATGCCGCGCGCTTCGACAGTTCCGAGACCAGCGCGCTCTACACGACGTTGGCCAGCGTGCTGGTGTTGGCTCTTGCCATGCCGATGCTGTTCGAATGGCCGCGCAGCCTGGTCGATGGTCTGCTATTCCTGGGCTTGGGCCTGTTCGGCGGGCTCGGCCATTTCTGTGTCGCCAAGGCATTGCAATTGGCCGAGGCCTCGAAAGTCTCGCCGTTCAATTATGCGCAACTCGTTGGCACGGTGATCTTGAGCTACGTCGTGTTTGGCGATTTTCCGGACGCCTATGTCTGGTTCGGCTCGGCGATCATCGTGGCCAGCGGCCTGTACATCGCCGACCGTGAACGGCGGCTGGCGCGCCGGCGCGGAGCGGCCGGATGACGATGGTCGGCGGGCAGCGCCACGGCGCGCCCAAGCAGGACGTCCTGCGCGGCATTCTGCTGATGCTGGGCACGGCCTTGGTCTTTCCGCTGATGAATGCCTGCGGGAAGTTCCTGAACGCCGAGTATTCGCCGGTGGAAACCATCTGGGCGCGCAACTTGGGACACTTCATCCTGGTGGTGGCGATGTTCTGGCCGCGGTTCGGGCCGCGGCTGTTCGTCTCCCGGCAGCTGCCGGTGCAGTTGCTGCGCTCGGTGTTGATGGTTACCTCCACCACTTTGTTCTTCATCGCCATCACCGACGTGCCGTTGGCCGATGCCGCCGCGGTCGGCTTCACCGGCCCGCTGATGGTGACGGCGCTGTCGGTGCCGCTACTGGCGGAGAAGGTCGGCTGGCGGCGCTGGACGGCGGTGGTGGTGGGCTTCGTCGGCGCGCTGATCGTCATCCGCCCGGGCGGCGGCGGGGTGATGGAGGTCGGCTCGCTGCTGATTCTGATCAGCACCGCCTGCTATGCGCTCTACCAGATCTTCACCCGGCGCCTGGCCGCCTATGATTCGCCGGAGACGACGGTCACTTACAGCGTGCTGCTTGGCACCGTGCTGTTCTCCTTCGTCGTGCCGTTCTATTGGCAGACGCCTCAGAGCCTGCCGCATGTCGGCATGTTCTGCGCCATGGGCCTGCTGGGCGCCGCCGGTCACTTCCTGGTGGCCAAGGCCTTCATGTACGGGCCGGCGGCGGTGCTCTCGCCGTTCAACTACGCGCAGTTGATCGGCGCCACCGCGCTCGGCTATCTGGTGTTCGGCAACTTCCCGGACTTGTGGACCTGGGTGGGCGCTGCGGTGATCGTGGCCAGCGGGCTTTACATCGCCTATCGCGAGACCGTGGTGAAGCGCCGGTGACCCCGCCGGCTGCCGCGGCCCCGCGCCAGGACGCCCTGCTGGGCATCCTTTGCATGCTGACGGCGGTCTCGCTGTTCCCCTTCCTCAATGCGTCCAGCAAGTATCTGTCGGCGAGTTACGCCATTATCATGATCGTCTGGGCACGCAATGCCGGGCATCTGCTGTTCGCCGTGGCAGCGTTCATGCCGGGGCGCGGGTGTCGGCTGTTCACCACCCGCCGGCTAAAGCTGCAGATCGTCCGCTCGCTGCTGCTGCTGGCCTCGACCAGCATCTATTTCACCGCGATCAGCATGATCCCGTTGACCGAGGCGGCGGCGATCAGCTTCACCGGGCCGTTCATCATCACCGCGCTCTCCGTGCCGTTCCTGGGCGAGCGGGTGGATCTGCGCCGCTGGCTGGCCGTGGCAACGGGGTTCCTGGGCGCCCTAATCATCATCCGGCCCGGCGCCGGCATCCATCACTGGGGCACCTGGTTGATCGTCGCCAGCACGCTCTGTTCGGCCAGCTATCAGTTGCTGACCCGCAAGGTCGGCGCGGTCGATCCGCCCGAGACGACGGTTGTCTACAGCGCCCTGATCGGCAGTGCGGTGATGACCCTGCCGTTGCCCTTTGTGGTCGCCTGGCCGGCCGACTGGCTGAGCTGGGGCCTGTTTCTGGCCATGGGTGCGTTCGGCGGTTCCGGGCATTATTTCCTGGCGAAGGCCTATCGCCTGGCGCCGGCTTCGGTGGTCTCGCCCTTCAGTTACGCGCAACTGATCGGCACCGTGCTGCTGGGCTTCGTGGTGTTCGGCGACCTGCCGGACCGGTGGACCTGGATCGGTACCGCGGTGATCGTGGTCAGCGGCCTCTATATCGCTCGGCGCGAGGGCCGGGCGCGGCCGGGCTGAGGGCCGCCATGCCGCCCACCCAGTCGCATTTGATTCGGGCCATTCTGTTGGTCTGCGTTGCGGTCAGCCTATTCCCTTTCATGAACGCCGCGGCCAAGTTGCTGGCCCCCGACTATCCGCTGATCCAGATCATCTGGGCGCGCTTTGCCGGCCATCTGGCGCTCGCCATGCTGCTGTTCCTGCCGACGCGCGGCTGGCGGCTGTTCGCCACCACCCGGCCGCGCCTGCAGGTCGCGCGCTCGACCGCGCAGTTTTTCTCCCATGTCGCCTTCGTCTGCGGCCTGGTGCATGTGCCGCTCGCCACCGCCTCGGCGATCGGTTTCTCGGCACCGTTCGTGGTCACCGCGCTGTCCGTGCCGGTGCTGGGCGAGCGGGTCGGCTGGCGGCGCTGGACGGCGGTGATCGTCGGCTTCGGCGGGGTCATGTTCATCATCCGCCCGGGTGCGCCCGGCGAGTTGTGGGCGATGTTGTTGATCCTGCTGAGCGCGCTCTTCTATGCCAGCTACCAGGTGCTGACCCGCAAGGTGGCGCCGCATGACGATGCGATCACCAGCATCCTGTGGATGCCCCTGATCGGTGCCGTGCTGCTGACGGCGGTCGTCCCCGCCTATTTCGTGCTGCCGCGAAGCCTGCTGGACTGGCTGCTGTTCCTCAGCATCGGCAGCATCGGCGGCATCAGCCATTACATGCTGGTCTGGGCGCTGCGCCAGGCACAGGTCTCGATCCTGGCGCCGCTCGCCTACATGGAGCTGCTGACCGTGGTGGCGCTCGGCTATTTCGTGTTCGGCAACTTTCCCGATCCGTTGACCTGGATCGGCTTGGCGATCATCGTCGCCTGCGGCCTCTATATCGGCTATCGCGAGACGGCTCGGGCGCGCCAGGCCGCGCTGGCCGGGCGGCGGCCGTGACGCCGGCGGTTGTCGATGTTAGACAGGGAAGCGCGATGCCAACGCTGCGCCACCCGCTGATCCATCCTTTCGCCGGCTGGGACATCAACCGGCTGGTAGCGGCGCGCGCGGTCAACCGGGCCCGGCATCCCTTCCTGATCTGGGAGCCATTCGCGGGCGGCGGCGAGAGCATCACGTATGCCGACTTCGCCGACCGGGTGGCGCGGCTGGCGGCGGGGCTGGTGCATCGCGGCGTCAAGCCGGGCGATTTCCTGCTGATCCACCTGGACAATTGTCTCGAATTGCTGGTCGCCTGGTATGCCTGCGCGCGGGCGGGTGCCATCGCGGTCACCACCAACGCCCGTTCGAGCGCCGACGAACTCAGTTATTTCGCCGCCCATTGCGGCGCCGTCGCCGGCATCACGCAGCCACGGTTCGCCGAATTGGTGAACGGCGCCTGCCACGACCTGAAATGGCTGGCGGTGACCGAGACCGATAACGGCGAACCGGCCCCGACGGCCGCGGGCGACCGGTTCGCCCGGCTCTATCGCGAAGCCGACAAGGCGCCGGCGCGGCCGGCCGATCCGCTGGCGCCGGTCGGCGTGCAGTACACCTCCGGCACCACCTCGCGGCCCAAGGGAGTTTTGTGGACGCATGCCAACGCCCTGTGGGGTGCCCGGGTCAACGCCACGCATCAGGACTTGCGCGCCGACGATGTGCATCTGACCGTGCTGCCGCTCTTCCACACCAACGCGCAAGCCTATTCGGTCGCCGCCGCGCTCTGGGTTGGCGCGACGGCGGTGATCCAGCCGCGCTTTTCCGCCAGCCGGTTCTGGCCGGTCGCCCTGCGCCATCGCTGCACCTGGGCCTCGCTGGTGCCATTCTGCGTGCGCGCGCTGATGGACCAGCCGGTGCCGCCCCGGCACCACTTCCGGCTCTGGGGCAACGCCCAATGCGAGCCGCCGACGGACCGCTTCTTCCATGTCAAGACGATCGGCTGGTGGGGCATGACCGAGACCATGAGCCACGGCATCGTCGGCCTGCCGCAGCACGACAATCGCCCGCTCAGCATGGGCAAGGCGGCGCCCGAATATGGCATCGCCGTGCTGGACGATTCCGGACGCCCGGTCGCGCCCGGCGCCAGCGGGCACTTGCGGGTGCTGGGTGTGCCGGGGCTTTCGCTGTTCAAGGAATATCTCAACAATGCCAAGGCCACTGCCGACAGTTTCGACGAGGCCGGCTGGTTCATCACCGGCGACCGGGTGACGCTGCACGAGGACGGCTTCCTCAGTTTCGCCGACCGCGACAAGGACATGCTGAAGGTGGGCGGCGAGAATGTCGGGGCCAGCGAGATCGAGCGCGTCATTCTGAGCGTCGGCGGGGTGCGCGAGGCGGCAGTGGTGGGCGAGCGCCACCCGATGCTGGACGAGGTGCCGGTGGCCTTCGTGCTGCCGGACGGCGAGCCGCCGCAGGCCAGCCCGGAACTGGTCGATCGCGTACTGGCGGCCTGCCGGCGGCATCTGGCCGATTTCAAGGTGCCACGCCAGGTGGTGCTGGTCGACAGCCTGCCGCGTTCGACCCTGGAAAAGGTGGCCAAGGCGGAATTGCGCCGCCGTTTGGCGGAAGGCGGGGCAGGCCGATGATCCCGCGTTACTCCCGGCCCGAGATGGCGGCGATCTGGGCGCCGGAGACACGCTTTCGCATCTGGTTCGAGATCGAGGCGCACGCCATGGACGCGCAGGCGGCCCTCGGCGTGGTGCCGGCCGAGGCGGCGCGCGCGGTGTGGGAAAAGGGCAAGTTCGAGATCGCCCGCATCGAGGCGATCGAAGCCGAGGTCAAGCACGACGTCATCGCCTTCCTCACCAACCTGGCCGAGCATGTGGGGCCGGCGGCGCGGTTCGTGCACCAGGGCATGACTTCCTCGGACGTGCTCGATACCTGCTTCAACCTGCAATTGGTGCGCGCCGGCGACCTGCTGCTGGGCGACCTCGATCGGCTGCTGACGGTGCTGCGCCGCCGCGCCTTCGAATTCAAGGACACCGTCTGCATCGGCCGCAGCCATGGCATCCACGCCGAGCCCACCACCTTCGGCCTGAAGCTGGCGCAGGCCTTCGCCGAATTCCAGCGCAACCGCGCCCGCCTGGCCGCCGCCCGGGCGGAGATCGCGACCTGCGCCGTCTCGGGCGCGGTCGGCACCTTTGCCAACATCGACCCGGCGGTCGAGGCGCATGTCGCCAAGGCGCTGGGCCTGGCCGTGGAGCCGATCTCGACGCAAGTCGTGCCGCGCGACCGCCACGCCATGTTCTTCGCCACCCTGGCGGTGGTGGCCAGTTCGATCGAGCGGCTGGCGACCGAGGTCCGCCACTTGCAGCGCACCGAAGTCGGCGAGGCGGAGGAGTATTTCGCCGCCGGCCAGAAGGGTTCGTCGGCCATGCCGCACAAACGCAACCCGATCCTGGCGGAAAACCTGACCGGGCTTGCGCGCTATGTGCGCGGGCTGGCGCTGCCGGCGCTGGAGAACGTGGCGCTCTGGCACGAGCGCGACATTTCGCATTCCAGTGTCGAGCGCATGATCGGACCCGACGCGACAGTGACGCTGGATTTCGCGCTGGTGCGGCTGGCCGGCCTGATCGACCGGCTGCTGGTCTATCCGGAGGCGATGCGGCGCAACCTCGACCGGCTGGGCGGGCTTATCCATTCGCAGCGCGTCATGCTCGCGCTGACGCAGGCCGGCATGGCGCGCGAGGCGGCTTACTCGGCGGTGCAGCGCCACGCCATGGCGACCTGGCAGGAGGGCGGCAGTTTCCTCGACCGGCTGGCCGGCGACAGCGAGGTCACGCGGCACCTGGACCGCGCGCAGCTAGCGGCGGAATTCGATCTGGCCTACCACCTCAAGCATGTGGCGACGATCTTCGGCCGGGTGTTCGGGCCGGGCGCGGCGGTCGCCGCGTCCGCCGCCTGAGCCGTCGGCTCAGGCCCGGGGGCCCAACGCCACGCGGGGCACGCTTTCCCAGGCCTCGCCCACCGCCAGCAGGCAGGACAGCCCATTGGCGCCGGTGACGATGATCGTCCAGCTGCCGGTCTCCGAGGTCAGGATTTCCAGCACGCCGCCGTTGCTGGCCAGGCCCAGCGCGGTCGGCGTTTCCTTGTGCTCGGCCGAGAGCCGGCCCAGCACCGTGTCGCGTTCGCCGCAGAACATTTGAGCGGTGGCGGAGCCGGCGGCCGCGAAGGTCGCCAGCGCCGCCGCGAAAACCGCGGTCAGGATACGCATGGCACCCTCCTTCCATCCTCAAACCGAGCACGGCGGGATAGCCGTCGCTCGAGCATCGCCTTTGGTCGGTTAACGGCCGCTTGCGAGCCATCCACCTTCAGATACGGTTAGGCACGATTATCCCGAAGTGCGCGCCGTCACCGGCCGGCGACCGCTCGTGGATCGTCCGACACGGATGCCACCCAACCGTTGGGGCGGTCGATCCAATGCATCAATGGGTTAGTGGTTCGATGGAACCGCCGCCTGGGAGCCAAGCGTCGGCAGCGAACCACATGTTTCGCCATTTGACAGGCCGCGGTGGCGCCCCTAATGAACTCGGACGCGGCCAAGAACCGCCGCGGAGGGATGGCCGAGCGGCTGAAGGCGACGGTTTGCTAAACCGTTATACGGGGTTAACTCGTATCGAGGGTTCGAATCCCTCTCCCTCCGCCATCCTCCCCGACGTCAAAATTCTCTCCGCCCCCGCGGCCGCGCTCAAAAGCCGCTGCGGCGCAACCGTTTCGCGACGGGGCTGTTGACCGACCTGTCGCCGAAACCACCGTTTTCCGTCTCTCCGCGCCCCGAACTCTCCAAAGCTCCTGACTGCCTGTGGATAAGTCAGGAGGTCGTAAGGCGTTGAAGGACAATGGAGATCCGGTTTGAGCCGGTTTTGGTTTGGACGGCCGGCGATGGTCGTCCATGGGCACCTCCTCTTGGGGTGCGTAGACAGCTTCGTGGGGCGCGGAAGTCGAGGGGGACGCTATTTGCCGCCTAAATATGCTCGCTGCGCTCCATCGATGAAGGGTCCTGCCAGTCGTGTTTCTGTCCGCCATGCCCTGGTTCTCCACGTTCGGCCCCGCCGCCAGCCGGCGGTCGCCACGGCGGAAAATCTCGGCCGATCAGGGCGCGGCCGGAAGACGGGCGCCGGGACGACGCTCACCAGCAGGTTGGCCCAACGCAAGCCCGGCCGGGGCGCGGGCGCATCCGCTCGACCGACCGAAGCCGCTGCGTCGGCGCCGCCCGGTGGGCGGCCGTCATGCCTGGGGCGCGCGGATCCGGGCGATTGCGGGACGACCATCGCACGCAGTTTCGCATTCGGCGCGAGGACACCGTGGAAGCGGATCAAGTGAAGACGCGGGCGGGGCACCAGGGCTGCCAGGCGTTCCATGAAGTCGATCGGCGTCATCTCGAGATGGGTGGTGCCGTCGCGCCAGGGTGTCTTGAGTTCGAACGTCACGCGCGCGGCGCCGTCCCAGCTCAACTGGTCGTCGGCGAAGGCCGGGCGCGTGACGTAGCGGCACAGGCGCGCCAGCCGGAAGCGATCCCCGGCCCGGCAGCGCGTCGGCGGCCGCGCCGATCGTGCCGCGCCGCGCGCCGCCTCAGAAGGTGGCGCCGGCGCCGGGGCCCGCGCTCGACCGGGCGCGCGCCTGGCTCGCGGCAGCGAAGCGGCCGGTCGCCGTCGTCGGCCTCGAGACCCTGGCGCACGGCGCCGAGGAGGCGGTGCGCGACTTCGTCCATCGACACCGCCTCCCGACGATCACGACCTACAAGGCGAAGGGCGTGCTCGACGAGTCGTGCGATCCCTGGAGCCTGGGCGGGGCGGGCCTGTCGCCGGTCGCCGACCGCACGCTGCTGCCGCTGCTGCGCGACGCCGATCTGGTGCTGCTGCTGGGCTACGACCCGATCGAGCAGCGCATCGGCTGGCGCCAGCCCTGGGACGCGGAGGCGCGCGTCGTCGAACTCACCAGCCAGGCCAACACCCATTACATGCACCAGGCGGCGCTGAGCTTCGTGTGCGATGTCGGCGCCGGCGTCGCCGCGCTGGGCGCCGGCGTCGCCGGCGGCTCGACCTGGGCCACGGCCGAGATCGCCGGTATCCGCGGCAGGCTGCGCGCGGCCTATCGCCCCGACGAGGCCTGGGGCCCGGCCGCGATCTGCGACGTGGCGCGCCGCGTGCTGCCCGCCGACACCATCGCCACCGTCGATGCCGGTGCGCACCGCATCCTGTTCAGCCAGGTCTGGGACTGCCGCAATCCGCGCACGCTGCACCAGTCGACCGGCCTGTGCACCATGGGCTGCGCGCTGCCGCTGGCCGCGGGCGTCAAGCTCGCGGCACCCGGGAGCACGGTCGCGTGCTTCGTCGGCGATGGCTGCTTCGAGATGGTGCTGGGCGAGCTCGCCACGCTGCGCGACCGGCGGCTGCCGGTGATCTTCGTCGTCTTCGTCGATGCGAGCCTGGCGCTGATCGAACTCAAGCAGCGCGGCTCGCAGATGCGCAATGTCGGCGTCGATTTCGGCGGCACCGACTTCGCCGCCGTCGCCCGCGCGATGGGCGGCGAGGGCCACGACGTGCGCGAGCGCGCCGGCCTCGAGAGCGCGCTCGCGCGCGCCCTTGCCGCCGACCGCTTCACCGTCATCGCCTGCCACATCCCGCCACGCAGCTACGACGGTCGCATCTGACGCGGCAACCCGGGACGGCGGCAACCCGGGACGGAGCCCGGCTTACGCCCCTCGTCCCGGTTCCTGTTCAGGCCGTCCGGATGAAGCTCGACACGGGCCAGCGCGGGCTCGGGGCGATCACGTCCGGGCAATAGCCGATCCGCGCCAGCATCTGCACGGTGCCGCCTTCGGGTGCCAATCGCCGATGGACCTCGTCGTACAGGCGTTTCATCTCGGGGAATTCCTGCAGCGCCTGGCTCATCGGCTGGAAGGCGAGTCCCATGGCCGTGGCCGCGAGATTGACGCGTAGCCAATCCGCGCCGACCGCCAGCTGTTCCTGACGGCTGTTGCCGGGCGTCACGAGCCAGACATATCCCATCCCGGTCCTGGTGTTCGCCGTCGTGGCGTCGATGGCGCCCTTGTAGGCGAACGACGACGTGTCCAGGGATGCTTCGCGGCTCATGAGCCCGGCGAGCCTGAGCATCTCCATCATCGGACCGCCGAGATCGATCCCGTCGGGGTTCGCGTCGATCTCGCGCCGTCCGATCCTGAACAGATCGACGCTTTCGCGATACGCCCGGGGGGTCCCGAACTCGATCTCGAAGGCCTCGGTGGTCAGACGGCGCCAGAATTCGATGTCGGCCGTCGCCACGCTGCCGCCGAACCGTGCGCCCGGCCGCGCCTGGTTCGCTAGGCTGGCGATCGCCGCGGGGGCCACGCTGCGCTTGGTGTCGAAGGGCTCCTTCGTCGACCGGCGTGTGCGCGCGTGGGCGAAGAGCGGATCGCGCGCGACGCCCTGGTCTCGCGCGAACACGATCCGGGCGATGGGACTGGCATCGAGTGCTTGCGGATTTGCGCCATCGGGGAAGGGGGTGATCGCGGTTCGATAGCCATCCTGGGCCGCCGCCATCCGCATGAGCTCGAGGAAACATCCGAGCCCGATCGTGATCTGGCGCCCATACGGATCGGTGTGCGGGAGAAGCCGATCGAGACGCGCATGCAGCGTGACCTCGTTGGGTGTGCGGCAATCGGCGAGCCAGGGCTGGCGATTATGCGGGTTGGGCGCCAGCAGCGCCCAGGACAGGGCGCGCAAGCGCGGGTCCTGCGGGGCACCGGCCTGCGACCACGGCAGGAGTGCGGTCGCGGGATCGCGCGTCACCTCCCAACCGACATAAGCCGAGGCGGCGGCGACCGCGCCGCCACCGATCAGAGCCAAGGTATTCCGACGGGAAATCGACATGACATCATCCGAGTTGGAGGTGGGGAATCGGGGTTTGCGCTCGCATCCCCCTAGGGCGGCACGTGGATGGCGCGGTTTGCGACAGCAGACGGCTTGATCTGGACATTGTCACAACGTATCCATGAGCTTTTATTGTGACGACGTCAAGATTGTTGAACGATTATCCTTCCCGTGCGTGCCGCGCCTCTCGCGCGATAATCCCCGTGCCGCGGATGGGGCGGGGCGAGTCGACCGAGGGATCTTTGGTCAGAACCGGAGCGGGCCTGGAATGAGCGAGACGATCGAAGCCCAGGAGCGGGTGACCGCGCCGCGGCCCTACCATCATGGCGATCTTGCCCGCGTCCTTGCGGAGGCCGCCGCGGCGCTGGTGCGCGAAACGGGCGTCAACGGCTTCTCGTTGCGCGAATGCGCGCGCCGCGCCGGGGTCGCGCATTCGGCGCCGGGCCATCATTACGGCGACGTGACCGGCCTGCTGACGGAGGTCGCCGCGCGCGGCTTCCTCGATCTGGCACGGGCGCTGGCCAGCGCCTGCTCAGGCACCAGCGGTGCGCCGGTGCTGGCGCGGCTCGCGCGCCGCTATGTCGATTTCGCGCTGACCGATCCGATCATCTTCGGCCTGATGTTCCATTCCGATCGCGTGAACCGCGGCAGCCCGCGCTTCCAGCGGGCGGGCGAGGAGGCGTTCGCGCAATTGGTCAGGGCCGTTGCAGAAGCGCGCGGCCAGCCCACCGCCGACGCGGATGCCCTGCGTTTCGCCTGGGCTTCGATGCACGGCATGGCGATGCTGCTGATCGACGGGCCGCTGGTTCCTGCGGGCGGCAACCGGCGCGGCGGCGCGGCCGACCTCGCGACCGGCACCATCGAGCGGATGGTCTTCGCCGTCACCCGCTTCGACGGCCAGCGCAAGTCCCGATCCGGCTGAGGCTCGATAGGAAAAACAAACGCCATCCGGCCTTGCCTGTCAAATGTCGATGCGGAGGCGGGTTCGG
>VGEV01000077.1 GCA_016869175.1 Alphaproteobacteria bacterium
CTCCAGCTTCACGCGGCGGTCGAAATTGAGCCGGAGCGGACCATCACCTGATTCACCCGTTGGGTTCTGCAAAATAGCCTCGTTCAATCCAGATTAACTTATTGATTCTTATATCTGAATCTCTAAGAAATTGCATCACAATACGGTGTCATCCGGCGAATGCGGGTTGGTTCGCAGCATGGCGCCATCGCGCAACCATCGGGTTAACGGCGGTGTCGCGCCAACGACAAACGCCCGGCGGTTTCCCGCCGGGCGTCCTCAGGGGGGCTGAAGCCGTGCTACTCGCGGTTGCTGTTGAACAGCGACAGCAGCATCAGGAACAGGTTGAGGAAGTCGAGATACAGCCTGAGCGCGCCCATCAGCGACAGCTTGCCGACCGCCTCGTGGCTTTCGCCCTCGTAGTACATCTCCTTGATCTGCTGGGTGTCGTAGGCGGTCAGGCCGGTGAACACCAACACGCCGATCACCGAGATGGCGAAGCTCAGCGCGCTCCAGCCGACGAAGATGTTGACGATGCTGGCGATGATGATGCCGATCAAGCCCATGAACAGGAACGAGCCCCAGCCCGACAGATCCTTCTTCGTGGTGTAGCCGTACAGGCTCATGGCGCCGAACATCGCGGCCGCCACCACGAAGGCGCGGGTGATGTCGGCCCCGGTGTACTTCACGAAAATCAGCGACAGCGACAGGCCATTCAGCGCGGCATAGGCCCAAAAGGCCGCCTGCGCGCTGGCGAAGCTCATGCGGTCAATGCGGGCGCTCAAGAACCAGACAAGGCCCAGCGGGGCCAGCGCCACCACCCAAAACACTGGTCCAGTGAACGCCTGGTAAAAGCCGGAACGGGCAACGAAATACGCCACGATGCCGGTCAATAACAGGCCCGAGCCCATATAATTGTACACTCGCAGCATGTAGTTGCGCAGACCTTCGTCGACCGCTGCCTGGTCGATCGAGCGCGACCTCGCGTCGAAGCGTTCCATCGCCGGTTGCTTGTCCATCCACGCCATCGGCCAACCCTTTCGGTTCCGTAGACCAAGCCTGCGCCCATCGGCCGCAGCCGAGGATTATATCGGGAAAGCGCCGGCGCAATGCAAGCAAATCCGGCGGCCCCGGCGGCTCCCGGGTGGGCGGTTCAGGCGGCCCTCGGCAAGACCGCCGGCCGCGCCGTCGGCAAGAGCACGCTCGCCACCGTGCCGACACCCAGCCGGCTGCTGAGGCTGAACTGGCCGCCCAGCAGTTCCGCCAGCATGCGCGTCAGCGGCAAGCCCAGGCCGGTGCCTTGGTGGCTGCGGGTCAAAACATTCTCGATCTGTACAAACGGCCGCATCACGCGTTCCAGGTCGCCGGGCGCGATGCCGATGCCGCTGTCCGCGACGACCAGCGACAGCATGCCGTCGGGGGCGAGGCTGGCGGTAAGGGCAATCCGCCCGCCATGGGGTGTGAACTTGATCGCGTTGCTCAGCAGGTTCAATAAGATGCGGCGCAGCTTGCCTTCATCGCCGTGGATCAGGTCGACCGCCGGATGCCGGTCGACGACGAGCGAGAGGTGTTTCTGTTCGGCCCGCTGGCGGACCATGCGGACGGCGGAATCCAGCACCTCGGCCACCGCGAAGGTGGTGGCCTCGACACTGAGCGCGCCGGCTTCCGCCTTCGAGAAATCGAGCACTTCCGTGATCACGTCGAGCAGGTGCGCACCGGAACTGTGGATGTCCTCGACATAGGTCTGGTAGCGGGCCGGCAATGGACCAAGCGCCGCATCGCGCATGAGTTCGGAAAAGCCGATGATGGCGTTCAGCGGCGTGCGCAGTTCATGGCTCATGTTGGCCAGGAATTCGGACTTGGCGCGGTTCGCCGCCTCGGCTTGCGCCACGGCATCCGCCAACTGGGCATTATGCCGTTCGACCCCGTCGGCCATGGCGTCGAAGGTGCGGGCAAGCCCGTGCAGTTCGTGCGGCGTCAGCGCCGGCAGCGCACCGGCGCGGGCGCTCAGGCGGCCGGCGGCGATCTGACCGGCGGCCGCCGCGACGGCCCGCAGCGGTCGGCTCAACCGCTCCGCCAAGCCCCAACTGGCCAGCGCCACGGCCAGCAGGCCCAGCCCCAGCATGGCGAACGCCTTGTTGCGCACGTCGTTGGCGCGTGCGATCAGTTCGGACATCGGCTGTGGCACCATCACGCCCCAGCCGGTCAACGGCACCGTGGTATAGCCGGCGACCATGTCGGCGCGCATGGCCGGCGAGTAGAAAAAGGCGACACCGGTCTCGCGCGCCATCATCCGCTGCACCACGGACAGCTTGCTCTGATTGAGGCGACCGCGCCACCAGTCGGCGATCGGGTGTGCCAGCACGTTTCCGGTGGCATCGAAGATCGCCGCATGCCCGCGTTCGCCGAACGCGATGCGGCCTTGCACGCGGCGGATGTAATCGGTGCCGATCGCGGCAAAGGCGAACCGTTCCTCGGACAAGCGGCGCAGCAGGACGATCTGCGGTTCGCCTTCGGGTCCGGCGCTGACCGGCAGAAAGCTGACGGCGGATTCGGCCGCCGCGACCTCGTTGAAGTGCCGCAGCAAGGCGGCATCGATCCGTTCCGGCCGCGGGCGGGTGCCGCCGATCGGCGCGAACCATTCCATCCGGCGGTCGGCGGCGACGATGCAGACATGGCGGAAGTCGAGTTCGCCCAGCAGTTGTGCCAACTCGGCGCCGATCGCACCCTGTTCGGCCGTCGACACGGCGTACTGGAAGACCGAGCGCACGTCGCTGGCATAGCGGCTCAGGCTGCCGGTCAGATGGTTAGCCAGCAGCAGATGCTTTTCCTCGACCGCCGCCACTTCCTTCTGCAGCGCCGAGCGTTCAACCCACAGGCCGAGCACGGCGATGGGGATGATGGCGATCAGGGTGAAGGCGATGAACAACAGCAGGCGCAAGCTTGGCGCCCGGGCCGGGCCGGTGCGTCCCAAGACCGGCGGCGGGGACGCGCCCGCCTGCCCCGGCTCCCTCGCGGTGTTTAACGGAACCGCCTCGCCTGCCTGCATGCTCGGCTCTCCCGTGGCCCGGCCCGTGCCGGGCGCTGCCGTCCAAGCCGGTGGGATTAGAGCGGCCGGCTGGCTAAGCGGCGGTTAAGAAACAGGCTTGATCAGGCGTTGCGCAGCAGGGGCGTCGGGCGCTGGGCAAGCGCGCGCAGAGTGCCGAGGAAGCCCAGTACGAGTGTCGCCGCCAATCCGCCCAGCGCGGTTGCCGCCATGGTCGCCGGCAGGAACAGCCAGGGCTGGTGCATCACGTGCGTCACCACCACGAACGCGGCCAGGCTGCCCACGGCCGTCGCCAGCAGCGTGGCGAAGCCGCCCAGGAGCAGGAATTCCAGGGCATTGGTCCGCATCACGACGGCCCGCGTCGCGCCCAGCACCTTCAGCACCACGGCGTCGTAGACCCGCCGGCGGTGGCCGGCGGCGATCGCCCCCGCCAGGACCAGAAGGCCGGCGAGCAGTGTCACGGCCGCCGTCACCCGGACCGCCAGCCCGACATTCGCCAGAATGCGGTTGGCCGCTTCCAGCGCGTCCTTGACCCGGATGGCGCTGACATTGGGGAAGCGGTTGACGACGGCGGCCTCCAAGGCGCCTTCCGCACCGTCGGCGGCCTTGGCCGTGGCGATGAAACTGTGCGGCGCCGCTTCCAAGAGGCCGGGCGCGAAGACGATGGCGAAGTTCATGCCGAGTGTCGACCAATCGATCCGGCGCAGGCTGGCGATCCGCGCTTCGATGTCGCGACCGAGCACGTTGACGGTCAGCCGGTCGCCGACGCCCACGCCCAGCGCCGCCGCCACGCCGGCATCGAAGGAGACCAGCGGCGGCCCGGCATAGTCGGCCGGCCACCACCGCCCGGCGACGATTTCCGCGCCGTCGGGCGGGGTTGCCGCGTAGGTCAGACCCCGGTCGCCGCGCAGCGCCCAGGCGCCGTCCGGCTTGACCGCCACCTGCCCAGCCGGCACGCCGTTGACCGCGACGATCCGCCCGCGCAGCGACGGCACGGCCACGGTTTCGCCCGTGCCGGGCAGCCCGGCGGCGATGGCGCGGAATTCGTCGATCTGGTCCGGCTGAATGTCGACGAAGAAGAACGCGGGGGCCTGTGCCGGCAGCCGGTCGCGCACCTGAGCGGCCAGGTTGCCCTGGATCTGCGCCACCGCCACCAGCACGCTCAGGCCCAGTCCGAACGACAGCAACACGCCGACGGTTGCCGCCCCCGGCCGATGCAGGTTGGCAAGTGCCAGGCGCAAGGCGGGCAGGCGGGGCCGGCCGGCGGCGCGGGCGGACCAGGTTGCCAGCCGGCCGGCGGCATAGAACAGCACGAAGGCGCCGGCTGCGCCGCCAACGAACCACAGCGCGAACGGTCTGTCGTCGGCGCTGGCAACCGCCAGACCGATCAAAGCCGCCAGTGCCAAGCCGACGCCCAGCACATAGCGTGGCCGCGGCAATCGCGCCGGTGGCAGCAGCAGGCTGCGGAACAACGCCGCCGCCGGCACCTCGCGCGCCCGGGCCAGTGGCCAGACCGCGAAAGCCAGCGTCGTCAGGATGCCGAAAGCGGCGGCCAGCGCCAGCGGCTGCCAGTAAAGACCGAGGCGGGCCTGGAACGGCAACAGGCCCGCCAGCGCGCCCGACAGCAGCACGGGCAGCAGCGCACCCAGTGCCAGCCCGGCCAATACGCCCAGCCCGGCCAGTACCAGGACCTGCGCCAGATAGCTGGCGAACACCAGCCCGCCCGGCGCGCCCAGGCATTTCAGCGTGGCAATGGTGGCGACCTTGCCGTCGAGATAGCTCTTGATGGCGTTGGCGATGCCGACGCCGCCCACCAGCAGGGTGGTCAGACCGACCAGGGTCATGAACAAGTGCAGCCGCTCGATGAAGCCGCGCATGCCGGGCGCGTCGGCGGCGCTGTCGCGGATCCGCCAGCCGGCGTCGGGAAAGCGGGTGCTGAGTTGACGCAGGAAGCTGCCCACGGTTCGGTCCTGGGACAGTTTCAGCTTGTAGACGAAGCGGATGAGGCTGCCTTCCTGCACCAGGCCGGTGGCGGCGAAGCCTTCCAGCGGCAGCATCAGGCGGGGGCCGAACTCGACGCCATCGGCGCCGCGATCCGGCTCGCGCAGCAGTCGCGCCACCACGCGATAGTCCTGCTTGCCGATGGTGAGCACGCCGCCCGGCTCCAGTTGCAGGCGGCGCAGCAGGCCCGGTTCGGCGAATGCCGGCGGCAGGTCGGTTGCGGCCGGGCCCAGCCTGGCGTCGGCGGGCTCGAGCGAGAGCGCACCATAGAGTGGGTAGGCCGCGTCGACCGCCTTCACTTCCACCAGGGCGCGCCGCTCGTCGCCGACGCGTGCCATGGCGCGCATCTCGATGCTGTGTGCGACCACGCCCGCCTCGGCTAGATACTCCAACTGCTCCGCGCTGGCCGGCCGGTGGGTCAAGCGCAGCTCCACGTCGCCACCAACCAACAGGCGGGCATCCGCCGCCAGCCCCGCCAGCAAGGCCGCCTTCAGCGTGCCGACCCCGGCAATGGCCGCGACACCCAGGGCCAGGCAAAGCAGGAAGACACGGAAGCCCGACAGGCCGGCGCGCAGCTCGCGCCGGGCGATCAGCAAGGCCAGCGGCAGCCGCATGGCCTAACCCTCGGCGGCGCGGCCGGCGACACTGACCGGCGTCAGGACGCGGCCGTCGGCCATCGCGATCAGCCGCTCGCAGCGCCGCGCCAGCGTCATGTCGTGTGTCACCAGCAACAGCGTGGCGCCACTGGCGCGCTGGCTTTGGAATAGCAGGTCGACGATCTGCCGGCCGGTATTGCCGTCCAGGTTGCCGGTCGGCTCGTCCGCCAGCAGCAGCTTGGGTCGGCAGGCGAGCGCCCGCGCCAACGCCACGCGCTGCTGTTCGCCGCCCGAGAGCTGGCCCGGATAGTGCTTCAGACGATGGCCCAGCCCGACCGCGCGCAGGCCTTCTTCCGCCCGCGCCCAGGCGTCCCGCCGGCCGGCCAGTTCCAAGGGCAGCGCCACGTTCTCCAGCGCCGACATGCTGGGAATGAGGTGGAAAGACTGGAACACAATCCCCACATTGTCCCGACGGAAGAGCGCCAGCGCATCTTCGCCCAAGGCGTCGAGCCGGCACCCGGCGACATGGACGCTGCCGCCGGTCGGCCGCTCCAGGCCGGCGATCACCGCCAGGAGGGACGATTTGCCCGAGCCCGAAGGACCGACCACGGCGACGCTCTCCCCCGCCGCTACCGTCAAGCCGCAACCGCGCAGGATGTCCACCATGCCGGCGTCGCTCGGCAGGGAGAGACGCACATCGTCAAGCTGGATCATCGGACCTCGGCGGATCGGGCGGGGACAAAGCAAGCCATATGGCGGCGCACGATGGCTTTTCAACGTCCTGCTGGCGCTGGGCGCGCTGCTCGCGCTGCCGGCGGCGTCGGCCGAGAAGGTGGTGCTGGCATTCGGCGACAGTCTGACGGCGGGCTACGGACTGGTGGAGAGCGACGGCTTCAGCCGGCAATTGGAGGCGCGGCTGCACGCGCAGGGGGTGGCGGTCAAGGTGCGCAACGCTGGGGTTTCCGGCGACACCACGGCGGGCGGCAGGGCGCGGCTCGGCTGGACGCTGGCCGAGCCGGCCGACCTGGTGATCCTGAGCCTGGGCGCCAACGATGCCCTGCGCGGCATCGAGCCGACAGTGACGCGGGCCAACCTGGCGGCGATGCTGGGCGAACTGGAAAAGCGCCGCGTCAAGGTGCTGCTGGCGGGCATGCTGGCGCCGCGCAACCTGGGCGAAGACTACACCCGGCGGTTCGATGCCATTTTCCCCGATTTGGCGAGCACGCACGGCGTGCCGCTCTATCCTTTTTTCCTTGACGGCGTGGCGCGCCGGCCGGAACTCAACCAGGCCGACGGCATCCATCCCAACGCCGCCGGCGTCGCCCGCATCGTCGACGGCATCCTGCCCCATGTGCTGGCGCTGCTGCGCTAGGCGAAGGACCAGTGGCTATGCTAGCACTTGTAGCCGACCGCAGCTTCGGACGCCAAGGGTCGTAGAAATGCGTCTGTTCGTCGCCATCCCGCTGCCCGAGGACGTGCGCGTGGGCTTGGCCATGCTGGCGGGCGGCGTACCGGGCGCGGGCTGGGTGCCGGCGGATAACTTGCACCTGACACTGCGGTTCCTGGGCGAAGTCGACGGCCGCCAGTTCGAAGAGGTTTGCCTGGGCCTTGGCCGGGTCGGTGGCGATGCCTTTCCGCTGGAGCTTTCCGGGGTCGGACATTTCGGCGACCGCCGGCAGGCGCGCGTGCTGTGGGCCGGCGTGCGCCCGAGCGAGGCGTTGGCGCGGCTGCGCGGACGGGTCGAACGCAACTTGGAAGATTGCGGCCTGCCGCGCGAGGAGCGGCGCTTCCATCCGCACGTGACGCTGGCACGGCTGCGGGGCGCGCCGGTCGAACGGGTCGGCCGCTTCTTCATAGAGCACAGCCGCTACGCCAGTCGACGGTTCCTGGTGGACGGCTTCACGTTGTTCTCCAGCCACCCGGGGCATGGCCAATCGATCTATCGGCCGGAAGCGGAGTATCCGCTGGAGCTGCCGCAGGACGCGGGCGTCGCGGGGGCGGCGGCCGGTTGGGCCTGAACCGATGGCGCGCTATCGCCACGTCGTGGTGCTGACCGGCGCCGGCATTTCGGCAGAATCGGGGCTCGCGACCTTCCGGGACCGCGATGGCCTGTGGAGCAAGGTGGACCTGGAAGAGGTCGGCACGCCCGACGCCTTCCGACGGAATCCGGACTTCGTGCATGATTTCCACAACGGCCTGCGGCGCAAGGTGCAGGAGGTGGAACCCAATGCTGCGCACAGAGCGCTGGCGGCGTTGGAGCAGCGCATCGCCGGCGAGTTCCTGCTGGTCACGCAGAATGTCGACGACCTGCACGAGCGCGCCGGCAGCCGCAACTTGTTGCACATGCATGGCGAATTGCTGAAGCGGCGCTGCCAGGCCTGCGGCCAGGTGGATGCCTGGCGCGACGATCTAGGCACCGGGCATGTCTGCGCCGCCTGCGGGCGGCAAGGCAGCCTGAGGCCGCATGTGGTCTGGTTCCATGAGATGCCGTTCGAGATGGAGCGGATTGCCCGGGCGCTGGCCGGCTGCGACCTGTTCGTTTCGATCGGCACGTCCGGCAACGTTTATCCGGCGGCGGGCTTCGTCGCCGACGTCCGGCGCGGCGGGCGGGCCCATACGGTCGAACTCAATCTGGAACCTTCCGAGGGGGCCTCGCTGTTCGCCGAGCGCCGGCACGGTCCGGCGACCGCGATCGTGCCGGCCTATGTCGCGGAATTGCTGGCCGGCTGACGGTCCGGTTCGCGCACCAGTAGGAGATCGACCGCGACCTCCGGCATCACCGCTTCGATGGCGCGGGCGACGCTTGCCTCAAGCACCAGCAGGCGGGCGCGCGTCTGTTCCAAGGCCGCGGCCAGGCCCTTGACGCTCGGCCCGAAACGCAGGATTTCGAACCCGATGGCGCTGCTCGCCAAGACGGCAGCGATCTCGGCTTCCAGACGCCCGGCGGCCGCCGGGTCGTCGTCTGGCAACAGCACCAGCAGCCGGCCGCCCGTGCGGGCGGCGGCGCGCAGCGCCACGTCCAGCACCCGCTTGGCGCCTTCGCCGCCGCGATAATGCGCCGCCACCGCCTGACGCTGTCGCCCCACCCGCTCGTGGCTGGCGGCCTGCCGGAAGCCGCGATGGCGTCGCGCCAGCGCCACCAAGTCGGCCTCGCCCGCCGCGCCCAGCACCGTTTCCTCCGTCCGGCCGCGGGTGACTCTGAACGACCAGGCGAGCCGGCGCTGCACCGCCACCCGTTCCAGCGTGCGGCGTGCCATCTCGGCCTGACCGCGCAGGTCGCGTTCCATCGCCTCGCGCTCCGGCCGCCGCAGGCTGCCGCTGGCCAGGCTGACCTCGCCGCCGGGAAGTTCGCAGAGGCGGAACAGGTTGATGTCTTCGACGAACAGGCCGGCCAGCTCGGCGTGCAGCTCGAGCGCTAACTCGGCCACTTGCTCCAGCGCGTCGAGGTCCCAGGCATGCGCATCCAGCGCCACCATGATGCGTCGGATGGGACTGCTGAAACTGCTCATGGCCGGGCTTCCTTGTCCGGTTGGCTCGGCGCCTCGTCCGGGCGCAGCGCCGCACCGAACCGTCGGCGCTGTTCGGTCAGCTCGTTGAGCCGATCCTGCACCATCCGGTTGACGCTGCCGGGCGGAAACTGGTCGTCGGCTTGCGGCGTGCCCGCCGGCACGCCGGTCAGCACCTCGATGCCCTGGTCGATGCTGGCGATGGGAAAGACCCGGAACCGGCCGGCCGCCACGGCCTCGACCACCTCCGGCTTCAGCATCAAGTGACGGACGTTGGCGACGGGAATCAACACGCCTTGACGCCCGTTCAGGCCACGCGCCTGGCACAAGTCGAAGAAGCCCTCGATCTTCTCGTTGACGCCACCGATGGCTTGCACCTCGCCCATCTGGTTGACCGAGCCGGTGACCGCGAAATTCTGGCCGATCGGCAGCCCGGACAGCGCCGACAGCAGCGCATAGAGCTCGGTCGAGGAAGCGCTGTCGCCGTCGACGCCGGAATAGGACTGCTCGAACACCAAGGTGGCCGACAGGGACAATGGCCGGTCGGCGGCGTAGCGCGCGGCCAGGAAGCCGGACAGGATCAGCACGCCCTTCGAGTGCAGCGGGCCGCCAAGTTCCACCCGACGTTCGATATCGATCACCTCGCCGCTGCCGAGCCTGACCCGCGCGGTGATCCGGCTGGGTCGGCCGAAAGCGACATTGCCCAGGCCATAGACCGCGAGGCCGTTGATCTGGCCCACCTTGGCGCCGTCGGTATCGACCATCACGGTCTCCTCCAGCACCATGTCCTGCATGCGCTCGGCAATCCGGTCGCTGCGGCGGCGCTGCGCGCGGATCGCCCGTTCGACATCGCCGGCGCCAACGCGGCCGTTGCGGGCCCAGTAGTCGGCCTCGCGCAAGAGGTCGCCCAGAATGCCGACCTGCACGGTGATACGGCCGCTATCGCCGGCAAGGCGGGCGGCGTGCTCGACAACCCGCGCCACTGCATCGCGCGCGAACGGTTTGAGCTGGTTGCGGCGCACGATGGTGGCGATGAGCTGGGCGTAGTCCTTGACCGATTCCGGCGTGCGCTTGGTGTCCTCGGCCAGGTCGACCTCGACCTTGAACAGATCCGCGAATTCCGGGTCGTAGGCGGAAAGCAGGTAGTAGAGCTGACGGTCGCCGATCAGGGCCACCTTGACCGCCAGCGGGATCGGCTCGGGTTCCAGCGACACGGTGGAGATCAGGCTCAGCATCTGTGCCGCGCTCTCGATGTGGATGCGCTGGGCGCGCAAGGCGCGCTTCAGCGATTCCCAGGACATCGGGCTTTGCAGCAGCTTGAGGGAGTCGACGATCAGATAACCGCCGTTCGCACGATGCAGGGCGCCGGGCCGGATCAGCGCGAAATCGGTGACCAGCGCGCCCATTTCGGCCAGATGCTCGACCCGGCCGACCAGATTGGCCTGCGTCGGCAGATCCTCGATCACGCAAGGCGCACCGGAAAGCGAGCCGTCGCTGCTGACCATGACGTTGACGAGGTAGCGCCGCAAGGGGGCCGGTCGCCGGCCGTCCAGGTGGTGCGGTGCCGCTTCGGCCGGCGGCCGCACCGCCGGCGTCGGCGGTTCGGCTTGCGGCAGAAACGCCTCCACGTTCTCGGCGATGTCCTTCTGCATCGCCTCGACATGCTGCGAGATATCGGGCAGGTCGGCGTAGGCGGCCTTCAACTGACCGACCAGATTGGCGACCACGGCGACGGTCAGCTCGCGGTTCAGATCGCGCACCCGCTGTCGGCGTTCGCGCTCCCATTCCGGCAGCTTCAGCACGGTCTGCTGCAGCCGGCCCTGCAATTCCTCGATGTCGCGCTGGATCCGTTCGCGCTCGGTCTCCGGCAACTTCTGGAACTCCTCCGGCGGCATCACCTCGTTGCCGCGCACCGGCGCGACGGCGAGGCCCATCGGGGTGCGCACCAACGCCAGGCCGCGACGCTGCGCTTCCTCCTGCAGGCCCTGGAAGGCGTGTTCCTGCCGCTCCTGGAACTCGGTGTCGATGGCCAGCCGACGGTTGCGGTAGTCGTCGCCCTCGAACAATGCCGGCAGCGCCGCCCGCAGATCGTCAATGAAGCGCTCGACATCGGTCTTCAGGCAGGTCGCCCGGCCCGGCGGCAGGCGCAGCGCGCGCGGCTTGCGTGGCTCGGCGAAGTTGTTGACATAGACCCAGTCGGCCGGCGCCTGTTCGCCCTTGGCCTTCTCGCTGAGGAACCGCTTGACCAGGGCGTGCCGTCCGGAAGCGCGCGGTCCGTGCACGAACAGGTTGTAGCCGTCTTGCCTGATGCCGATGCCGAATTCCAGCGCCTCGACCGCGCGGTCCTGGCCGATCACGGTGGTCAGGTCCGGCACTTCCTCGGTCGAACGGAACGGCAGTTCGGCCGGGTCGACCCGGCGATAGAGGCGATCGGCGGACAACGGCTCGGCGGGCATGATCGTGTGCGGTTCCTTTCAGGCGGCGGCCTCGATCGCCGCCATCTCGTCGTCACTCAGGCCGAAATGGTGGCCGATCTCGTGGATCAGCACATGGCGTACCACACGCTCCAGCGGTTCGCCCGTTTCGCACCAATAGTCCAGGATCGGGCGCCGATAGAGGAAGATCATGTCGACATCCTCCGGCGTGCCGGCACTTTCCTGCCGGTCGAGGCCGATGCCGCGGTACAGCCCCAGCAGCTCGAACGGGCTCTCGCAGCCCATCTCGGCCAGCGTCTCATCGTCGGGAAATTCCTGCACGCGGATCGCCACGCTGGCGACGAAACGCCGCAATTCCTCTGGGATCTCGCGATACGCGGCCTCGCCCACGCTGAGCAGGCAATCCAGTGTCGGCGCTAGCGTCTCGCGCTTGTCCATCGCCCGCGAGCTTAGCCGGCGGGAGCGAAGTTGAGTAGACTTCGCCGCCGGTCGGCCAGGGGACTTGGAGCCATGCGCATCAGCGTTGTCGCCGCCTTTCTGCTGGCGCTCCTGCCGATCGGCAAGGGCCACGGCGCCGATTCGCCCGCTGACCAGCTGTTCGTCCAAGGCCGCTTTGCCGAAGCGGCGGCGGCGCTGCGTCCGGCGGCCGAGCGGGGAGAGCCGGCGGCCCAGCACCGGCTGGGGTTGATGCATCGCTACGCCATGGGCGTCGCGCGCGACGCCGAGGCGGCGCGGCGTTGGCTGGGCCAGGCCGCCGAACAGGGTCATCTCGACGCGCAACTCGACCTCGCGGAACTGCTGCTCGCAACCGACCCGGCGATGGCCGCCCGCTGGCATCGGGCGGCCGCCGAGCAAGGCAGCCCGGAGGGCGTGTTTCGCTTGGGCCTGCAATACGACCGCGGCCGCGGCGTGGCGATTGACTACAGGGAAGCCTTCCGGCTGTTCCGCCGGGCGGCGCGCGCCGGCTATCCGCCCGCCGAGCGGCGTCTGGGGCAGTATTACGCGGTCGGCCTGGGCACCGAGGCGGACGAGACGGAAGCGCTGACGCTGCTGGCCAAGGCCGCCGCGGCCGGCGATGGCGAAGCGGCCTTCGAACTGGCCCAGCGCCATCACACGGGCCAAGGCCTGCCGCAGGACCACGCGCGCGCCTTGGCGCTCTATCAGGCGGCCGCCGATTCCGGCCTGGACAGGGCCCAGTACAACCTTGCGCTCTATCGGCTGGAGGGGCTGGCCGGCCCGCCCGATGACCGCGAAGGCCAGTTCTGGCTGCGCCGGGCCGCGGCGCAAGGCTTCATGCCGGCGACCACGCGCCTGGCACGCTACCTGCTGCTGGAGGCAACCGGCGGCATCGATTACCTGGAAGCCTTCGAACTGCTCGGCAAGGCGCTTGCGCAGAACGAGCGGACGGCGCAGGAGCTCTACCTTGCCGTTGCCCAATGGGCGGCCGACGGCATGCGTGCCAGCAATCCGGACGCGCGCGAGAGCAACGCGTCGCGCGCCTATTGCCTGATCGCCTTCGTTGCCCGGGCCTGGCCCGACAGCCTCAAGCGCTGCCAGCCGTTGGCTGAGGCGGGGCAGCCGACCGCGCTCTACGTGCTGGGGCAATTGGCCGAAGGCGGACTGGGCCGGCCCGCCGATGACGGCGAGGCGGTCCGGTTCTACGCGGCGGCCGCTGAGGGGGGCATCGCCCGCGCCGCCAACGCGCTTGCCCGTCTGCTGCTGCGCGGCCAAGGGGTGCCCAAGGACGAGGCGCAAGCCGCCCGGCTGGTGACCATCGCCGCGGACAGCGGCTATGCTCCGGCGATGTTCAACCTCGGCTATCTCAGCGAGCAGGGGATCGGCCTGCCGCACGATCCGGCGCGGGCAGCGGAGTTCTATCGGCGCGCGGCGGAAATGGGGCATGGCCGCGCGCAGTACAACCTCGCCAGCCTGCTCTACCGCGGCCGGCTCGAACCGCGCGATCTGACGCAGGCCTATTTCTGGTTTCGCCTCGCCGGCGTCGCGCAGGGCATCGATCCGGGCGAGGGGCGGGAGCTGGCGCTGCTGGCGGAAGAGGGCAGGGCGCATGTCGGCCCGCAATTGTCGCCGGCCGCGCTGGCCGACGCCGAGCAAGCCGTGCTGGCCTTCCGCCCGCATGTGGCACAAGGGGGGGTAAGACGATGACAGGCAAGTTGCTGGGCGAGGCGCGACGCAAGGCGCTGGCGGAACTGCCGGCGTGGCGCGAGGTCGACGGGCGCGACGCCATAGCGCGCGATTTTCGCTTCGCCGATTTCAGCCAGGCCTTCGGCTTCATGGCGCGGGTGGCGCTGGCGGCCGAGAAGTTGGACCATCACCCCGAATGGTCGAATGTCTACAACCGCGTGGCGATCACGCTCTCGACCCACGACGCGGGCGGCCTGACGGAGCGCGACATCCGCCTGGCCAAGGCGATCGACGGCTATGGCCCATAGGACGCCGGCGCATGCGCGTCCGCGTTCGCTGCATCGACTGGGACTGCGCGCCCCGCCCGGCACGCTGGTGCCGGACCCGCAGGCGCTGCCGACGCGGCTGCGGGTCATCGCCTACGGTCCCGAGAACCTGATCGAGAAGGAGTGTCGCGAGGTCAGCGAGCTCGCGCATCTGGTCGGACAATGGCCGGTGGTCTGGATCAACGTGGACGGCCTGGGCAATCACGAGCTGATGCGCGAATTGGGCGAGGTATTCGGTCTGCACAGCCTGTCGCTGGAGGATATCGTCAATCTCAACCAGCGGCCGAAGATCGAGGAGTTCGAGGACTACGTCTTCATCGTCACGCGCGAGGCCGATGTGCGCGACCTGGCGGGCCTGACGACGGACCAGATCGCGATCTGCCTGGGCGAACATTTCGTGCTGACCTTCCAGGAGACGCATGGCGATTGCTTCGATCCGGTGCGCGAGCGCATCCGTAAGCGGCGCGGCCGCCTGCGCTTCGGCAAGGCCGACTTCCTGGCCTATGCCTTGCTCGATGCCGTGATCGACAACTTCTTTCCGGTGCTGGAATACTACAGCGATTGGCTGGACCGGCTGGAGGACGCGCTGCTGACCCGGCCGACGCCCGAACTGGTGGCCGGCATCCATGCCTTGAAACGCGACCTCCTGGCGCTGCGCCGTGCGATATGGCCGCAGCGCGAGATGCTGAATGCGATCCTGCGCGACGAGCCCCGGCTGATCGGCCAGCCCACCCGCATCTATCTCCGCGACTGCTACGATCACGCCGTGTAGCTGCTCGACTTCGTCGAGACCTATCGCCAGATCGCGGCCGACCTGACCGACATCTATCTGTCCAACACCAATGCCCGGATCAACGAGGTGATGAAGGTGCTGACGATCGTCTCCACCATCTTCATTCCGCTGAGCTTCATCGCCTCGGTCTATGGCATGAATTCCGAACGCGAGGTGTCGCCCTGGAACATGCCGGAACTGCGCTGGGCCTATGGCTATCCGTTCGCCCTGGCGCTGATGGCGGCGGTGCCAGCGGCCTGTTACTGTTCTTCCAGCGCCGCGGCTGGCTGGGTTCGCGCGGCCAGCGGCGCCCGACCATGCGACGGCCCGGCGTCACGCCGCCGCCCGCGGGTTCTGGCTAGTCCGTCGCGGCCGAGGGCATGCGACCCGGCACGCGGCGCATCGGCGCGCGCTCGCCGCCCGCCCCTCCGGTCGGGCGCCCGGGCTCAGCGCGGCGCCATGCGGATGGCGCCGTCCAGTCGGATGGTCTCGCCGTTCAGCATCACGTTCTCGACGATGGCGCGGGCCAACTGGGCGTATTCGGACGGCTGGCCGAGCTTCTTGGGGAACGGCACGCTGGCGGCCAGCGACTGGCGCACGTTCTCGGGCAGGGTGCCGAGCAGCGGCGTCTCGAAGATGCCGGGCGCGATGGTGACGACGCGGATGCCGAGATCGGCCAGGTCGCGGGCGATCGGCAGCGTCATGCCGACGACGCCGCCCTTGGAGGCGCTGTAGGCGGCCTGGCCGATCTGCCCGTCGAAGGCGGCGACCGAGGCGGTGTTGATGATCACGCCGCGCTCGCCATGTTCCAGCGGCGGCAGCTCGGCCATGGCGGTCGCCGCCAGGCGGATGCAATTGAAGCTGCCGATCAGGTTGATCTTGATGATGCGCTCGAACTGGTCGAGCGGGTGCGGCCGGCCGCGCGAGGTGGTGCGCACGGCAATGCCGGTGCCGGCGCAATTGACCAGGATGCGCGGCACGCCCAACCTCGCCTTGACCGCGTCCAGCGCCGCCGCCACGCTTGCCTCGTCGGTCACGTCGCAGCGCTGGTAGAGGCCGCCGGTCTCCTTGGCCACCGCCTCGCCCAGCTTGTCCTGGATGTCCAGCACCGCCAGCTTGGCGCCGGCCGCGGCGAATTTGCGCGCGGTGCCCGCGCCCAGGCCCGAGGCGCCGCCGGTCACCGCCGCCACCTGGTCCGTCAACCGCATCGCTTCCCCCTGCTGCCAGTTGCGCGCCTCTTAGCAGATCGGCCCGCCGCTTGCGATGCCGATGCCGGCCGCCCATATCCCGGGCCATGGAGGCACGCGAACCGGCGCCGCTCGGGGCAAGCGACGAGGCCCACAACCGGCGGCGGGTGTTCGCCGGCTTCTGGCCCAAGCTGAAGCGCGTGCTGCCGCGGCTGCCCTTCGCCGCCGACCTGGTGGCAGGCTATTACTGCGCCACCGATCCGGCAACGCCCCGCCACGCCAAGGCCATCCTGCTGGCGGCGCTGGCCTATTTCGTGCTGCCGACCGACCTGGTGCCGGATTTCCTGGCGCATGTCGGGTTCGGCGACGATGCCACGGTGCTCTATGCCGCCTATCGCGCGGTCAGCGATCACATCCGCGAGCCGCACCGCGAACGCGCCCGCGCCGCGCTGGCCCGGCTGGCAGGCTGAGCTTCGGCCGATTGGCGCGACCGGCGCCGCCCCATGCGAGCGGACCGGTGCCGGAACCGGCCGGGACCAGGCGACAAAAACTCTTGTGACTGCAGTTGCCGCCGCCAGCCTTGACCGCTTAGAACAAATGAGGAGCAATGGGGTCGAGGCATGGCTCAAGGGAAGGGGCAGGAGGGTGCCGCGCTGCTCGCCAAGCGGCAGGACGCCGCGGCTGGGCCGGGCTGGGCCAGCTTTATGCCGCCGAACGGGCCACGGGCGAACCTAGCCTGGATTATTCGTGGCGCGGGCCGTATCGGTGCGGCGGGTGTAGCATAGCTCACTGATTTCGTTCAGGATTTGGTGGTCTAAGCCGGTCCTTCACGAGAGCAGGGAGGCGCCACGCCCGCCATGGCCGACGATAGAGAACGCTCCTGCGATTTGCCAAGCGTCGGGCGCAAGAAGATGAGCGCGTCGTTCGACGGCGGGCGCATCAGCTCCGACGGCGGGGTGATGGTACTGGCCCAGGCCG
>VGEV01000078.1 GCA_016869175.1 Alphaproteobacteria bacterium
CGCCACCGCAGACCAAATAGACCCCGCCACAGCACCCAATCCGCAGGCTGGGCCGCAGGCCATGCCCTCATCGGCGATGCTTCGTCGTCAATGATGGGGTTCTTCGAGGTGTCCGCTTGCGCATGCTGCCCCCTTGGCGCACCCAGTGCCGCCGCCGCGCGACCCTCGCATCGGCGCTCCGGCCGCGGTCGTGCCCCCCAGGTCCCGCCCTTGCGTGGTTCCGTTGCGAACCGCGTGCCAAAGGACGCCGGCGCGATTTTGCTTGTGTTGCACCGTCGTTGCGGGCTCGACGCTGCACGGATCGCGTGCAGTTGCCGATGCTTGCGGCAGCGCTAGGGGACCGGTCCCACCGCGCCCGCGTATTTGGCGATGGCGCGCTGCATGCTGGCGATCAACGCCCGGCCGATCTCGCCGCCATCGCCCTTGACGCGGCCCTGGATCACCGCCCGCATGGCGTCGACATGCGCCTTGACGATCTCGACCTGGTTGTCGTCATAGGCGGCGCGGGCCTGGCTGAAGCGATAGAGTGAGTCGCCCACGGTCGATATCAGCGGATAGCCGAAAGTGCTGCCCTGCCCGCGCATGTCGTGCGCGATCTCGTTGATCGCCTGGAAGGCCAGCGCACTCCGCGCTGGTTCGGCGACCGCCGCCCGGTGCTGTTGCTGCAACCGTTCGAGCTGCTCCAGAACCCATTGCGGATAGTCTTCGGACAGTTTGGCGAACTCCGCCTCGGCCGCCAACAGCACCGCCTCCGCCAGGGCCAGGCCGACGGATTGCCCCAGCCCGGCGGTCTTCTCCTTGAGCCGGTTGCGCAGGCGATAGAAGCGCACCCGGGTCCGTGGCCTGCGCCAGGCCGCCTCCGGCGAGGCATCGTCAGTCGTAGACAACTTCGATCTCTGCTTCCGTGATGGTGCGGCGCTCGATCCGCCCGGGCACGGCCGGCACGCAGCGCCGACGATCCGGGCCGAAATAGTCGAAAGTGTGCACGAACTGCCGCGGCCGGTCGATCACTTGCGCCAGCCGTTCGGCCAGCGTCTGCACCGAGAACGGCTTGGCCAGCACTTCGGTCGCACCCATGTCGCGCGCCTGCTCGACCTTGGCCCGGTCGGCATGCCCGGTCACCATGATGAAAGGAACGAAGCGGGCAGGCGATTCCTGGTGCCGCCGCACCCAGCGCAGCAATGCCAAGCCATCGACGGGGGCCATCTGCCAGTTGGCGACGATCACATCGAACTCGCCCGCCCCAGCCTTGCCGGGGTCAACATGCAACGCGCGCAGAACTTCGATCGCCTCGCCGCCGTCCTTGCAAGTGCGCACCAGACCTATGCCCAGAGCCTTCAGGCACTGGAAGAGCAGCACGCGGATGTAATGGTTGTCTTCGGCCAACAGAATGGAGACGCGTGACAGGTCGAACTCAGCCACGGCCATGCCCGCGCGCGGCGAGGAGCCGTTCCGGCGTGGCCGGCAACTCGTGAAGCTGGCCGCCGATGGCCCGGTTGAGCGCGGCCACGACCGCCGCCGGGGTGGCGAGGCCGCCCAGCGCGCCCACCGGCTTGGCGTCGGACAGGCTCGGCTGGCGACCGGCGGTGACCGGCAGCACGCTGACCTGCGGCATGTCGGCGGCGGTCGGCAGCACCAGTTCGACGCCGATCGCGCGGCTGCCGAACAGCGCGTAGCCGATGCCTTGCGCGATGCCGCCGGTGATCTGTGCTTCGACCAGCGACGGGTTGATCGCACAGCCGACTTCCTGTGCCGCCACCACCCGCAGCACGCGGGCGATGCCCAGCTCCAGGTCGACCGTCAGTTCGACTAGTTGGGCGGCGCTGACCAGGGCACGGGCATGCGCCCCCGCCGCGGCCATGGCGCTCAGCACGCTGCCATCCGCTTCGTGCGGCAGCCGCGAGAGGTCGAGCAGGCGGTCGGCTCCAGCGGAGCGGAAGCGCACATGATTGCCGGAGAACTCGATCGAAGCCTCAGGCGTCGCTGCGGCCAGACGGCGCAAGGCCGACAGCAATTGCGCCGCTGCCTGCGCGGTCGCGCGGGCCGCGGTAACCGTGTCGAGGCCGGGACAGGGGCAGGGGAGCTGCGCCACCGCCACGCGGTCGGCCGCCAAATGCAGGGCATCGGCCGCGACTTGCGCCAACGCGGTGGCCGAGCCTTGGCCCAGATCGCACAGCGCGTGGCTGAGTGTCAGGCTGCCGTCGGCGCCTAGCGCCAGACGCGCCGCCGGCTGGGTCCCGGCCGCTTGGCGTTGCGGACGAACCGTCACCGCCGCCAAGCCGACGCTACGGCGACGGCTGCCGCCGGCCGCGTTGTATGCCGCCGCCTCGGTCATCGCGCGTTGCCAAGAGCCCCGCAGCGCCCGCAGGCAGTGGCCCAGCGGGTCGCTCGCCGACAGCAGCGACAGGCGATAGGACAGCGGGTCGAGTTCCAGGCGCGCGGCCAGGGCATCGATCGCGGCCTCCGTGGCTATCGCCAGATGGCTTGCGTGCAGGCCCGCCTGGAAGTCGCCGGATGCCGAACCGATGGCGCGCAGCGTCAGGCTGACATGGCGTGCCGGATAAGGCAGCGCGGTCTCCTCGAGCAGACGGTCGAGTTGCGCGGCGCCGCCGACGGCGATCTCCGCTTCAGCGTCATAGGCCAAACGCAGCAAGCGACCCTCGCCGTCCGCCTCGGCCTGAACCGCGATCCGCCGCTGCCGTGGCGGCGCACCTGCGGGATCGGCCAGGCTCAGGCCGGCCACATAGGCAACCGGGCGCGACAGCCGCCAGGCCGCCAGCGCCAACAACGGCGCGACGTCGCGCAATCCGCTGGTCATCGCCCCGAACCGGCCACAGCAGCCGGTCGCCAGGATCTCGATGGCGGCCGGCGCCAGGTCGAGCAGGGTCGCGATCGTCTCGCCCAAGCCGTCGATGTCCGAGGCCGGCAGGGTAAGCGACAAGCGGTCGCCCTGCCGTTGGGCGATGGCGGCGGGCGCTTCCAAAGAGGCCGTCTGAGCGGCCGGCAAGCTCAGCGCGTACGCGACGCTCGCCTGAGCAGGCACCGACGCCGGCGCGCCGCGCTCCAGACGATGCGCCGGCGCCGGTTGCCGGTCCGGCTCCGGCAGCGGCCGATAGGCGAGCGGCAAGTCCGCGGGCAGTCCATCGGCGAACAGCGCCGGCTCGCCGACCAGCGCCAGCACGGCTTGCCCGCGACGGGCGACACGATCCTTGGCCAGGATGCCCGGCGTCGGCAGATCTCGCGCCGCCAGTACCAGGGCCAGCGCGGGGTGGCGGGCGCGGAAGCCAACCATGTCGCCAAGCCGAATCTCCGCCGGGCCCAGGGGCGCCCGCACCAGCCTGAGCTCCAGCGCGCCGGCCGGCACCAGGTCGGCGACGAAGCGCTGCTGGCCGGTGAGCTTCGGCAGTGCGTCCAGGCGCGGAGCCGCGGCCCCCAGCGCACCGCCAACCGGTGGCGGGGGCGCCAGACCCACGACATGCGCGTCGAGCGTCGCCGCCACCGCGGCGCGATAGCCGGTGCACCGGCAAAGCACGCCCGACAGCGAGGCCACGATGTCGGCTTCGCTCGGCTGCTGCTTTGCCGCCACCACTTCGGTCGCGGCGATCAGCATGCCGGCGGTGCAATAGCCGCATTGCAGGGCGCCGTGCCGCTGGAACGCCTGCTGGACACGGCTCAGCACGCCGAATTGCGAAGCCAGGCCTTCCACCGTGATCACCAGCTTGCCGTCGGCATGCGCGGCCGGAGTCAAGCAGGCGCAGACCTGAACGCCGTCCAGCAGGATGGTGCAGATACCGCAGCCGCCAACCACGCAGCCGGTTTTCACGCCAAGGCAACGGAACTGCTGGCGCAGCACGTCGGCCAGCCGCGCCAGCGGATCGACCGCCGCGCTTACGCGCCGGCCATTCAGCACGAACTGGATGGTCACCGGCTCGCTCATGGCGCCCCGTCCAATTCGGCCAACAAGCGGCGCAACAAGGCGGCCAGCGCGTGCCGTCGATAGCCGGCACTGCACGCCTCGTCGTCGCGCGGCTCGGGAAGCGCGGCGATCGCGGCATCGACCAGGGGCGAGGGATCGCTGCCGGGCGGCAGGCCGTGCAGTCGCTCTTCCAGGACCATGAGCCGCATCGGCCGCAAGCCCGGCGCGGCAACCGCCGCGCATGCCCGCTCTACGGCACCGGCGCGGTCGCGCCGCAAGCTCGCCGCCACCGCGCCGATCGGCGGGCCCAAGGCTTTTCGCAGCCCCAGTTTCCTGAAGCCCGCGCGGGTATGCGGGCCAGGCGGCGGCACCATGATGTGGGTGAGCAGCGCCACGTCGTCTGGCGGACGCGTCAGGAATTGCGCAAGCGGCAGTTCGCCGAAGCCGGCAGGTCCGCATACCCGCGCGCGCGCCTGCAGCACCAGCAGGGCCACCGCCCCGTCGCCCTCGCCGGTACGCGAAGCCAGGTTGCCTCCCAATGTGCCGGCGTGGCGGATCTGCGGCGTTGAGATCGCCTCGGCCGCTTCGCGCAAAGGCGCTGCCCAATCGGGCAGTTCGGCTTCCAGCAGGTCGCTCCAGCGCGCCAAGGCGCCCAGGCAAAGGCCGGCTTCGCCGCAGACGATCTGGCGCAACTCGTCGAGCCGGGCGAGGTCGATCACCGTCGCGCCGGCCGGCGGGAAGGCCACGCGATAGAGTTCCGTGCCGCCCGCCAGCACGACCGCCTGCCGCGATGCCAGGGCCGCGGCGGCTTCCGCCAGATTGGCGGGTCGGATATAGCGCGGCATCGGCCCCTCGCTCCTGCTCCTCAAGCTATCCGACCAGCCGCACTTCCTCGAGGTCGAGCTCGCGCTGGATGCGATGCAGCACTTCGTCGCCGATCGTACCCTCGCGCCGCAGCTTGATCAGCCGGCGACGTTCGGCGGCGATGCAGGCAAGCCGCAAGCGATGCCCGGCGTCGCCGCTGGCGTTACCGCCGCTGGAGCGCTTGGCCTGACGATAGCGGGCGATATATTCCTTCCGCAGGTTCTTCGCCAGCTCCTCCGGCACGCCTTTGCCTGTCACCAGTCGGTCGAGTTCGCGCAAGGCGGCAAAGGTGGTCTTGAGCCGCGCCACCCGCTCCTCACGCGCCAGCACGCTATCCTCGCCAACGCCCAGCAGGCGGATCAAGGGCGACAGCGACACGCCTTGCAGCACCAGGGTGACGATGATCACAGCGAAGGTGAGGAAGATCAGCAGATCGCGGCCGGGAAACGGCATTCCTTGCGCCGTGGTGTAGGGCAAGGCCAGCGCCGCCGCCAGCGAAACGATGCCGCGCATGCCGCACCAGCCGACGATCACCACGTCCCGCCAGGGCGGCTGGGGATCGCGGGCGCGCAGGCGGCCCGATAGAAGGCGCGGCAGATAGGTGCTGGGCAGCACCCAGGCGAACCGGGCCAGGATGGTCACCGCACCGATCGCCAGCGCATGCAGCGCGAGTTGGTCCAGGCCATAGCCGAACAGGTTCTGCGCGATGTCGCGCAGCTGCAGGCCGATCAGGATGAAGACCAGGCCGTTCAGCACGAACACCACGATTTCCCAGGTGCTATAGCCGATCAATCGGGTGGCAGGCGAAAACACCTCGGGCGCGTACCAGCCGCGCAAGAGACCGGCCGCCACCACCGCCAGCACCCCGGAGCCGTGCGCCGCCTCGGCCGCGAGCCAGGCGGCGTAGGGCAGCACGAGCGACAGGCCGATCTCGGTCAGCGGATCGTTCAGATGCTTGTGCAGCGCGATGAACAGCCAGCCTAGAAGAAGGCCGATGGCAACCCCGGCGACGGCCAGCTGCACGAACTCGAACGTGGCCTCGACGATGGAGAAGGCACCGGTTATCGCGGCGGCCACCGCGAGCTTGTAGATCACCAGTCCGGTCGCGTCGTTCACCAGGCTTTCGCCTTCCAGAATGGTGACGATGCGGCGCGGGATATTGAGGCGGCTGAAGATCGCGGTGGCCGCCACCGCGTCGGGTGGCGAGACGATGGCGCCGAACGCGAAGCAGGCGGCCCAGGGCAGCTCAGGCAGCAGCAATTTCAGGGCGCCGCCGACCACGATGGTGGTGGCGACCACCAGGCCGACCGCCAGCATGCCGATCGGCCGCAGGTTGGCGCGAAAATCCCGCCAGGACGTGAACAAGGCCGCCTGGTAGAGAATTGGCGGCAGGAACAGCAGCAGCACGAGTTGCGGGTCGAGATGCAGCGCGGGCAGGCCGGGCGTCGCACTCAAGGCAAGGCCGCCGACGACCAGGGCCACCGGGTAGGGGATCGCCAGGTGCCGCGCAAGCCACGCCAAGCCAACCGCCGCCGCCATGAGGCCGATGATGACCTGTACAGTGCCCATGGGCCTCATGCTCCCGGGCGCGCCCGGCTGAGCAAGGCCGATCGCGCACGCGCCGCTGGTTCGGACTAAACGGGCGGCCGCGCGGGCCTGTCAAGCGCCCGAAGGCGCAGTCGCCAGGAAGCGCAAGACCTCTTCCAGCTCGACGAATTTGCGCCGGGGCGCCTTGGGGCGGGCGTTCTTCACCTCCGCCGCTTCCAACTTCAGCCAATCGGCATAGTCGACCACGCGCACCGCGCGTTCGGCCAGCTTCGCCTGGAACGCCGGGCGGCCCGGCTTGCTCGCGGTCTTGAGATCGGCGGCGATATGCGCGGAAACGGTCTTGCCGTCCGCCCGATTGGTACCGACGACGCCGGTCGGTCCGCGCATCGCCCAACCGACGGCATAGAGGCCCGGCCCGATTCGGCCGTCGTCGTTGATGTAGAGCCCCTGCTTTTCGTCGAACGGCGCGCCGGCGATGACCGGCGAGCGATAGCCGATGGCGGCGGCGACAAAGCCGCATTCGACCTCGAAGAACTGGCCGGTGCCGACCGCGCGCTGGCCCTCGACGCGGGTGCGCTCCAGCCGCAGGCCGCGCACCCGTGCATCGCCCAATACCTCGACGGGGGACGCATAAAAAGCGAAATGCACCCGCTTGCGCTTGGCCGCGGGCCGATTGGGCACCCAGGCCTTGATGATCTCGATATTGCGCGCGCGGGCGCGGCGCTCTTCCTCGCTGTAGCCGTCGAGCGTCTCGGGCAATTGCGCGGCGTCGACCAGGGCGACGCCGTCTTCCAGTTCGCCCATCTCGCGCAGCTCGCCGATGGTGAACTTGGCATCCATCGGGCCGCGCCGGCCGAACACATAGACGTCGGTCAAGGGCGATCGGGCGATGGCGTCGACGGCGAAGTCCGGCATGTCGGAGGCCTCGAGCTCGGCCCGCGTGCGCACCAGCAGGCGGGCGATGTCGAGCGCCACGTTGCCGTTGCCGATCACCGCGGCGGCGCGGCAATCGAGCAGGGGATCGAGGTGCCGGAAGTCGGGATGCCCGTTATACCAGCCGACGAAGGCCGCGCTGCCATAGACGCCCAGCTTGTCCTCGCCCTTGACGCCCAGCGGCCGGTCGAGCGGCGCGCCCACGGCCAGCACCACCGCGTCGTAGCAGGCGCGCAACTCGTGCAGGCTGACGTCCTTGCCGATCTCGACATTGCCGAAATAGCGCACGGCCGTGTCGCGCGCGGTCTTGTCGAACAGCCGCTGCACGTTCTTGGTGCTTTGATGGTCGGGCGCGATGCCGTAGCGCACCAGGCCGAAAGGTGCCGGCAGGCGGTCGATCACGTCGATCTGGCAGCCTTTCACGGCGCGCAGCAGTTCGCCCGCGGTGTAGAAGCCGCTGGGGCCCGAGCCGACGATGGCGACGCTGATGCTCATGCTGGCGATCCTCAGGCAACGGGAAGGGCGCCGGCGGCCCGGACTGGCGGCGCTTGATCAGGCGGGTGGATGGCGCAACGCAACCGAGCGGCCCAGCCCCCGGCGAGGCCGGGCCGCGCCCGTGGCCTAGGCGGTGACGGTCCAGGTATGGCCCCGACGCATCAGGGCATCGAGGTCCGGCGCGCGGCTCTGCTTGGCGCGCACCTCGTCCACCTGGCGTTGCACCGCCGCTTCGTAGGTCGGCGCCGGATCGCAATACAGCACCCCGATCGCCACTGGCATCGGCGGCTCCAGCGCCGCCAGCATGCCGGCGAGCGTGCGATTCGTTTCGTCATGCACCAGGATGTCCGCCTCGCCGACCCCGGCCTCGCCCAGCGTCACCGCTTCCAGCCGCAGACGCCGCAAATCGAGCCTGAGGCCGCGCTTGCGATCCTTGCCGTAGAGCAGGGGCTTGCCATGTTCCAGGTGGATCTGCGCTTCGTCCGCCACCGGCTTGGCGGTGAAGCCGTCGAACGCACCGTCATTGTAGACGATGCAGTTCTGGAAAATTTCCACGAACGACGCGCCGCGATGGGCATGCGCGCGCTTCAGCACCTCGGGCAGACGCTGCTGCTGGGTGTCGATGCCGCGGGCAACGAAGCGCGCGCCGACGCCCAATGCGAACACCGTCGCCGAAACCGGCAATTCGACCGAACCCAACGGCGTCGAAGGCGACTTCGTGCCCAGCCGGCTGGTCGGCGAATACTGACCCTTGGTCAGGCCGTAGATCTCGTTGTTGAACAGCAGGAAATTGACATCGACGTTGCGCCGCAACAGGTGCAACAGATGGTTGCCGCCGATCGACAGGGCATCGCCGTCGCCGCTGACGATCCACACGTCAAGTTCGGGGTTGGCAAGCTTGATGCCCGAGGCGATGGCCGGGGCGCGGCCATGAATGGTGTGAAAGCCGTAGGTCGACATGTAATAGGGAAAGCGGGCGGCGCAGCCGATGCCCGAGACGAACACGGTGTTCTCGCGCGTCGCGCCCAGATCGGCCAGCGCCTTGTGCACGCTCTTGATGATGGCATAGTCGCCACAGCCCGGGCACCAACGCAATTCCTGGTCCGAGGCGAAGTCCTTGGGTTGCAGCTTGTCGATCTTGGTGGGTGCGTTCATGGCTCAACCCTCCAGCCCGGCGACGATGGCCTGCTCGATCTGGGCGATCTTGAACGGCTGGCCGCTGACCTTGTTCAGTCCCGCGGCCGGCACCAGATATTCCGCCCGCAGAATGGCCTTCAACTGGCCCATGTTCATCTCTGGCACCAGGACCTGTTCGTAGCCGCGGAGCAGTTCGCCCAGGTTGCGCGGCATCGGCCAAAGGTAACGTAGGTGGATGTGCGACACGTCGAGGCCGCGCTTGCGGGCATTGGACACCGCGCGGCTGATCGGGCCGTAGGTCGAACCCCAGCCGACCACCGCCATGCGCCCCATCGGCCGGCCCTGGTCGACGATCTGCGGCGGGATGTCGTTGGCGATGTTGCGGATCTTGGCGGCCCTGACCTCGGTCATCTTCTGATGATTGTCGGGGTCATAGGAGATGTGCCCGGTATTGTAGTCCTTCTCCAGGCCGCCGATGCGGTGCTCCAAACCGGGCGTGCCCGGCTTTGCCCAGATCCGGGCGAGCGTCGTCTCGTCGCGCAGGAACGGCTGGAAGCCGGCCGTGTCGGTGTGGAAGCGCACCGGGAACGGTTGCAGTTTGGCGAATTCGGGGATGCGCCAAGGTTCCGCCGCGTTCGCCAGATAGCCGTCGGTCAGCAGGATGACCGGCGTCATGAAGCGGGTCGCCAGGCGCACCGCCTCGACCGCCACCTCGAAACAATCGCCGGCCGAGCGTGCCGCCAGCACCGCCACCGGGCTGTCGGCGTTGCGGCCCCAGACCGATTGGAACAGATCGGATTGCTCGGTCTTGGTCGGCATGCCGGTCGAGGGGCCCGCGCGCTGCGAGTTGACCACCACCAGCGGCAGTTCGACGCCGATCGCAAGACCGATCGCCTCGGTCTTCAACGCCACGCCCGGGCCCGAACTGGAAGTGATACCGAGCGCGCCGGCATAGGAGGCGCCGATCGCCGCACAGGCGGCGGCGATCTCGTCCTCCGCCTGGAAGGTCAGCACGTCGAACTGCTTCATGCCGGCTAGCGCATGCAACACCGAGGAGGCGGGTGTGATCGGATAGGAGCAGAACACCATCTTCAGGCCGGCGAGCTGAGTGCCGGCCACGAGACCCCAGGACAACGCCTCCGCCCCGGTCACGGTGCGGTAGAGACCGGGTGAGATGCTGGCCGGCGGAACATAGAAGCCCTGGATGCCCGGCAGTTCGGCGGTCTCCCCGAAAGCGTGCCCGGCATTGACCGCGGCGATGTTGGCGGCCGCCAGTTCCGGGCGCTTGGCAAAGCGCTGGGTCAGCCAGTCGACCGTCGCCTTGCGGTCGCGGTCGTACATCCAGTAGACCAAGCCCAACGTCCACATGTTCTTGCAGCGCAGGGCGTCGCGCTGGCTAAGGCCGGTCGCCTTGACCGCTTCCAAGGTCAGCTTGGAGATATCGATCTCCACTACCTGGTAGCGCTTCAGACTGCCATCAGTCAGCGGGTTCTGCTCGTAGCCGGCCTTCTTGAGGTCGCGGTCCTTGAACGAGCCGGTATCAACCACCAACAGGCCGCCATCGCGCAGATCGCGGACATTGACCTTGAGCGCGGCGGGGTTCATCGCCACCAGCACGTCCGGCTGGTCGCCCGAGGTACGGATCTCGCGTGCGCCGAAATTTATCTGAAAGGCCGAGACACCGTAGGTCGTGCCGGTCGGCGCGCGGATCTCGGCCGGAAAATCCGGAAAGGTCGCCAGATCGTTGCCGGCCAGCGCCACCGCCTCGGTGAAGCGGGTGCCGGTAAGCTGCATGCCATCGCCGCTGTCGCCGGCAAAGCGGACGACGACGGATTCAAGACGGCGTCGCTCGGCCGTCGTATCGATGCGTTCAGCGGTGCTTTGCGCCCTGGCGCTCACGTCAAGCTCTCCCAACTGGCCCCAACGTCGTCAGCCGCGCCGCGGCTTGTCCTCCGACCAACCCCGACGCCCAAACCAGACGGACCATGAACCAGCCTCCGCCGCGCAGGTTGCGTGCCGCGTCGCGCAGGGCGCCAAGGGCGCCCGCGCGAGCGACCAGCTCCGCAGCGTTTCTTCCCGCCAGTTCCTTGTCCAGCCAGCCTGTTTCGGCCGCCCGTCCTTGTGCCCATCACATCTAATCCGCGGGCTGGCGTGGTGCAAGCGCCCAGCGTTGGCGCCCAGGGTTCCAGTGCTATAGTGCCGGCGCGGCGAACAGGGTTAACGAGGGGGCGGGGCATGAACGTCGAGGGCAGCAGGCCGAATGCGAAAAAGCTGAACCTGGCGCTGCAGGGCGGCGGCTCGCACGGCGCATTCACTTGGGGGGTGCTCGACCGGTTGCTGGAGGACGAGCGGATCGAGATCGAAGGGCTGGTGGGCACCAGTGCCGGCGCGATGAACACCGCCGTCGCCGCCTACGGTCTTGCCAAGGGCGGCAAACCTGAAGCGCGCAAGGTGCTGGAGCAATTTTGGCGGAAGATCTCCGATGCCAGCAAGAACGGTCCCTTGCAGCCGTCCTGGCTGGACAAGCTGCATAGTCGCGGCAATATGGATTTCTCGCCGATGTGGCAGATGATCGACAATCTGTCGCGGCTGTTTTCGCCCTACGAACTCAACCCCGGCGATGTCAATCCGCTGCGCGACATCGTGGATGAGGTGGTCGATTTCGAGGTGCTGCACGCCAGCGACCGGGTCAAGGTGTTCGTTTGTGCCACCAATGTGCTGAACGCCCGGATTACCGTGTTCGACAACAAGACGATCAATGTCAAGGCGGTAATGGCATCGGCCTGCCTGCCGTTCATGTTCCAGGCGGTGGAGATCGACGGCGAGTATTATTGGGATGGCGGGTATATCGGCAATCCCCCGCTGTATCCGCTAATTTATCACACTGATTGTCGTGACGTGCTGATCGTGCAGATCAATCCGATCAACATTCCCGACGTGCCGCGCACCGCGCGCACGATCCTCGACCGTATCAATACGCTCAGCTTCAATTCCTCGCTGATGCGGGAAATGCGGATGATCCATTTCATCACGTCGCTGATCGACAAGAACATACTGGATAGCAATCACTACAAGCGTATGTATGTCCATACCGTGGACGCGGAAATGGAAATGTCGATGCTCAGCGTTTCCAGCAAGCTCAACGCCGACTGGGATTTCCTTCAGCATCTATTTCAGCTTGGGCGACGCAAAACAGATTTATTTCTGAAGAAGCATTTTGACCAGATCGGCGTCGAGTCTTCGACGGACATCGTTCATAAGTTCATGTAATCGCGGACATAAGTTCATGTGACACGGCGTCGGGCGCCGTCTACCTGTTGCTCGGCAAGCAAATCTTTCGGCCCCGGAGCAATCGATCGCTTGTTCTCGCGCACTGCCTGGATCGTCATTCTCTGCGGCGGCGCCATGGTGACGATGGCCATGGGCATCAGCCAAGCACGCGGTGTTTTCCAATCGGCCATGGTCGGCGATCTGGGCGTCGGCCGGCAGGTGTTCGGGCTGGCTTCGGCGATCAGCCATCTGGTGTTCGGCGTCGGCATGCCGTTCGTTGGCGCGCTGGTCGACCGGAAAGGCTCGGTCCGGGTCGCGCTCGTCGGCGCGGCCGTGTATGTCCTGGGCCTGATTGGCACCGCCCATGCCAGCACGCCGGCCGAGCTCTATCTGGCGTCCGGCTTGCTGATCGGCTTGGCGCTCAGCGCCACCACCTTCAGCACCGCCGTCGGCGCCGTCGGCCGGGTGGTGCCGGCGGAACGCCGCAGCCAAGCCTTCGGCCTGCTGACCGCCGGCGGGTCATTCGGCATGTTTGCCATGGTGCCGCTGGCGCAGGCACTGCAAGCCAGTTTCGGCTGGCGGGGCGCCTTCCTGATGCTGGCGCTTGTGGTCGCGGGCGTGTTCTTGTTGGCGCTTGGCCTGAAGACGCCGGCGCCCGAGGCCAAGGGCGGCGCGGCGCAGTCGCTGGGTCAGGCTTTGCGCGAGGCCGGCGGGCATGGCGGCTATTGGCTGCTGATTTCCGGCTATTTCGTCTGCGGCTTTCACGTCGCTTTCATCGGCACCCACCTGCCCGCCTATCTCAGCGATCGCGGCATGTCGCCCACCGCCAGCGCCGTCGCGTTCTCGCTGATCGGCCTGTTCAACATCATCGGTGCCTTCTGGTTCGGCCGGCTGGGCGACCGCTGGCGCAAGAAATACCTGCTGAGCGCCATCTACCTGGCGCGCGCCGCTGTGATCGGACTGTTCTTGGCGCTGCCGTTCTCGGACGGCTCGGCCTACGCGCTGGCCATCGGCATGGGCTTCCTCTGGCTCGGCACGGTGCCGCTGACCAGCGGCCTGGTGGCGCAGATCTTTGGCGTGCGCTTTCTCGCGACATTGTCCGGCATCGTCTTTTTCTCGCACCAGGTCGGCAGCTTCCTCGGCGCCTGGCTCGGCGGCTATGCCTACGACCTGACCGGCTCCTACGAAGCCGTCTGGCTGGCCGCGGTGGCCTTGGGCCTGTTCGCCGCTGTCGTGCACCTGCCCATCGCCGATGCGCCGGTGGCGCGCCAGGCGCGGCCCGCCGCCGCCTAAGCCGCTGCCTTGGCGCGCAGGATGCCCGCCTCGCGCGCCTTGACCACGGCGACCACGAAGTCGTTGAGCGGCGTCGGCACACCCAGCTTCCCGCCCTCGCGCGGGATGGCGCCGTTGATGACGTCGATCTCGCAAGCCCGCCCGGCCAGGTGGTCGAGCAGCATCGAGGGCCTGGCCTTGGGGATCTTCAGCCCGAACTCGCGCACATAGGCGAGGGGATCGTCGAACTCCAGGTGAATGCGCTTTGCCTTGGCCACTTGGAACGCCTCGGCCGCGCAGCCATGCGCGATCGGCCAGGCATTCGCATCGGCGATCACCTCGCCCACGGTCAGGCCGGTGATGCAGCAGGGGCCGGAAAACGCGGTATTGCAGATCAGTTTCTCCCAGACGAGCTGCTGCACGTCGTCGAAGGTCTTGACGGTGAAGCCGGCGCCCCGCCAGACCTCGGCCACCCGTTCCAGACGCTTTGTCACCGGCCCTTCCAGCTCGCCCAGCCGCACCAGTTCCATGCCGTTGTGATGCGCCAAGCCGGGCGCCTGGATGGAGGCGCCGAAACCGCCGACCACGCCGACCGAGACGCGCTCGCGCCCCAGCACCTCGGCCGCGGTGTCCGGCCCACCCAGGCCGTTCTGGATCGACAGAATGGCGGTATCGTTGCCGATCAGCGGCATGACGCTTTCCGCGGCCAGGCGCACCTGCATTGCCTTGGTGGCGATGATCACCAGGTCGCAGCGCCCGGCATCGGCGGCATGCGTGCTGGCGTTGAGCCTGACCGTGCGGTCGCCGCTTTTGCCGGTGAGCCTGAGGCCCTTGTTGCGCATCGCGGCGACGTGTTCGGCCCAGGCGTCGATCGCCCAGACTTCGTTGCCGGCGTCCGCCAGCAGCGCGGCATAGACCGAGCCCATCGCGCCGGTGCCGATGATGGCGATCTTCATGCGCGGGCCCCCGTCAGCGGTTCAGTTCGCGCATGGCGCAGTCGAGGCCGTCCAGCGTCAGCGAGTACATGCGGTTCTTCATGATCTGCTTCATCATGGTCAGGCTGGGTGTGTATTCCCAGTGTTTTTCCGGCACCGGGTTCAGCCACACGGCGTGCTTGAATTGGTCCAGCAGGCGGCCCATCCAGACCTGGCCCGCTTCCTCGTTCCAGTGCTCGACCGAGCCGCCCGGATAAACGATCTCATAGGGGCTCATCGAGGCATCGCCGACGAAGATCACCTTCCAGTCGGGCGGATAGGTGTGCAGCACCTGCGAGGTCGCGATGTGCTCGGCATGGCGGCGGCGGTTGTCCTTCCACACCTTCTCGTAGAGGCAGTTGTGGAAATAGTAGTATTCCAGGTGTTTGAACTCTGTGCGCGCGGCCGAGAACAGTTCCTCGCAGGTGCGGATATGGTCGTCCATCGAGCCGCCCACGTCCAGCAGCAGCAGCACCTTGACCTTGTTGCGCCGCTCGGGCTGCATCTTGATGTCGAGATAGCCGGCATTCTTGGCGGTGTTCTTGATGGTGCCGTCGAGGTCGAGTTCCTCCTCGGCGCCCTCGCGCGCGAAACGACGCAGCCGGCGCAACGCTACCTTGATGTTGCGCGTGCCCAGCACCACGGTGTCGTCGAAGTTCTTGTACTCGCGTTTGTCCCACACTTTCACGGCGCGGCGATTGCGCGACTTGTCCTGGCCGATGCGCACGCCCTCGGGGTTGTAGCCATAGGCGCCGAAGGGCGAGGTGCCGGCGGTGCCGATCCACTTGCTGCCGCCCTGGTGGCGCTTGTGCTGCTCCTCCAGGCGCTTCCTCAGTTCCTCCATCAGCTTCTCGAAGCCGCCCAACGACAGGATCTTCTGCTTCTCCTCCTCCGTCAGGTAGAGCTCGGCCAGCTTCTTCAGCCACTCCTCCGGAATCTCCTTCTCTTCCACGCTGTCGTCCGGCTCCAGGCCCTTGAACACGGTGGCGAACACCCGGTCGAACTTGTCCAGGTTGCGCTCGTCCTTCACCAGGCTGGCGCGCGAGAGGTAGTAGAAGTTCTCCACGCTGTGCTCCGGCACGCCCTGCCGCATGGCGTCCAGCAGCATCAGATATTCCTTGAGGCTGGCTGGCACCTTGGCCTTGCGCAGCTCCAGGAAGAAGTTGATGAACATGGGCGGCCTCCGGGGCTTGCCGTGCCGGCGCTAGCTGCCGCGTCGCGCCAGAAAGGCCAGGCGCTCGAACAGGTGCACGTCCTGCTCGTTCTTCAACAGCGCGCCATGCAACGGCGGGATCAGGGTCTTGGCGTCCTTGGCCCGCAGCACTTCCGGCGAGACGTCCTCGGCCAGCAGCAGTTTCAGCCAGTCGAGCAGTTCCGAGGTGGACGGCTTCTTCTTCAGGCCCGGCACCTCGCGCATCTCGAAGAACACGCTCAGCGCCTCGCGCACCAGCTCCTTGTGGACCCGCGGAAAGTGCACTTCGACGATGCGCTCCATCGTGTCGCGGTCGGGGAAGCGGATGTAGTGGAAGAAACAGCGGCGCAGGAAGGCGTCCGGCAGTTCCTTTTCATTGTTGGAGGTGATGAAGACGATGGGGCGGTGCCGCGCCTTGACCGTCTCTTGCGTCTCGTAGACATGGAACTCCATGCGGTCGAGTTCCAGCAGCAGGTCGTTGGGGAACTCGATGTCCGCCTTGTCCACCTCGTCGATCAGCAGCACCGGCTGGCTGTCCGCGGTGAAGCTCTGCCACAGCTTGCCGGGCTTGATGTAGTTGCGGATGTCGCGCACCCGCTCGTCGCCCAACTGGCTGTCGCGCAGGCGCGTCACCGCGTCGTATTCATAGAGGCCCTGCATGGCCTTGGTGGTCGACTTGATGTGCCATTCGATGATCGGCCGGCCGAGCGCGCCCGCCACCTCGTGCGCCAGGATGGTCTTGCCGGTGCCGGGTTCGCCCTTGACCAGCAGCGGGCGTTGCAGCGTGATCGCGGCATTGACCGCCACCATCAGATCGGGAGTTGCGACGTAGGTGTCGGTGCCGGTGAAACGCATGCCGCTGCTTGCCTTCGCGCTGGCTGGGGGAATGTGCAGGCAAACTAGGACCCCGGCCCGATCCTGGCAAGCCGGCGGCTTGCCGCTTAAGGGCATGGTAAAGGGCGGCCTCTATCCCGGTTTATTCACGAGAGGCCATGATGTGATGGGCAGGGAGGCAAGGCGATCACGCGGCATGCGTGGTCGTTGCGTCTTTTTCATCGCGGGTTGGTTTGTCGGGTATCGGGTTATTGGTTTGGGATTGCGGGAACGGGTGTTTTCGGGGCATCGGCCCCGTCGGTCATGGAGCGGCGGGTCGAAGCGCGCCGGCGAGCAAGCGGATGAGAGCGGCATCCGGGCAAACGGCGGC
>VGEV01000079.1 GCA_016869175.1 Alphaproteobacteria bacterium
GTCGCCGGCCCGTAGCGCTCGGGGATGTCCGCCCACGGCGAGCCCGTCCTCAGCCGCCAGAAGATGCCATTGAGCACGCGCCGGTCGTCGGCGCGTGGAACCCCGCGCGGCTTGTTCGGCAACAGCGGCTGTAGGATCGACCATTCGAAGTCCGTGATCTCGTAGCGGCGTGCAGGCATCCTCGACCCTCCTCGAGGACCCTTGAATCACCCTTCGCCAACTTTGGGAATCCCATTTATGAGTTCATGACCTAGGCTACCAGATCAGCGCCAAGGCGCCGCGCGCGCCGGCGGTGATCGAGGCATCACCGGCATCAAGGGCGCCGACCTCGTTGCGGCCTTCGCGCGCGGCCATGGCCATGCCAGCGAACTCATCCAGTATCGCGGGCCGGCCGATCGCCGCCGGCGTAACAAAGCCCGCGTCACAAAAGCAAAGAGGCCCGCGCGACGGCGTGAGCTTGCTTGCGTCCTTGCGTGCCGCTCAACCGTATTTGTAGGGCAACGCGCGCGCGTTCAGATAGGCGTGGGTCGACAGCTTGGTCGCTTCGATCGACTTCTTGCGGAAGTCCATGAAGCTGTCATAGACCTTCTTGGTGAACGGATCGGAATTGCCGACTTCCGCCACCACCTCGCCCGAGACGCGGCCGAACTCCTTCAGCAGATCGTCGCTGAAGCGCCGGAGTTCGACCTTGTGCTTGTCGACCAGGTTCTCCAACGCCGGGCCGTTATAGGCGATGTAGTCCGACTGCAAAGCCAAGCCTTCCGACTCGACCAGCGCCCGCAGGACATGCTGTTGCTCTTTGCTGAACCCCTTCCACACATCCAGATTGAAGCAGGTCTCCAGACCGGTGCTGGGCTCGTGGAAGCCGGGATAGTAGTAGTATTTGGCGACCTTGTAGAATCCGAGCGGGGTATCGGCGAACGGCCCCACCCATTCGCTGCCGTCGATCGCGCCTGACTGCAAGGCCGCGAACACCTCGCCGCCCGGCAGGTTGACGACGGTCGCGCCCAGCCGCTTCATCACCTCGCCCCCCAGGCCAGGGATCCGGTATTTCAGTCCCTTGACGTCGTCCAGCGACTTGATCTCCTTGCGGAACCAGCCGCCCATCTGCGCATCGGTGTGGCCACCGTAATAGGCGATCACGTTGTACTGCGCGCACAACTCCTCGTAGAGCTTCTGCCCGCCGCCATTGGCGAGCCAGGCGATGTGCTCCTGCCCGATCAGGCCCATCGGCACGGCGGTGAAAAAATTGAACGCCTTGGACTTGCCCTGCCAGTAATACGCGGCACCATGGCCCATGTCGGCGGTGCCGCGCGACACCGCGTCCAGCACCTCGAAGCCACCCACCAGTTCGCCCGCGGCAAACACCTTCGGCTTGAGCTTGCCGCCCGTCGCCTCCTCGATGCGTTTAGCCAGTCGCTCGACCGAGATGCCCGGGCCGGGCAGGTTCTTCGGCCAGCTGGTCACGATCTTCAGTTCCTTGATGCCCTGCGCGATGGCGGGGGCCGGGAACGAGGAAGCCGCGGCCGAAGCCGCCGCGGCACCCGTGGCCACGGCGCCCTTCAAGAACTTGCGGCGTATCATATTAGGTCAATCTCCCTGTTCGTGGTCGGCCGTCGCCCGCCACGACAACCGTTAGCGTTGGAACGGCGTTTGCCAATGCCGACTGTTAAGCGCGACGCATATTGGCCCAGCGCCCAATCCACCGCAATGGGCAACGCGACAACATCGCCGTGATGGCGACTTGCGGCGCAAAGGCCGTATACATCCGGGCGCAATCTGAGGGGGCGGGGATGAAATTGGCGGTGAGCGGCGGCATGGTCGGCGACTACGAGGAATTGCTGCGACCGGCGCTGCGCATGCCCTGGTGCATCCGTTTCTGCCCCGACCGCGCCGCGCTCCTTGCCGAACTGGGCGATGCCGACGCGGTGGTGACGATGAGCTGGGCGGCCGGCATGCCGCCGGCACCGCATTTGCGACTGCTGCAACTGCCGGGCGCCGGCCTGGACGCGGTCGACCTCGCCGCCGTGCCGCCGACCGCCACGGTGTGCAACGTCTATGAGCACGAAATCGGCATCGGCGAGTATGTGCTGGCGACGATGCTGGAGAAGGAGATCGGCCTGGCCCGGCTGCAGGCGGAGATCCGCGCCGACGACTGGCGCTCCAGTCTGTTCTGCGGCGGCACCCCGCATGGCGAGTTGTTCGGCAAGACCCTGGGCATCGTCGGCTATGGCCGGATCGGCCGCGAGACGGCCAAGCGCGCCAAGGCCTTTGGCCTCAAGGTCGTGGCCGCCACCCGCTCGCCCGAGAAGCGCGACGAACAGGTCGACGAGATCGTCGGCATGGCGCAATTGCCACAGGTGTTGGCCAGGGCCGACTATCTGCTGATCGCCTGCCCGCTCAGCGCCGAGACACGTGGCCTGATCGACCGCGCCGCTTTCGCTGCCATGCGGCGATCGGCGGTGCTGATCAACGTAGCGCGCGGCCCGGTGGTGGACGAGGATGCGCTCTACGAAGCCTGCCGCGACCGCCTGATCGCCGGCGCGGTGATCGACGTCTGGTACAACTATCCCAAGGGCGGCGCACGCATTGAGCCGCCTTCGAAACACCCCCTCAAGCATCTCGACAACGTGCTGATGACGCCGCACGTGTCGGGCGTGTCGGGCGGCCTGCTGCGCCGGCGCTGGAGCCTGATCGCCAACAACCTCAATCGGCTGGCGGCCGGCCAGCCGCTGCTCAACGTGGTGCGCGCGCCGCTCAGCGCGCCTTGACCGGCGCTCCGCCCAAGTGGAAGCCGGCGTCGCAGATCAGGATCTCGCCGGTGATGTGCCGGCTGCCAAACAGCAGCATCAGGGCGGCTTCGGCCATGTCCTCAGGGGTGCCAGCGCGCCGCAGCGGCGTGTTCTCCTGCTGGTCGCGCACCCGGGCGTTGTAACGCTCCTCGCCCAGGCCGCCACGCATCCAGCGGCCCTGCACGAAGCCGGGGCACAGGCAGTTGACCTGGATCGTCGGGCCGAGTGCGCGCGCCAGCGACAGCGTCAGCGTGTTGAGCGCGCCCTTGGACGCGGCATAGGCGATGGAACTGCCAACGCCCATGACACCGGCGATGGAGGAGATGTTGACCACGCTGCCATGCCCGGTTTTCCGCATATGCGGCAGACAGGCCCTGACCATCTGGAAGGCACCGACCACGTTGACGGCGTAGATTGCCTGGAAATCGGCTGCGTCCAGGCCATCGAGGTCCGGGTGGTTGACGAATTTCGACTGCCCGGCATTGTTGATCAGGCCGTCGAGACGCCCCCATTTGGCCATCGCCGCGTCCGCCATCCTGCGGCAATCGGCGTCGGCCGCCACATTGGCCTGCACCAACAGCGTCTCGGCCCCCAGGCCCCGACATTCCGCTTCGATCGCCCGGGCGTCGGCCTCGCTCTTGCTGTAGTTGACGACCACCCGCGCGCCGGCCTTGGCCAGCATGCGCGCGGCGGCCGCGCCGATGCCGGCGGCGGAACCGGTGACGATGACGACGCGGTCCCTCAGTTCCATCCCGTTCCCCTTGGCTTTCGCGCACTTGAGCACGCGCCGCCCGCGCCGGCTAGCGCGGCATCGGATTTGCCGTTCCTCGCCGAGTGGGCCGCCAAAGCGCGAAGGCACTTCAAATCCGCCAAACTAGGCGCCCAGCAACTTGGTCAGCCGGCGGCCGATGGCAGCAGGCTCGCCCGCTTGCAAGCAGGTCGGATTGAGCCGCAGGATCGCCTCCTCCAGCCGGCTGGTGTCGACGGCGATGGCGGGCCGGCCGTTCTGCAAGCCCAGCACCAGATCGCGCGCGCCAAGGCCCGGCGTCTCGGCCAGCGTCAGTTCCAGCATCGGCACGCCGCCCCGGTCGGCGACGATGCGCGAGGCGAGCGGCGACTGCCGCGGCAAGCCCGCCACGATCTCTTCCAGCAGGCCCTGCCAACGCCGCCGCTCGGCCGCCGGATCGACCGCCTGGAAGCGTTCCAGTGCCACCATCAGGCCGACGATCTGCTCCTTGCCGACCTTGGCGCTGCGGCCGATGCCGTGCGGCGGCAGGCCCTTGAGCCGCCGCTTGTCCAGCAGGTTGGCGGGCGGCTGCCACAATGCGAAATCGATGTCGTGGTCCAGCATGTTGAGGAGCGCGGCGGCGATCAGGTCGCGCTTGCCGGCCAGGATGCCGCTGGCCTGCGGCCCTTGGATCGCCTTGCCGCCGCTGAACGCCACCAGGTCGGCGCCCTCGGCTATGAACCGCCGCAGATTTTCCGCCGGCGGCAATTGCGCGGCGGCGTCGACCAGCACCGGCACGCCGGCCGCGTGCGCGACGTCCGCCACCGCCGACAAGGCGGGACGCGATTGCGGCGCCGCCACATAGAAGACGCAAGCGGTCTGCGGCCCGATCGCCTGGGCGATCTCCCAGGGCTCGGCGTCGCGGATGCCGGCGCCGGAATAACGGTCGGGCAGGCCGACCTCGACCAGCCGCGCGCCGGCCGCGCGCACGGCGTGGTCGTAGAAATTGCGCTGGCTGCGCACCATGACGACCTCGGCCGGCATGCCGCCGGTATCGGGCAGGCGCGCGATGCGGCCGGGATCCAGGCCGGTCAGGCAGGCCGCGGTGCCGAGCAGCAGCCCGGCCGCGGCGCCGCTCGTGGCCATGCCGGCTTCCGCACCGGTGGCGGCGGCGATGCGCTCGCTAGCGACGCCTTGCAGCGTCCACATGTCGACGCACGCGGCCGCCGCCTCGCGCATCGCCTCGGCCACTTCCGCCGGCATCGGCCCGCCCGACAGGCGGGTGGCCGCACCCTTGGCATTGATCAGCGTCGGCACGCCCAGCCGCTCGTAGATCGCGCTCATCTGCTCCCCCTGCCTCTGCTTCCGGCGGTTCGCCGAATTGTCTAGGATCAGCCTATCAGCCGGCAGCGCAAGGCGCGGCGAAAACAAGGGGGCGGACATGCGGCGGGGTACTGGCTTCGGCATCGCGATTGCCGGTGTGCTGGCGGCGACGGCGACGGCGGTGGCGCTGCCGGCGGCAGCGCAGGAGAAACTGAAGATCGGCTTCATCACCACGCTGTCGGGACCGCAGGGCGTGATCGGCAAGCACATGAAGGACTCGCTCGACCTGGCCATGGAGCATTTGGGCGGCAAGGTGGGCGGCCTGGAGACCGAGGTGGTGATCGGCGACGACCAGCAGAAGCCGGATGTCGGCCTTGACGTCGCCAACAAGATGCTGAAGAGCGACCGGGTGCAGTTTGTCACTGGCGTGATCTGGTCGAACGTGCTGATGGCAATCGTTGGCCCGGTGACGCGCGAGACCTTCCTGCTCAGCTCCAATGCCGGCCCCTCGCCGCTGGCCGGCAAGGAGTGCCACGAAAACTTCTTCGCGGTCTCCTGGCAGAACGATCAGACGCCGGAGGCCATGGGCAAGTACATGAGCGAAGCCGGCGTCAGCGACGTCTATGCCATCGCGCCCAACTATCAGGCCGGCAAGGACATGCTGACCGGCTTCAAGCGCACCTTCAAGGGCAAGGTGGTGGAGGAGATGTATGTCAAGCTGGGCCAGCAGGACTACCAGACCGAGCTGACCCAGGTGCGCGCCGCGAACCCCAAGGCGGTGTTCGTCTTTCTGCCGGGCGGCATGGGGATCAACTTCCTCAAGCAGTACGAGCAAGCCGGCTTGCGCCAGCAATTCCCCCTTTACAATGTGTATACGACCGACGGCACGACCTTGCCGGCGGTGAAGGAAGCCGCCCTGGGCGTCCGCAGCACGCAGACCTGGGTGGCCACGCTGGCCAACCCGGTCAACCGCCGGTATGTCGAGGACTTCCGCAAGAAGTTCAACTACATCCCCTCCTTCTATGGCGCGCAGACCTACGACACCTTCATGCTGTTGGACGCCGCCCTCAAGAAGGCCGGCGGAAAGATCTCGGACAAGAAGGCGATCCGGGAGGCGCTGCGCACCGTGGAAGCGCCCAACACCCGCGGCAGCCTGAAGTTCAATACCAACCACTTCCCGATCCAGAATTTCTATCTGCAGGAAGTGGTGCAGGACACCGAGGGCAATTTCACCCTGCAGGTCAAGGGCGTGGTGTTCTCGGCGCATGGTGACGCCTACGCCAAGGACTGCAAGATGGCGCCATAGCCGCCGGCCCCGAACAGCGACCGTCGCCCGACCTTGGACCCGTCGCTCTTGTTGATGGTGCAGACCTTCAACGGTCTGCAGCTGGGCGTCATGCTGTTTTTGATGGCAGCCGGCTTGACCTTGGTGCTGGGCATCATGGATTTCGTCAATCTGGCGCACGGCTCGCTGCTGATGGTGGGAGCCTACGTGGCCTCCACTATTACCGGCTGGACCGGCTCGTTCCTGCTGGGCCTGGCGGCTGCCCTGCCGGCCGCCTTCCTTGCCGGCGTCCTGCTGGAGGTCGCCGTGCTGCGCCACTTCTATGACCGCGGCCACCTGGAGCAGGTGCTCGCCACTTTTGGCCTCATCCTGTTCTTCAACGAGGCCGTGCGCCTGATCTGGGGGCCGGCGGCGCTCTTCTTCGACCCGCCGTCGGCCTTGCGCGGGCAGGTGGAGATCCTGCCGGGCGCGCCCTATCCGGCCTTTCGGCTGGCGATCATCGTCGTCGGCCTGGCGGTGGCGCTGGCCCTCTACCTGGTGATCGCCCGCACCCGCGTCGGCATGCGCATCCGCGCCGGGGCCAGCAACCGCGACATCGCCCAGGCGCTCGGCCTCGATATCGGCCGGCTGTTCGCCGTCGTGTTCGGTGCCGGCGCCGCGCTGGCGGGCCTGGCCGGCGTGATCCTGGGGCCCATCACCAATGTCGAGCCGGGCATGGGCGATCCGGTGCTGATCCTGGCATTCGTCGTCATCATCATCGGCGGGATCGGCTCGGTGCGCGGCGCCTTCGCGGCGGCCTTGCTGGTCGGGCTGGTCGACACGCTTGGCCGCGCCTTCCTGCCGATTCTGCTGCGCTTGGTACTGAACCCCAGCAACGCCGATGCCGCCGGGCCGGCGCTCGCGTCCATGCTGATCTACCTGCTGATGGCCGCGATCCTGTTCTTCCGGCCGCACGGCCTGTTCCCTGCCCGCACCGGCTAGCCAGCCGATGATCGGGGACAGGCGGCGGCTGGACTGGACCTTGCTGGTGCTGTTCGCGGGTGTGCCGGGAGCGGCCTTGGCGCTGGACGAGCCCTATCTGCTCGACCTGTTCGCGCGCGTGCTGATTTTCGCCATCGCCGCGGTCAGCCTGGACCTGATCCTGGGCTATGGCGGCTTGGTGAGTTTCGGCCATGCCGCGTTCCTGGGCATCGGCGGCTACGCGGTCGGCATGCTCTACCAGCACGACCTGGGCAGCGGATTTCTGCAGTTCCCCGTGGCCGTCCTGGTCTCGGGCGTGGCGGCACTGGCCATCGGCTGGGTGTCGCTGCGCACCGGCGGGCTCTATTTCATCATGATCACGCTGGCCTTCGCGCAGATGCTCTACTATCTCGGCATCAGCCTGAAGGTCTATGGCGGCGACGATGGCATGCGGGCCCGGCGCAGCGAGTTCTTCGCGCCCATCGACCTCAACGACCAGACCCAGTTCTACTACCTAGCGCTGGCGGTTCTGGCGCTGTCCCTGTGGCTGGGACGGCGGCTGGTGAATTCGCGCTTCGGCCTGGCCTTGCAGGGCGCGCGTTCCAACGAACGGCGCCTGCGCGTGCTGGGGGTGCCGGTGTTCCGCTATCGGCTGACGGCCTTCGTCATCGCCGGCGCGCTGTGCGGCCTCGCCGGCGCGCTGTTCGCCAATCTCAACGAATATGCCAGCCCCAGCACCATGCACTGGACCCGGTCGGGCGAGCTCATCGTCATGGTGATCCTGGGCGGCGTTGGCACGTTGACCGGCCCGGTCCTGGGCGCGCTGGCCTTCGTGCTGCTGGAATCCTATCTCTCCGAGGCGCTGGAGGCGCTGGCCAGCGGCTTCGGGCAGCATTGGCAGGTGGTGTTCGGGCCGCTTCTGGTCGCCGTGGCGTTGTTCGCGCGCGGCGGCCTTGTCGGCCTGTTGCGGCCGGGTCGCGGCGAATGAGCGGCGCCGGCTTGGCCCTCGTCGATCTCAGCAAGCATTTCGGCGGCGTCATCGCCACCGACCGGCTGACCTGGCAGATCGCGGCCGGCGAACTGCACGCGCTGATCGGGCCGAACGGCGCCGGCAAGACCACGCTGTTGTCACAACTCTCGGGCGAGCTTTCCCCCGATGCCGGGCGCATCCTGTTCGACGGGCGCGACATCACCGCCCTTTCGGCGGATCGGCGGACGCTGCTCGGCATCGGTCGCTCGTTTCAGGGCACCAGCCTGTTCGCCGAGTTCAGCGTTCTGGACAATGTCCGCCTGGCGGTGCAGGCGCGGGCCGGGCATTCGTTCCGCTTCTGGCGGGCGGCACGGCAGGACGCGGCCCTCAACCAGGCGGCGTTCGCGCAACTCCGCGAGGCGGGCTTGGACCATCGTGCACAGGCGACCGCCGGCAGCCTGAGCCACGGCGAGCAGCGTCAGCTCGATCTGGCCATGGCGCTGGTCGGCCGCCCCCGGCTGCTGCTGCTGGACGAGCCGATGGCAGGCCTGGGCGCGGAGGAATCGCTGGCCATGGTGGCGCGGCTGAAGGCGCTCAAGGGGCGGCACAGCATCGTGCTGGTGGAACACGACATGACGGCGGTGTTCGAACTGGCCGACCGCATCACCGTGCTGGTCTACGGCCGGGCCATCGCCACCGGCACGCCAGCGGACATCCGCGCCAATGCCGAGGTTCGCGCGGCCTATCTGGGCGAAGCGCCCCCGGCCGGGGAGCGTCATGCTGGCGCTTGAAGCGGTCGATGCCCGCTATGGCCGCAGCCAGGCATTGTTCGGCATCGACCTGCGACTGGGCGAAGGCGAAGTGGTCTCCCTGCTCGGCCGTAACGGCATGGGCAAGACGACCACGATTCGCACCATCTGCGGCCTGTTGCCGGTGGCCAGCGGCCGCCTGCTCTGGCGCGGTGCGGCCATCGCTCACCTGCCGCCGCATCGCCGGGCCTGGCTTGGCATCGGTCTTGTGCCGGAAGGTCGGCAGGTCTTCCCCAACTTGACGGTCGCCGAGAACCTGCTGGTGGCCGAGGCGCCGCCCCGCGACAAGGCGGCCGAAGCTTGGACGTTGGCACGGGTGTACGCCATGTTTCCACGGCTGACCGAACGCAAGGCCAGTATGGGCGCGCAGCTCTCCGGCGGCGAACAGCAGATGCTGGCCATCGGCCGCGCGCTGATGACCAATCCGCGCCTGCTGATCCTGGACGAAGCCACCGAGGGCCTGGCCCCCTTGTTGCGCGAGGAGATCTGGCGCTGCCTGATCGCGCTGAAGGCGGCGGGCCAGTCCATCCTAATCGTCGACAAGCACCTGTCCGAGCTCATGGCGCTCTGTCATCGGCACATCATCCTGGAACGGGGCCGGGTAGTGTGGAGCGGCGACTCAGGAGACCTAGCGCGCGAGCCGGGGCTGCAGGCCCGCTATCTCGGCGTATAGCAAGTCGCGTCCGCCGCGGACTGTTTAGCAAGAACTTAACCCAAGCGGGCTAATCCTGGATGCAAGTCGGCGCCCGTCAAGAGCGCACGCCAACGAACTGTCCCGCCGGCCCGGTCAACGGGCTCGGCCACAGCAAGGCTCGCGGGCAACGGATGCACGGCGCCGAGAACCACACGCACGAATACGCCAGCAAGGCGATCGAGCGCATCACCCATTTGGGTCTCAGCGCGACGCCGCAGAGCTACGAGGTCTGATACCACTATTTCTCGGGCGAAGTTCCGGGTCTCAACCGCGCGATCGACATCCTGCGGGGCAACGGCCGCGCCATCGACGACGAGACGATGGCGGAGATCCATGAGCAGTTCTTCCGCAGCCACCGCGCCCTGTCCGCGATCGGCGACGCGACGGCGCGGGTCGAGAAGACCATCGGCACGGTCACCGAGACTTTGTCGGACAGCGGCCACCGGGTTTCGAAATACGGCTGCAACCTGACCGATTTCGTGCGGGCGGCGGAGGGGGCCTCGCCGACCGATTTGCAGCGTCTGGCGGGCGACATCCTGGCCGAGACCCAGCAAATGGCCAGCGAGAGCGAGCAACTACAGGAACGGCTGGTCGCCGCTGGCAGCGAGATCCAGCGCCTGCGACACGACCTGGACGAGGTGCGCCGCGAGGCGCTGACCGATGGCCTGACCGGACTGGCCAACCGCAAGGCCTTCGACCTGGCGCTGGCGCAGCAGGTGTCACATTGCCTGGAAAGCGGCGAGCCGTTCGCGCTGCTGATGCTCGACATCGACCATTTCAAGCAATTCAACGACAGTTTCGGCCACCAATTGGGCGACGGTGTGCTGCGCCTAGTCGGACGCACGTTGCTGGACAGCGTCAAGGGGCGTGACCATCCGGCCCGCTATGGCGGCGAGGAGTTCGCCGTCATCCTTCGCGCCACGGCGTTGCAGGGCGCGCTGGCGGTGGCCGAGCAGATCCGCCACGCCATCGCCCAGAAGAAGATCGTGCGTCGTGCGACCAACGAGGAACTGGGCCGCCTCACCATTTCCATCGGCTGCGCGCAATACCGCCTGGGCGAGCCCATTCGCGAACTGATCCGTCGCGCCGATCACGCGCTCTACGCCGCCAAGCGACTGGGCCGCAACCGCGTCGCGGCGGAATACGACGTCCTGCCCGACGGCGCCATCGCAGAGTAGCCCTCCGGCTTGCCCCCGTCGCCCGGCTGCCGCATGCTCCGCAGCGAACCACACGACCGGGGGACGCCGTGGCCAAGCCAGCGTTGTCCGCCGCCCTTTTGGCGGCGCTGCGGAAACTCGACACGCCGACCGTCTGCAACGCGCTCGAACTGGCGGCGCCCGAACGCCGCGGCTTCGGCTACACGGTCGACCCCCTGGTTTGCGCCGCGCCCGAGTTGCCGGCGATGGTGGGCTACGCCCGCACCGCGACCTTGCGCGCGGTGCAGCCAAGCGCGCTCGCCGGCGCGGAGGCCAAGGCCAGGCGTCTGGCCTATTACGAGTATGTCGCGAGCGGCCCCGGCCCCACGATCATGGTGATCCAGGATCTCGACGGGGCCCGCGCCGGCTATGGCGCCTGGTGGGGCGAGGTCAACACCGCGATCCACAAGGGACTGGGCTGCCTGGGCTGCGTCACCGACGGCAGCATCCGCGACCTTGACATGCTGGCACCCGGCTTCCAGTTGCTGGCCGGACAGGTCGGTCCCAGCCACGCTTTCGTGCATTGCGTGGATTTCGGCACGCCGGTCAACGTCGCCGGCATGGCGGTCCGGCATGGCGATCTGCTCCATGCCGACCAACATGGCGCCGTGATCGTTCCCGAGGCGGTCGCCGGCAAGGTGGTCGAGGCGGCCGGGCTACTGGCCCGGCGCGAGGCGGTGATGCTGAAGGCGGCGCGGGCCAAGGGCTTCAACCTGGACAAGCTGCGCCGCGCCATGGCCGACGCCGACGAGATCCATTGAGGCGGGCATGAGCGAGGAACCGGTCATCCGGATCACCGAGCCGGCACCTTTCGTCCGGCTTGTCACCATGAACCGGCCGGGCGCGCTGAACGCGCTGTCGGGCGAGCTGCTGGGTGCGCTCGCCCAGGCGCTGGATGGCTGGCGACATGACGAAGCCGTGCGCGCGGTGGTGCTGACGGGCGGCGAGCGCGCCTTCGCCGCCGGTGCCGACATCAAGGAATTCCCGCTGCAGACGCCGGCGACGCAGATCCTGGAGGAGCGCGCCGCGCTGTTCGATGCCATCGGCCGCTTTCCTAAGCCGCTGATCGCTGCCGTGAACGGTTATGCGTTGGGCGGCGGCTGCGAGGTGGCGATGGCGTGCGACATCATCATTGCCGGCGAGACCGCCCGATTTGGCCAGCCGGAGGTCAATCTGGGCATCATACCGGGGGCGGGCGGCACGCAGCGCTTGCCGCGCACCGTCGGCAAGTCGCTGGCCATGCTGATGTGCCTGGCGGCCGAGCCGATCGACGCCAAGCGCGCCTTGTCCGCCGGTCTGGTCGCCGAGGTGACGCCGAAGGAACTGACGGTGGAACGCGCCCTCGCCATCGCCAAGGCGATTGTCGCGCGCCCGCCGCTGGCGGTGCGTGTGGCCAAGGACTTGATCCTGCGGAGCTACGATACGCCGCTCGACGCCGGGCTGAAGCTGGAGCGGCGCAGCAACGCCGCCCTGTTCGGCACTGAGGACAAGCAGGAGGGCGTCGCCGCCTTCATCGAGAAACGACCCGGCAACTTCAAGGGACGCTGAGCGCATGCGCCACCAGACGATTCACGTCGCGGACGCCAACGGCGTCCGCACCCTGACCCTCGATCGACCCGAGCGGCTGAACGCCCTGAGCCACACCTTGGTTCGCGAATTGACCGAGGCGGTGAAGGCGGCCGGCCGCGATGCCAGCGTGCGCTGCCTGCTGTTGACCGGGGCCGGCCGCGGCTTCTGCGCCGGCGCCGACTTGGGCGAAGGCGGCATGCGCGAGAACGATCCGGCCCGCCAGGGCGAGCGCATCGCCCGGGACATGGATCGTCTGCACAATCCGCTGGTGCGTGCCCTCGCCCAACTGGAGAAGCCGACGCTGGCCGCGGTCAACGGTCCGGCCGCCGGCGGCGGCATGAGCCTGGCGCTGGCTTGCGACATCGTCATCGCCGCCCGCTCGGCCTATTTCGTGCAGGTGTTCGGGCCGCAGCTCGGACTGGTGCCGGACATGGGCAGTTCGTGGTTCCTGCCGCGCGTGGCCGGCCGGGCGCGCGCGCTGGGCCTGGCGCTGACCGGCGAGCGCTTGAGTGCCGAGCAGGCCGCGCAATGGGGTCTGATTTGGCGCTGTGTCGAGGATGCGCAATTGCTGCCTGAGGCCACGTCGCTGGCGGGCAAGCTGGCGGCCGGCCCGACGCGCGGCCTTGGCTATCTCAAGCGGGCGCTGGAAGCGGGCGAACTGAACGATCTCGACGCCCAGCTCAACCTCGAACGCGACTTGCAGAGCGTGGCCAGCCGCACGGCGGACTTCACCGAAGGCGTCAATGCCTTCAACGAAAAGCGCCGGCCGGTCTTCAAGGGGCGCTGAGGCGTGGCGGACAGCGTCGCGCTCGACCGCCAAGCCTTGGCGGAGCGGGCCGGGGCGGCGATGTACGAACGCGACGTCGCTGCCCGCGCCGCCGGCATCGAGCTTGTGGAAGTCGGACCCGGGCATGCCCGCATGTGCATGCGCGTGCGCGGCGACATGGTGAATGGGCATGCGATCGCCCATGGCGCGTTCATCTTCATGCTGGCCGATACCTGCTTCGCCTATGCCTGCAACTCGTCCAACGCGGTATCGGTGGCGCAGACCGCCAGCATCACCTACGTCTCGCCCGGCAAGCAGGGTGAGCGCCTGGCCGCCGAGGCGCGGGCCGCCGTGCAGGCCGGCCGCACCGGGGTCTATGATGTCCGCGTGACCGGCGACGACGGCCGGACGGTGGCGCTGTTCCGCGGCGTCTCGCAGCGCCTGCGCAACGAGGAGGTGGTGCCCGGCCTGGGCATCGCCGATTGACGGGCGGTTCCATGCTAGCCTGACGCCATGCCGGGCTACCTCTACCCGAGCTTTCCGTTCCGTCGGCCGCCGGAACTCGACGGCAAGCAGCCGGCGTATGCCGTGGCCATCGTCGGTGGCGGCCCGGTCGGTCTGACGCTGGCGCTCGATCTGGCCGAGCGCGGCCAGTCTTGCGTCGTGCTGCAAGCCGCCAGCACCGTCAGCGAAGGCAGTCGCGCGATCTGCTGGTCGAAGCGCAGCCTGGAAATCCTCGACCGCTTCGGCGTGGCCGAACCGATGCTGCGCCGCGGCTTCACCTGGAATGGCGGCCGGGTCTATCACGGGGCCGAGGAGATCTATCGGTTCACGCTGCCGCGCGAACCCGACGAGAAGTTCCCGGCCTTCGTCAACCTGCAGCAATATCTGACCGAGGAAATGTTGCTGGCGGCGGTGGCCGAGCGGGCCCAGTGGATCGACCTGCGCTGGCAAAGCCGGGTCGATGGCCTTCGTCTGGAGCCGGGCGGCGCGGTGCTGCATGTGGCGACGCCTGAGGGCGGCTACGACCTGCCGGCGCGTTTCGTCGTGGCCTGCGACGGCGCCCGCTCGACCGTGCGCGCGCTCATGGCGGTTCCGTTCGAGGGCCGGGTCTTCGAGGATCATTTCCTGATCGCCGATGTCGAAGTGAGCCCCGACCTGCCGTCCAGCGAACGCCGCTTCTGGTTCCTGCCCGAGTTCCATCCCGGCGAAACCGCCCTGCTGCATCGCCAGGGCGACGGCCTCTGGCGCGTGGATTTCCAGCTTGGCTGGGACGGCGTCGATGCCCAGGCCGAAAAGGCGCCGGAGCGTGCCCTGCCGCGCATCCGCGCCATGCTGGGCCGACAGGACGTGCGGCTGCATTGGGCGAGCGTCTACACCTTCCAGGCCCGGCGGATCGCGCAACTGCGTCACGGCCCCGTCTTCTTCGCCGGCGACGCCGCCCACCAGGTCTCGCCGTTCGGCGCGCGCGGTGGCAATTCAGGCATCCAGGACGCCGACAATCTGGGCTGGAAGCTGGCGTTGGTGCTGAGCGGCCACGCCCCCGACGCGCTGCTCGACAGCTACCACGCCGAACGCTCGACGGCGGCCGACGAGAACATCCGCATCACCAGCCGCACGACCGATTTCATGACCGCCAAGACGGCGATGCGCGCGCGTCTGCGAACCGCCGTGCTGGGCCTCGCCAAGCGGCACGGCTTCGCTCGCGCCCTGGTCAATTCCGGCCGGCTGTCGACCGCGACCGTCTATCGCGACAGCCCGCTCAACGGCGACGACCAGGGCTTCGCCGGCGGTCCGCCGCCGGGCGCGCCCTGCGCCAACCTGCCGGCCTCGGCCAACCCCAGCGACGGCTACCTGCTGGACGGGCTCGGCACCGACATTCAATGCGACCTGCTCTATTTCAACGCCGAGTCCGCAAACCCGGCGGCGCTGGCCAAGCTGGCGGCGATCCAGGCGGCCGAACAGCCGCTGTCGATCACTTGCGTCGGTCAGCCGCTCGGCAATCACTGGTTCCAGGCCGATCCGACCGGCCGCATCGCCCGGGCGTTCGCTGCCCGGCCGGACAGCGTCTATCTGCTGCGGCCCGATCAGCACGTGGCGGCGCGCTGGCGCACGCTCGACACTGAGCGCGTGATCGCCGGGATCCGGCGGGCCCTCGGCCACGACTTGCGCCGCGCGGACGGACGGACGGCGTGAAGAGCGACCCCAACCTGTCCGATCCCGACGGCTTCTTCGAGGCGCTGATCGCCGCGCACGAGGGGCTGGACGAAGCGACCGGCAACCTGCTGAACGCCCGCCTGGTCTTGTTGCTGGCGAACCAGGTGGGCGACCTGGCGGTTCTGCGGGAAAGCCTGGCGGCGGCCCGCGAAGGGCTGGAGCCGCCGCCCGCCGCCGAGGCCGCGACCGCCGAATAGCTGGCGGAGGGAGAGCGCCCAAAATCCAACGATCTTTGGCTGGGTCGCGAACAGCTTCGCGGCGGCGCGCTCCGGGAGCGCAAGGTGAGGAACTCTCGGCCGTCGAGGGCGACATGCTGGCCGTCTAGCAGGCGCTCGTCGCCGCCGGGCTTTATGAGATTCCCGAGTGGGGCGTGACGCCCAATCCAGACGAGAACATTTTCCTGGGTCTTGCCGCCCTCCAGAGCCGCGAGGAACTTTCCGAGCCCGCTGGCGAGGTGCGCCCCGGCGGCGAGATCGACCTGGCGCTGCCGCAATACGGATTGGGCGCGGGCGGATCGGTTCACGTGAGCGCCTACGCGCAGGACCGCGACGAAACGACATGCCAGATCCACTGTGGGCCTCAGCGCGCGCCGGCCTCCGCCAAAAGCCGCGCCACCTCGGTCTGGCCGCGGCCTCGGGCGTGGGCGAGTGGGGAGGCGCCGTTGCTGTCTGCCAGGTTCACGTCCGCACCAGCGGCGATCAGCAGGCGGACGATCTCGGCGTGGCGCGGCCCGCCGTCACCCAGGATCACCGCCTCGAGCAGCGCCATCCAGCCCAGACGGTTGACGTGATCGACGGCGATTCTGGTCGCCAGCAACGTCCGCGCCGTCTCGACGTGGCCGTAGTGGGCGGCGGGAATCAACGCCGTGCCGCCGTAGCGGTTGACGCTCGCCAGATCGGCGCCAGCGGCGAGCGTGAGCTTGAGACTCTCCAGATGTCCGCTGGCGCCGGCCAGCAGAAAGGGGCTGTCGGCGATCGCGTCCTGGGCGTTCACATCGGCGCCCGCAGCGATCAGCAGGCGCGCCGCCGCCAAGTGGTTGCCTTGGGTCGCAGCAAGCAGCGCCGTGCGTCCCGCGTCGTCGCGTTCCTTAACGGACGCGCCGGCAGCTAGCAGGCGGCCGACCTCGGCCGTTTCGCCCCGCTGGGCGGCCGCGATCAGGGCCCGATCGGCCGGCGCCGCCTGTCCCATGGCCGCACCCCCGACGATCATGCCCGCCGCGGCAAGAATCAAGAACGCGCCCACGCGCACGATGCGGCGACTACAACGTCTGCCCGGAGGACCGCGACTGCTTCGACCCCCGGGGTTTCGCCGCCGACGCGCTCTGCCGGCCCGAGAGCCGCGCGGCGTTCCGGGCGCTGTTGCATTTGGGGCTGACCGA
>VGEV01000080.1 GCA_016869175.1 Alphaproteobacteria bacterium
TGGCCGGCGATGTGCTCGCCGACGCACGCACCGGCGGGAACGGCCGCCACGGGCTGGTCGGGCTGCTTCGGCAGTCGGTATTCGGGCGACTTGCCGGATATGGTGGCAAGGGCTACAAGGCACCGCACCCGCATTCCATCACGTTCTACGAAGTGGTGGTTTCAACCAAACTGATGCCGTTCGACCGCGCCACGCTCGCTCAATTGAAGTAGCGGAGGGCGGCGCGCCGGTTTGACCCCGGCGCGGCCCGGCTCTAGCGTTGGCGATACGCCGCCGTGCGCGCCGCCCATGCCCGAACCCGCTGCCCGCCGCGCTGATCTGCCCTCGCTCGACCGCTTGTTGCGGTCGCCGCCGTTCGTGCCGCTGCTCGCGCGCCACGGCCATGTCGCCACCGCGGTCGCCGCGCGCACCGAGTTGGCGGAGTTGCGCCAGGCGATCGGCGAGCAAGCATTGCCTGGTTCGTTGCCGGACGACGTGGCCCTGGCCGAACGCGTCGGTCGGCGCCTGGCGGGCGCCGGGCGCCCGCGCCTGGCCCGCGTGTTCAACCTCTCCGGCACCGTGCTGCACACCAATCTGGGTCGCGCACCACTGGCCGAGGCGGCGATCCAGGCGGCGGTCGGCGCGGCCGGAGCGGCCGCCCTGGAATACGACCTCGACAACGGCCGGCGCGGCGAGCGCGACCGGGCGGTGGCGGATTGGCTTAAGCGGCTGACGGGCGCCGACGCGGCCATCGTCGTCAACAACAATGCGGCCGCCGTGCTGCTGGTGCTGACCGCCCTGGCGACCCGGCGCGAGGTGATCGTCTCGCGTGGCGAGCTGATTGAGATCGGCGGGGCGTTCCGCCTGCCCGACATCATGGCGCAGGCGGGCTGCAAGCTGCGTGAAGTCGGCACCACGAACCGCACGCATGCGCGGGACTACGAAGCCGCCATCGGTCCGCGCAGCGCGCTGCTGATGAAGGCGCATCCCAGCAACTACAGCATCCAGGGCTTTACCGCCGAGGTGGCGGAGAGCGAGCTAGCCGCGTTGGCGCGCCGCCACGACCTGCCGTTCTACAGCGATCTGGGCAGCGGCGCGTTGATCGACCTGGCGGTGCATGGTCTGCCGGCCGAGCCGACTCCGCAGCAGATGCTAGCCGCGGGCGTAGACGTGGTCTCGTTCAGTGCCGACAAGCTGCTGGGCGGCCCGCAAGCCGGCCTCATCGTCGGCCGCGCCGACCTGGTCGGGCGCATCGCCCGCCACCCGCTGAAGCGCGCGCTGCGCTGCGACAAGCTGACCCTCGCCTCCCTGGAGGCGACGCTGGCGCTGTACGCCGAGCCGGACCTGCTGCGCCAGCGCCTGCCGAGCCTGCGCCTGTTGACCCGCCCGGTCAGCGAGCTGTCCGGCCTCGCCGAACGTCTGCTGCCGGCCTTGGCGATGGCCCTTGGCGGCGGCTTCGTCGTCACCATCGAAGCCAGCAAGAGCCAGATCGGCAGTGGCGCGCAGCCGGTGGCGTTGCTGGACAGTCTCGCCTTGGCGGTTCGCCCGGCTGGACGCCGCGGTCAGCGCGGTCTCGACCGGTTGCAGACGGCGTTGCGCCGGTTGCCCGTGCCGGTGATCGGCCGGCTCGCCGACGGCGCGCTCATGCTGGACCTGCGCTGCCTGGAAGACGAGGCCGGCTTCCTTGCGCAACTTGCCGCGTTGGCGGCTGTCTGAGCCATGCTGATCGCCACCGCCGGGCATATCGACCACGGCAAGACGCTGCTGGTGAAGGCGCTGACCGGCGTCGATGCCGATCGCTTGCCGGAGGAAAAGCGGCGCGGCATGACGATCGATCTGGGCTTCGCCTATGCGCGCGACGCCGCTGACGGCGTGCTCGGCTTCGTCGATGTGCCGGGCCACGAGCGATTCGTCGCCACCATGCTGGCGGGCGTCGCCGCCATCGACTTCGCCCTGCTGGTGGTGGCAGCGGACGATGGTCCGATGCCGCAGACCCGCGAACATGTCGCCATCCTCGACCTGCTGGGCGTACCCAAGGCGGCGGTGGCACTCAACAAGATCGACCGGGTGCCGACCGAGCGCGCCGGCGAGGTGACGGCGGAACTGACGGCGCTGCTGGCCGGCACCCGCCTGGCCGACGCGCCGGTCTTTCCGCTTTCGGCGTTGACCGGGACCGGCGTGCCGGAGTTGGCGGGCTATCTGCGGAGCGTTTCGCGCGACCTTGCCCTGCGGCGCGCCGACGGCAATTTCCGCCTGGCGATCGACCGCTGTTTCAGCTTGACCGGAGCCGGCCTGATCGTCACGGGCACCGCCTTCGCCGGCCAGGTCGCGGTCGGCGAGCGCCTGACCCTGCTGCCCTCGGGCATCGAGGCCCGGGTGCGGGGCCTGCATGCCGGGAACCGCGAGGCGGAAGCCGGATCTGCCGGGCAGCGCCTGGCGCTCAACCTGGCGGGGCCCGGACTTGAGCGTCAGCGCATTGGCCGGGGACAGTGGGCGGTCTCCGCGCCGGCCGCCCACACGACGCGGCGCTTCGATGCCGAACTGCGCGTCTTGCCGGGCGAGGCCCGGGCGCTCGCCCATTGGACGCCGGTGCACCTGCACCACGGCAGTGCCGACCTCAATGCCCGCGTCGCCATCCTGGGCGCCGAACGCATCGCGCCCGGCGCCAGCGGCCTCGTGCAGCTGCTGCTCGACCGACCGACCAACGTGGTGTTCGCCGACCGCTTCGTGCTGCGCGATCAGTCGGCGCAACGGACCTTGGCCGGCGGCAGCGTCATCGACCCCTTCCCGCCGCCACGCGGCCGCGAACGGGCGCCGCGCCTGGACCGGCTCGCCCTGCTCGCCGAGCCGGACACCGCGACGCTCGCCGGCCGACTGCTGGAGACCGCCGCCGACGGTTTGGTGCTCGAGGAGTTCGCCGCCGCCCGCAACCTGACCCCCGCCGCCGCTGAAGCGCTCTGGCGGCGGCTTGCGCTGCGGCAAGTCGTGCGGGGCCGGCAGCAGCTGGGCTTCACGGCCGGCCGCTGGCAGGGCCTGCTCGATGTCACCGAAGCCGCCCTGGCGCAATTCCACGCGGCCGAGCCGGCCAGCCTGGGGCCCGACGAGGCAAGCCTGCGCCGCCTGCTGCCGGAACCTTGCGCACCCGAGACGTTCGCCGCGGTGCTGCGCGCCTTGCTGGACGCCGGCCGGATCCTGCGGCATGGCCTGGCGTTGAAACTGCCGAGCCACCGCCCCCGTCAGAGCCAAGCCGAAATGGTGCTTTGGCAACAGGTCGAGCCGCTGCTGCGGGCGGGCGCGCTGCGGCCGCCCATCGTGCGCGAGATCGCCGCGAAATTGGGCCGCGAGCATACCGAGATCGAGGCCTTCCTGCTGCGCATGGCAGCGTTGGGACTGGTGGTGCGGGTTGCCGACAACCGCTTTTTCCCGCCCGATTCCGTGCGCGGCCTGGCCGAACTCGCGGCCGTGCTGGCCGGCGAAGAGGACGACGGCCTGACCGCCGCGCGGTTTCGCGATCGCTCCGCCATCGGACGCAATCTGACCATCGAGGTGCTGGAATTCTTCGACCGTGTGGGCCTGACCCGCCGGGTCGGACCGACCCGACGCCTGCGGCGCCAGCCGGAAGAACTGTTTGGCAAGGCATGATCCAATTTGGAACAAAATGGACCGCGACCGGCAATCTCCCGGTAAGATGGTCGCCGGTACGATCCTTGCTCCGCCGCCGTCGCATCGATCGCTCCGAGGCCGCCTGACGCATGCGCATCCTGCACATCCTCGACCTCTTCCTGCCCGTGCAGGTCGGCTACGTCTATCGCAGCCTGGCAATTCTCGCCGAGCAGCGGCGCCTGGGCTGGGAGGTCGGCGCGCTGATCACTGCCCGCCAGCCGGCGGACCGACCGCCGCCCGAGGACTGGCAGGGCGTGCGGGTGTTCCGGGCATCGCCCGCATCCAGCCGGCGGCACCTGCCGCAGGCGGTTCGCGAGCTCTGCTTCATGCGCGATCTCGCGCGCCAGATCGACCGGGCGGCGAAGGAATTCCGCCCGGACATTCTGCACGCCCATTCGCCGGTGCTGAATGGCCTGCCAACGCTGTGGCTGCGGGCGCGGCGCCGGCTGCCGGTGGTCTATGAAGTACGCGCCTTCTGGAAGGACGCGGCGGTCGATCTGGGCCGCGCCAGCAACGGCGATCTGCGCTATCGCGCCACACGCTGGTTGGAAACGCAGATGCTGACCCGCGCCGACCAGGTAACGGCGATCTGCCAGGGCCTGGCCGACGACATTCGCGGCCGCGGGGTGCCGGCCGAACGCATTACCGTCATCCCCAACGCCGTCGACCTGCGGCAATTCACGCCGTTGCCGCCGGCCGACCCGGCGCTCGCCCGCACGCTTGGCCTCGATGGCGCGGTCGTGCTGGCGTTCATCGGCTCGTATTACCGCTACGAGGGGCTGGAGGTGCTGCTGCGCGCGCTGGCCCTGGTGGGCGATGCCCAGCCTGCCTTCAAGGCCTTGTTGGTCGGCGGCGGCTTCGAAGAGGAGCGGCTCAAGACATTGGTGCGGGAATTGCGCCTGCAGGATCGCGTGGTGATGCCGGGCCGCGTGCCGCAGACCGAGGTGTCGGCCTATTACGGCCTTGCCGACATCATGGTCTGCCCGCGTCTGCCGATGCGGCTGACCGAATTGGTCACGCCGTTGAAGCCGCTGGAAGCAATGGCCCAGGACCGCCTGGTGGCGGCCTCCGACGTGGGCGGCCATCGCGAACTGATCCGCGATGGCGAGACCGGCTTCCTGTTCCCGGCCGGCGACCCGGCCGCCCTGGCGCAGCATCTGCGCGGCATCGTCGAACGGCGCGCCGACTGGCCGCGCATCCGCGCCAATGGCCGCCGCTTCGTGCAGCAGGAGCGGACCTGGGCGGCCAGCGTGGCGCGCTATCGTGCGGTGTACGCGGCGGCGATGGGCGATGGCGCCGCCGCCGCCGCCCCCCGTCACCAACAGATGCCTTCATAGACGGCGCCGCGCGCGCTGCAATTCGCCGATCCCCTGCAGGTCGACGATGGCGCGCAAGCCCGCGCTCCGGGCGATCGCCGCCACCGCCTCCGGCGCGGCATGCCCGACCACCACCAGCTCCGCCCCGGCCAGCGCGGCCTCGGCGCTGGGCGCCAGCAACCGGGCAAAATGCGGGATCTCGCGCTCGATGAACTCGCGGTCCTTGCCGGTCAGGCGACTGGCCTCGACATGGGGATCGTGTATCGCCAGTTCGTACCCCTTGCCGATCAGCCGCTCGGCCAACGTCACCAGGGGCGAGGCCCTGAGGTCGTCGGTATCGCGCTTGAAGGCAAGGCCGAATAGCGCCAGCCGTCGCCGCCCATGCCGGCGGATCAGTTCGAGCGCGCGCTCGACATGCGCCTCGTTGCTGGCCAGCACGCCGGCCAGCACCGGCAGCACGAGATTCTGCCGGCGCGCGAGGCCCAGCAGGGCGGAAAGATCCTTGGGCAGGCACGAGCCGCCGAAGGCGAAGCCCGGGCGCAGATAGGCGGGCGAGATGTTGAGCTCGCGGTCCTGGCAGAAAATCTCCAGCACCCGCCGCGCGTCAATGGTCAGGCCCTTGAGCCAGGTACCGACTTCGTTGGCGAAGGCGATCTTGAGCGCGTGAAAGGCGTTGCAGGCGTATTTCAAGGCCTCTGCCACGCCGCACTCGGTCTCGATCACCGGCGCCGGCAACGGTGCGTAGAGCGACCTGAGCAGCGCGTGGCCGGATGCAGTCGGCGAGCCCAGCACACAAAAAATGGGGGCAAGCGGAAATCGCGCACCGAGGAGCCTTCGCGCAGGAACTCGGGATTGAAGCCGACCTCGAGATCGCGGCCGAGCGTGCGGCCGCTCGCCTCGCGCAGGGCCGGGAGCACGCGGGTCTCGGTGGTGCCGGGCGGCACCGTGCTGCGCACCACCACGACATGTCCGCCCGGCTTGCCTTTCAGCGCCCGGCCGATGTCGTCCACCACCTGGTCGAGCGCCGTCAGATCGGGCACGCCGCTGGGCGCCGCCGGCGTGCCGACCGAAATGAACGACAATTCGGACTGCCTAACCGCCTGTTCGGCGTCGGTGGTGACGCTGAGCCGCCTTGCCGCGACGGCCCGACCGAGCAGTTCGCCGACGCCTTCCTCCAGCACCGGGGCGATGCCGGCATTCAGCATATCGACCTTCTGCCGGCTGACATCGACCCCGATCACCTGGTGGCCGAGTTCGGCTAGGCAGGCGCCGGACACGGCGCCGACATAGCCCATGCCGAAAATGGAGATCCGCATGCCGTGTCCTTTCCGGCGGCCGCCGCCCCTCGCCGCGACGCCGCGACTCGCCTGCCGCAGTCTAGCGGGCAATTCCGCGCCGCAGCGCTGGCGCCCTTGCAAGACGCGGAACTTCGTTGCCACTCTAGCGACGGAAGGGAACCCCGGCCGGCGTCGGGCACGGGCTTCAAACCCGATGAGACACGTCAGACGTGCCTGGTGGGTTCGACTCCCACTCTCTTCCGCCAACCCCAGAGTTCCGGCCGCATGTTTCCCCCTGCCCTCCGCACCGCTTCGCCGCACCTGCTGCTGCTGGGCGGCGGGCATGCGCATGTCGAGGTACTGCGTCGGTTCGCCCTCGCGCCCGAGCCGAATTGGCGCCTGACGCTGATCGCAAGAGAGAGCGAAGCGCCCTATTCCGGCATGCTGCCGGGCCTGCTGGCCGGCCACTACACGCGGGCCGAATGCCACGTCGATCTGGGCGCGCTCTGCCGACGCGGTGGCGTCCGCCTGATCCGGGCGGCGGCCAGCGGGCTCGATGCCAATGCCCAGGCGGTGCATTGCGCGGACCGGCCGCCGCTGGCCTATGACCTGCTGTCGATCGACGTCGGCTCGACCCCGGCAGCGACGGCCATCGCCGGCGCCGCGGAGCATGGTTTGCCCGTGAAGCCGGTCGACGGCTTCCTCGAGCGCCTGGCCGCGTTCGAGAGCGTCGCCGGCGACCACGCGGGCAAGCGACACGTCGTGGTGATAGGCGGCGGCGCCGGCGGTGTCGAGCTCTGCCTGGCGCTGCACCATCGCCTCGTCCGCCGATCGTCGGCGGGCGGCTACCAGTTCACGCTCATCAGCGACGGCGCGACGATCTTGCCGAACCACGCCGCCGGGGTGCGCCGCCGGCTCTTGGCGGCACTCACCGAGGCCGGCATCCGCTTGCGCCTGGGCCAGGCCGCGCGCGCGGTCAGCTTCGCGCACCTGACGCTGACCGACGGGACGTCGCTCCCTTGCGATCTCGCCATTCTGGCGACCGGCGCCGCCGCGCCCGCCTGGCTGGCGAGCAGCGGGCTGGCGCTCGACGGCCAAGGCTTCCTGCGGATCGACAACAGCTTGCGCTCGGTATCGCATCCGCAGGTGTTTGCCGCCGGGGACTGCGCGGCCTTTGATGCCCTGCCGCTGCCCAAGTCGGGCGTCTATGCCGTGCGGCAGGGCCCGGTGCTGGCGGAAAATCTGCGCCGCGCCGGCCAGGGCGTGCCACTGCGCGATTATCGGCCGCAGCGGCGCACGCTGGCGTTGATCGCCACCGGCCCGCGCCACGCCATCGCCTCTTACGGTCCGCTGGCCTTGTCAGGTGCTTGGGTCTGGCGCTGGAAGGACCGGATCGACCGCCGCTGGATGGCGATGTATCGCGGCGCGGAAGCGATGGGTTCGGCGCCCGGCGCGATGAGCGAGATGCGCTGCGGCGGCTGTGCCGCCAAGCTGCCGGGCGGTCTGCTCGGCCGCGTCATGGCACGCCTGCCGCGACAGCAGGGCGAGGGCATCGTACTGGCGCTGGAAGCGCCGGACGACGCCGCCGCCTTTGCCGTGCCGGCGGGCAAGCTGCTGGTCCAGTCGGTCGATCAGTTCCGCAGCTTCATCGACGACCCCTACCTGTTCGGCCGCATCGCCGCCAACCACTGCCTGAGCGATCTCTACGCCATGGGCGCAACCCCGCATTCGGCGCAGGCCCTCGTCACGCTGCCCTTTGCCGGCGAGGCAGCGATGGAAGCCGATCTGGAACAACTCCTTTCCGGCGCGCTCGCCACCCTCGCGGAGGCCGACTGCCCGCTGATCGGCGGGCATAGCGCCGAAGGGACCGAGCTGGCCTTCGGGCTGACGGTGAACGGCTTGGCGGAGGCGGGGGCCGTGCGGCGCAAGGGCGGCCTGCAGGTGGGCGACGCCCTGCTCCTGAGCAAGCCGCTCGGCACTGGCGTCATCTTCGCCGCCGACATGCGCGGCCAGGCCCCGCCCGAGGCGGTGGCCGCAGCGCTGGCCAGCATGCAGCAATCCAGCCGCGCCGCCGGCCTCGAACTGAGCCGCGCCGGCTGCCTGGCGCTGACCGATGTCACCGGCTTTGGCCTAGCTGGGCACTTGATGGAACTGCTAAGGGCCTCGCCCGGCCTGCGCGCCGTGCTCCGGCCGCAAGCCCTGCCGCTGCTGCCCGGCGCCGCCGCGCTGCTGGCGGCGGGATTCGCCAGCACCGCGTCGCCCGGCAACGAAGCGCTGGCGGCACCGGGCTTGCGCGCCAAGGCGCGGGCCGAGCCGGCGCTGGCCATCCTGTTCGATCCGCAGACCGCGGGCGGCCTGCTGGCCGGCATTCCGCAGGCGGCGGCGGCCCACTGCCTCGCCGCCCTGCACCGGGCGGGCTATGCCGGAGCCGCGGTCATCGGTCGGGTCGCCGACGGCCCCGGCGAGCCGATCGCGCTAGAATAGCAATTGTTCCGCCAGGGCGATTGCTGCCGGCTCGGTGGCCTCGCTAGCTTGCCGTCAGCGGCAGGGAACGACCACGAGGAGACCCCATGGTTCGCGCCATCGATCTCGACGAACAGAGCCGAAAGCACATCCTGGGCGTGCCCTGCCCGGAATTCGCCGAGACCGCGTTCGTGGTCGGCCCGCCGCTGGCCCGCCGCCGCGTCGCGCTGATCTCCACCGCCGGCTTGCACCGCAGGAACGACCGGCCGTTCGCGGTCGGCGCCAACGACTACCGGGCAATCCCCGGCGACACGCCGGCAGCCGACTTGGTGATGAGCCATGTCTCCACCAACTACGACCGCACCGGCTTCCAGCAGGACCTGAACGTCGTGCTGCCGCTCGACCGCCTGCGCGAGCTGGTGGCCGATGGCGCGGTCGGTGCCGTTGCCGCCTACCACTATTCTTTCATGGGCGCGACCGACCCGACGCGGTTGGAGGCGACCGGCCGGCACCTGGCCGGCCTGCTGAAGGCCGACCAGGTCGATGCCGTGGTGCTGCTTCCGGTCTGACCGTTCTGCACGCGCGCCGTGGGCGCGCTGGCGCATTACCTGGAGCAGGAGGGCGTGCCGACGACGCAAGTCAGCTTGATCCGCGAGCATTCCGAGCGCATCAGGCCGCCGCGGGCGCTTTGGGTCAGCTTCCCCTTGGGTCGGCCGCTGGGCCCGCCGGATCAGCCGGAGTTCCAGCGCCGCGTGCTGCTGGCGGCGTTGCGCCTGCTGGAACGCGCAAGCGGACCCGTGCTGGAGGATTTCCCGGACGACGAGCCGGCCACGCCAGAGATGGAAGGCTGGGCCTGCCCGGTCAACCTGCCGGCCCCACCGCAGCCCGACGGGCTGCTGCCGGCCGTGGTGGCCGAGATCGAACGGCTGCGGCCCTGGTACGAGTTGGCGCGCGAGCGGCGCGGCCGCACGACATTCGGCGCAAGCGGCCTGGCGGCGGAGGACACGGCGCGATATTTGAGCGGCTATCTCGACGACCCCGCGCCGCCCAACCCGCGCCCGGAAGTGAAGCCGGCCGACCTGCTGAAGCTCGCTAGCGAGGACTTGAAGGCCTTCTATTTCGAGGCGGCGGCGGCGCAACCGGGCGCCAGCGGCGACCGTTTGGCCGATTGGTTCTGGGCCGAGACGGCGGCGGGGCGGCTGCATTTCGCCCTGCAGAAGCGGCTGTTGACGCTGCCCGACAATGCGCTGCAATTACTGGGACGGATGATGCTGGTGCCGCGCAGCCAGGCGCATCGCGCCAACTGAGGGCGGTCAGGGTCCGCACGCCCCCGCGACGCGGAGCCCCGCGACGGCCGCGGCGCCGTCCGCGCCATCCGCCGCCCCAGCCTTGAGCGGCGATCCCAACGGCGGCATGCTGGCCGGGCGAAGGGGGGCGGCATGGCTGGGCGGCTGAAGAACAGGATCGCGATTGTCTGCGGTGCCGGCTCGATCGGCCCCGGCTGGGGCAACGGCAAGTGCACCGCGATCGCCTTCGCCCGCGAAGGCGCGACGGTGCTCTGCGTCGACCGCAACCGGGCGGCGGCCGAGGAGACGGCGAGCCTGATCGCCCAGGAAGGCGGCCGCACCGCCGCGCAGGCCTGCGATGTCACGGACGAGGGCCAGGTGCGCGCGATGGTTGCGGCCTGCTTGGCCGCCCATGGCCGCATCGACATCCTGCACAACAATGTCGGCATCGGCGCGCTCGGCGGCCCGGTGGAGACCGACCTCGCGACCTGGCAGCGGGTGATGCATGTCAACGTCACCAGCATGTTCCTGACCTGCAAGCACGTGTTGCCGGCGATGCTGGCGCAAGGGGCAGGCGCCATCGTCAACGTCTCGTCCGTCTCGGCCATCCGCGCGGTGCGGCCGGAAGTCGCTTACACCGCCTCGAAAGGCGCGGTGAACAGCCTGACCCAGAACATCGCCATGCAATATGCAAGACAGGGCATCCGCTGCAATGCCATCCTGCCAGGCCTGATCGACACACCGATGGTGGAGAAGGTGCTGGACGAGACGGTCGGCCGCCCCGGCATCGACGCCGCCAAGCGGCAGCGACGCCAATTGTCGCCCACGGGCCGCATGGGCGAGGGCTGGGACGTCGCCAACGCCGCCGTCTTTCTCGCCTCCGACGAGGCGCGCTATGTCAACGGCGTGCTGTTCCCGGTCGACGGCGGACTGCGGAACATCGTCGCCCCCGCCCCCAGCCGCTGAGGCAGGTCGATGCAATTCCGCGCCGCCGTGCTGCACGAGGTCGGCAAGCCGCTGGCCATCGAGGAGGTCGAGCTCGCCGCCTTCAAGCCGTCCGACGTGCTGGTGCGCCTGCACGCGAGCGGCCTCTGCCACACCGACCTGGAAGTCATGCAAGGCAGCCTGCGCTATCCGCTGCCGATCGTGCTGGGGCACGAGGGCGCCGGCGTGGTCGAGCGCGTGGGCAGCGACGTGACGACGCTGCGGCCCGGCCAGCATGTGATCTGTTCCTGGAACCCCAATTGCGGCCACTGCTTCTACTGCGACGGCGACCAGCCGATCCTGTGCGAGCCGTTCACCCGCCACCAGCCGGCCGGGCACCTGCTGGACGGCAGCTCGCGCCTGACGGTGGGCGGGGCCAAGCTGCACCACTATTCGATGATCTGCAGCCATGCCGAGTACTGCGTGGTGCCGGAAGCGGGCGCCGTGGCGGTGCCGAGCGAAGTCCCGTTCGACCGTGCCTGCCTGATCGGCTGCGGCGTGATGACAGGCGTGGGTGCGGTCATGCGCGTGGCCAAGGTGGGGGTCGGCCAGTCGGTCGCGGTGCTGGGCTGCGGCGCGGTCGGGCTTAACGTGCTGCAAGGCGCGCGCCTGGCCGGCGCGGAGCCCATCATCGCGGTCGATGTCGAGCCGGCCAAGCTGGCCCTGGCGCGGGCCTTCGGCGCGCAGGAAACGCTCGACGCCGGCCAAGGGGACGTGGCCGCGCGGGTCAAGGGGCTGACCCGCGGGCGCGGCGCAGACCACGTGTTCGAGGCGGCCGGCATCCGCCACACGCTGCAGACCGGCTTCGACGCCGTGCGGCCGGGTGGCCAGCTTGTGCTGCTGGGCAAGACCGATGTCGAGGAGAAGGTTGCCTTGCGCTGGGGCTCCGTGATGGGCGAGAAGCGGATCGTGCGCTCCTCCTATGGCGGCGCCCGGCCGCGGCAGGACTTCCCGCTGCTGGCCAGGCTCTACCTGGAAGGCCGCCTCAAGCTCGACGAGCTGATCACCCGCCGGCTGCGGCTTGCCGAGATCAACGACGGCTTCGCCGCCATGACGCAAGGCAAACTGGTGCGCGCGGTGCTGCAACTGGCACAATAGCCGGACAGGTTCGGGAGAGCGCGCGATGAAGGCATTGAGCGAAGCGCAGGTGGCGCAGTATCACAGGGACGGATTCCTTTCGCCGCTGACCGCCATGCGCCCGGCCGAGGCCGACGCCATCTACCGGCAGGTCGCGGCCTTCGAGGCGGCGCACCCGGCCGAGGCGCGCCAGGCCTTCGCCAGCAAGTGCCACCTGCTGCATCCCTATCTCTACGACCTCTGCCGGCATCCGAAGCTGCTGGACGCGGTCGAGGACATCATCGGCCCCGACATCCTGTGCTGGGGTTCTGGTTTTTTCAGCAAGCGCGCCAGGGACGGCGCCTTTGTCTCCTGGCACCAGGATTCGACCTACTGGGGCCTGGAACCGCTCGATATCATCAGCGTCTGGCTGGCGGTGACGCCCAGCCGGCGCGAGAACGGCTGCATGCGCGTCATCCCCGGCACACATCAGGCCGGGCAATTACCGCATGGCGACACCTTCGCAGCCGCCAACCTGCTGTCGCGTGGGCAAGAGATCCAGGTGCAGGTGGACGCGGCAAAGGCCGTCGACCTGGAACTGGAACCCGGCCAGTTCTCGCTGCACCACGTCGCCATCGTGCACGGCTCCGAACCCAACAATTCCGACCTGCCGCGCTACGGCTTCGTCATCCGCTACATCCCGACCCATGTGCGCCAGTTGGGCGGCCGCACCACGGCGCTGCTGGCGCGCGGTCAGGATGCTTACGGCCATTTCGACCCCGAACCGCGTCCGGCGGCCTACGCCGCCGCGGCCATCGCCTTCCACAAGGAAGCCATCGCGCGGGTCGAAAGCATCCTCTATTCCGGCGCGGCAGGGGCGGGCAAGCGCCAGACCCAGGCGGCGGAATAGCCGCCGGTCGCGTCACTTCTCGCCGCGGAACTCCTGGCGCGCGGCGCGGGCGGAGGCGAACAGCGCGGTCAACTGGCTCTGGTCGGCGTCGGCGAAGGCGGTGGCGGCGTTGAGCGCACCCGCCGTGGCGTTGACCGCCTGCTTCACCATGCGCACGGTGGCGGCCGGCATGCCGCGCACGACTTCGGCCATCTCCAGCGCCCTTTCCACCGTCTTGCCGTCGTCGGCCAGTTCGTCGGCCAGCCCCCAGTCGAGCGCCTGGCCGGCCGGCATCTTCTCGCACATCAGGACGACGCGCTTGGCGCGCGCCGGCCCGACCAGCGCGATGAGGCGCGGCAAGGCACCCCATTGCAGGTTGAGGCCGATCTTCACTTCCGGCACGTAGAGATAGGCGCCGCGGCCTAGCACCCGCCAGTCGCAGGCCAGCGCCAAGGCCACGCCGGCGCCGACCGCGAGGCGCTCCATGGCCGCGATGGTGATCTGCGGCATCGCCTCCCAGGCCTGGCAAAGCCGGACCCCGCCATAGGCGCGGTGCCGGCGCTTGAGGTCGTCGGTCTCGCTCGGCCAGCTATCGGTCGCCTTCAGGTCGAACCCGGCGGAAAAGCCGTTCGCCGCGCCCGCCAGCACTACGGCCTGCGTCTCCAGGTCGTCGTGGAAGCCGCGCACCGCCACCGTCAGCTCGTGCACCAGCTTTTCGTCGAAGGCGTTCAGGTTGGCCTTGCGGTCGAAGCGCACGACAGCGATGCCGTCCCGCCGCTCGACGCTGACATAGTCGAGCTTCACGAGGCCGCCTTGATGTTCGACCGCTTGATCAGGTCGAGATTCCTGCCCTCGATGCGGATCAACTTGAGCGCGCCCTTGCGCTTCGGCGAATGCACGACGCCGACATCATAGAAATGCGCATCGCCCGGCCGCATGGTGTAGGTGGCGACCGGCTCCACCAGCGAGGGTTCTTCGCCGGCGCCCGCTTTCACGATGCGCCAGTCGGTCATCGCCGTGTCGCCTTCGGCAACGCCATAGATCGCCCAGGTGGGCCCATGATCGTGCGGCGGGCTGTCGACGCCGTCCTGGTAGACATGGCCGCAGATGCAAAAGCCGAGTTCGGAATCTTCGTACAGCACCTTGCGCGGCTTGCAGGTTTCCGCCGTCACATGCCGCCCGACCAGTTCGTTGTCGCGCAGCGCCCGCGAAAGAAGCCCGCACACCGCCTCTTTGCCCTTGGCGCCGGAGTCCTGCTTCAGGGTCTTGCGGATGTCGGCAGCCAGTTGCTCCAGCGTGTATCCCATGCCGTGTCTCCGGCCGTTCGCAGCCATCGCGCGGGCATCATTCCACAGCACGAAATCGGAGAACAGGCCCTGCCGGCCCTTCCAGCCTGCGTCGAACTGTCGCCGCCGGCGGCCAGGGCAACGGCTTCCCGGCCGCTGGAATCGCCTTGGCGTCCCATCCGCCCGGAAACCGCGCTACCTGCCCTTGAACGTCGGCTTGCGCTTCTCCATGAACGCCTTGCGGCCTTCGACATAGTCCTCCGAGGCGAAGCATTGCCGCACCCATTCCTCGCAGGCGGCGCGATCGACCTGCGGGCCGGCCTTCAGCACTTCCGCGACCGTGCGCTTCAGCGCCAGCATGGTGAGCGGCGCGTTGTCGGCGATGGTGGCGCAATAGCCGCGCACGTAATTGTCGAGTTCCGCGTCCGGCACCACCCGGTTGACGAGGCCCATCGCCAGCGCCTCCGCCGCGTTGAACGGCCGGGCAGTGAAGAAAATCTCCTTGGTGAAGGCCGGTCCCACCACGTCCATCAGGCGCTTAACGCCGCTCATGCGGTAGCCGAGGCCGAGCCGGGCAGCGGGCACCGCGAACCTGGCGCTGTCGTCGGCGATCCTGAGGTCGCAGTTGAGCGCGGTGCCGACGCCGCCGCCGAAGCAGAAGCCGTGGATCATGGCGATGGTCGGTTTGGGCGACAGCACCAGGCGGCGCCCCGCCTCCTCCGCCGTCTCCTCGTAGCGCTGCACCGCTTCGGACGAGGAGCGCTGCTCCTCGAACTCGGAGATGTCGGCGCCGGAGATGAAAGCCTTGTCGCCCGCGCCCTTCAGCACGATGACGCGGATGTCCGGATCGGCCTCGAAGACGTCCAGGATCTTCGGGATGGCCTGCCACATGCCGACCGAGACGGCGTTGCGGCGGGCGGGATTGTTGAACACCATCCAGCCGATGGGTCCGTCCTTGACCGCCTGCATGCGGTCGGTGATGTCCAGGCTGATCGTATCGGGCATGGCTGTCCTCGTCAGATAACGCCGCGCTGGCGCAGGCCGTCGATGGCCGCCGGGTCGAGCCCCAGCCCGCGCAGCACCTCGTCGGTATGCGCGCCCTGCTCGGGCGTGGTCGAACGCACGGAGAATTGCGCGCGGGACATTTTCAACGACTGGCCCACGAGCTCGATGGCGCCCAGCGTGGGATGCTGGGCGGGCGCCGCCAGCTGCAGGTGCTTGACCTGCGGGTCGGCGAACACCTCGTCCATGCGGTAGATCGGCCCGCAGGGCACGCCCGCCTCGTTCATCACCCCGACCCAGTGCGCGGTCGATTGCGTCCTGGTATGTCCTTCGATGGCGGCGTTCAGCCGGTCGCGGTTTTGCGAGCGCAGCTTGCCGTTGGCAAAGGCCGGGTCGCTCAGCAGTTCGGGCGCGTCCAACGCCTGGCAGAAGCGCTCGTAGATGCGCTGTCCGGCCACCGCGATGTTGAGATGGCCGTCGGTCGTGGCGTAGACGCCGGTCGGCACGCTGGTCGGGTGGTTGTTGCCGGCCTGTGGCGGGATCTCGCGCGACATGGTCCAGCGCGCCGACTGGAAGTCGTTCATGGCGATCTGCGCGCCCAGGAGCGAGGACTGCACCCACTGCCCCTCGCCCGAGGCCTCGCGTTCCAAAAGCGCGATCAGGATGCCGATGGCGCAGATCAGCCCGGCCGACATGTCGGCGACGGCGATGCCGGCGCGGACCGGCCCTTGCCCCGGCAGGCCGGTGATCGACATCAGGCCGCCCATGCCTTGCGCGATCTGGTCGAAGCCCGGCCGCTCGCGATAGGGGCCGTCCTCGCCATAACCGGAAATGCTGGCATAGACCAGGCGCCTGTTGATCGGCCTGAGGCTCGCGTAATCGATGCCCAGGCGGAATTTCACATCCGGGCGGTAGTTTTCCACCACCACGTCGGCGCCCGCCACCAGCCGCTTGAACAGCGCGACGCCCTCCGGATCCTTGAGATTGAGGGTGATCGCGCGCTTGTTGCGATGCAGGTTCTGGAAATCGGAGCCGAGCCGCGGGCCGCCCAGCCCCTCGTCGCCCTCGGGCCCCGGCGGCGCCTCGATCTTGATGGCGTCCGCCCCCCAATCGGCCAGTTGGCGCACACAGGTCGGCCCCGCCCTGACCCGGGTCAGATCCAAGACCTTGAAGCGACTGAGCGGGAGCGCGCCGTTGCCGACCGTCATGAGCGAAATTTTCCCCGATGGTTGTCTGGTGCCATGAGACGGCATGCGACCGAGCATGTAAAGCGGCGGCGACACTTGGCGCGCTGCGGACCTGCGGCGCGTCGCCGGCGCGGCCCCGCCGGCCCAATGTCAACCCGCATTCGCCGGATGACATCGTATTGTGATGCAATTTCTTAGAGATTCAGATATAAGAATCAATAAGTTAATCTGGATTGAACGAGGCTATTTTGCAGAAC
>VGEV01000081.1 GCA_016869175.1 Alphaproteobacteria bacterium
TCGAAGGCAAGACCTTCCGCGAGGTGCCGCTGGCGGCCGAGCTTATCGTGGCGAGGGACCCCAGAAGCCTTGAGCGGGTCGGCGGGGCGCTGCTGCGGCTGGCGCTGTTCATGCTGGCCGACCATCTGGCGGATACGAAATAATATTGCGTAATAATCTTGCGTAGCGGCCGGTTGTGGGGCAGATTGCGCTCACGCTGGCATCGTTGCGTTCAGCTTTTGCAGGGGCGAAAACCTTGCCCGCTGGCCACTGCCAGCAGCGCGAATTGGCACCGCGTGGTAGCTAGGTGGTAGCTACGTCGCGCCGCTCTATCCCGGCTTCTGTCTAAGTCATTGTTTTCATGGTGGGCGCGGTAGGACTCGAACCTACGACCTCTGCGATGTGAACGCAGCGCTCTAACCAGCTGAGCTACGCGCCCGTGCCTCAAGGTTTGCCAATAGACGGCCCCTGCGCCGGCTGTCAAGGCGACATGGCGGCTGGCGCGAGCGCGCGCTACCCTCGCGCCGCGCGACCAGGGGGCGAAACCAGTGAGCGAGGAAACCAAGCCTGGACCGGTCGGCCGGCAGCCACGCTGGCGGGCGCCGGCGGGCGCCACCGACTGCCATTGCCACGTCTTCGGGCCGGAGAGCCGCTACCCCTATACTGCGGTCCGGGCCTACACCCCGCCCGACGCCTCGCTGGATGAATACCGCGCCCTGTTGGCCGGCATCGGCTTCAGCCGTGGGGTGATCGTGCAGCCCTCGGTCTACGGCACCGACAACCGCGCGAGCGAAGCGGGGATCAAGGCGCTGGGCTCGGCCGGCCGGGGCGTCGCCGTCTTGGCGGCGGACGTCGGCGCGGCCGAGCTGCGCCGGCTCGACGGTGCCGGCTTTCGCGGCGTCCGTTTCAACCTGGCGACGCTGCCGGACAGTTCGGACGCCAGTCTGGAAGCGATGGCGCGCAAGCTGGCGCCGCTGGGCTGGCATATCCAGATCTTCGCCGAGGCCGCGCGGCTGGCCGCCATGGCGGGGCGGCTGGCGGCGCTGCCGGTCGAGGTCGTCATCGATCATCTGGGGCTGCCGGAACTCGCCGCCGGGGTGGCGCAACCGGGCGTGCAGGCGGTGCTGCGCCTGTTGGGGGGCGGCCGCACCTGGCTGAAGCTGTCGGGCGCCTACCGCGTGGATCCGTTGACGCCGCGTTGGCCCGGCGCCACGCCGTTCGCCAAGGCCTATCTTGCCGCCAACCCGGACCGCCTGGTCTGGGGCACCGACTGGCCCCATCCCAACCTGGCCGGCCCCATGCCGGATGACGGCGAACTGTTCGACCTGCTGCTCGACTGGGTGCCGGACGAGGCGACCCGGACGAAGATCCTGGTTGAAAACCCGGCGCGGCTCTACCGCTTCGATTGACCGGGCGACAGCCGCCGGGCCAGCGTTTCGCGCAGCGCCGACCTGCGCTAGGCTTATGGCTGCGACCGGTGCAATCGCGGACAACCATGGGGGATCGCAATGCAGACCTTGCTGCTGCCCTATCACGACGACGCCTTTTGCGATGCCGCGCTGGCCGCCGCCTGCCTGACCGCGCAGCGCTTCAACGGCCATGTCGAGGCGCTCTATGTGCGCGAGGTGCCGCAAATCATCGTCAGCGAGATCATCCCGGCGGCCTATGTGACGCAGATCAACGACCAGACGGGGCGTAGCGCGGAGACCGCGCGTGCCCATTTCGCCCGGGGGCTGGAGCCTTTCAAGCTGCGCATGGCCGAGCTGGACGGCCCCGCCAACGCGGCCACCGCCGGCTGGCGCGAGGCCACTGGGCGGGAAAGCGAGATCGTCGGCGACCATGGCCGATTGTTCGATTTGATCGTGGTCGCCCGCTCGGACCGGCCGAACGCCGCAGGCTGGCGAGAGACCGCGGAGGCGGCATTGTTCGACAGCGGTCGGCCGGTGCTGGTGGCCGCCGCCGCGGCGCCCAGCGTGCTGGGCGAAAACATCGTGGTGGCCTGGAACTGCTCGACCGAGACGGCGCGCACGGTTGCCTTCGGCATGCCGTTCCTGAAACAGGCGAAGAAGGTTCTGGTGCTGACCGTGGAAGGCGGCACGGTGCCGGGGCCGAGCGGCGAGGAAGTGGCCCAGCACCTCCGGCGCAACGGCGTGCCGGCCACCGCCCGCACCGCGCCCGCCAGCGGCCGCAGCATCGGCCAGGCGATGCTGGCCGAGGCCATGGCGGCCGGCGCGGACCTGATGTTCAAGGGCGCCTACACGCAAAGCCGCCTGAGGCAGATGATCTTCGGCGGCGCCACCGACCACATCCTGACGGCGGCCATGCTGCCGGTCTTCTTCACCCATTGAGCCGGCGGGTCAGAAGGCCGAGGCGAACAGCCCGCCGTCCAGAAGGATGTTCTGGCCGGTGATGTAGCCGGCCTGCTGGCTGCACAGGAAAGCGCAGGTCTCGCCGAATTCGTGCGGCGAGCCGAAGCGTCGGGCGGGCACGGAATTGGCCCGTTCGTCGGCCACTTCGTTGACTGAGCGGTTCTGCATCTTGGCGGTGGCGGACATGCCGGTACGCAGGCGGTCGGTCTCGAAGAAGCCGGGCAGGATGTTGTTGATGGTGACGTTGTGCTGCGCCACGGTCCGGGCGACGCCGGACAGGAACGCGGTCAGGCCGGCCCGCGCGCCGCTCGACAGGTCGAGACCAACGACCGGCATGCGCACCGAGATCGAGGTGATATTGACGACGCGGCCGAAGCGCCGCTCGATCATCTTGTCGATCACCTGCTGGATCAGCTCGATGGGTGTCGCCATGTTCATGATGACGCCTTCCAGCAGGGCCTTGCGGTCGACCTGGCGGAAATCGCGAAACGGCGGACCGCCGTTGTTGTTGACCAGAATGTCGGGGTCTGGACAGGCGGCCAGCACTTTCGCCTGCCCTTCGGGCGAACCGATGTCGGCCAGCACAGCCTTGACCTGGACGCCGGTAGCCTTGGCAATCTCCTCCGCAGTGCCATTCAGCGCCTGCTCGTCGCGACCGTTCAGCGTCACGTGCACGCCGTTGCGCGCCAGGGCGAAGGCACAGCCCTTGCCCAATCCGCGGCTCGACGCACAGACAATGGCCTTGCGGCCGGCAATACCCAGATCCATTGTGACTTCCCCCTTGGCAATCCGCTGTGGAACTATAGCGCCGGAACAGGGGCGAAGGTCGAGCGCGGCCGGAGACGAGCGACGTCATGACCGGCAGGTCGGCTGAGGAACAGAAACGCGTCACCGCCGAAAACTGGGCGGGGCGGGCCGCGGCGTGGGGCCAATGGGCCGAACGCATGGCCCGCCTAGCGGAAGGCCTGAACGAGCCGCTGATGTCGGCGATCGGTATCGCACCGGGCATGCACGTGCTCGATCTGGCCTCGGGCGCCGGCGAGCCGGCGCTGACCATGGCGGCGCGGGTTGGCCCGCAGGGCGAGGTCACGGCCAGCGACCTGGTGCCGGAGATGCTGGCGGTGGTGCAAGCCCGCGCGCACGCGGCGGGCCTTGCCAACGTGCGCTTCCAGCAGGCCGACATGGAGGCCCTGCCGTTCGCGGAAGCCAGCTTCGAGGCGGTTACCTGCCGGCTTGGCTTGATGTACGTGCCGAACCCCTCGCGCGCGGCCGGCGAGGCCCGGCGCGTGTTGCGGCCGGGCGGCCGGGCCGCCTTCCTGGTTTGGGGGCCGCACGAGGACAATACCCAGTTCGTCGTGCTGGACGACGTGTTCCACAACGTCATGGGACTGGAGCCGCACGAGGGCGCGTTCACGCCGACCCGCTTTGGCGCGGCCGGCGACGTGACGCGCGTGCTGCTGGCGGCCGGCTTCGCCGAAGTCGAGGAGCGCGAGTTGCGCTTCAACCCCCGGGTCGATCCCGCTTCGAGATTCTGGCGGCCGCAGCTCGGGCTCCGGCTTGGCGACAGGCTGGAACGGCTGAGCCGGCCCGAGCGCGAGCGATTGGATGCCGCGATGGCGGCCGGCTTCGAACGCTTTCGTGACGGCGACCGTATCCAGCTGCGGGTCCACGCGCGGCTGGGTATCGGCCGCAAGCACTAGGAGGACGAGCATGCGCAACCAGGACGTCTACCTGTTCTCCGTCGGACCGAAGACGCCGCCCAGCTTGACCGTGCGGCCGGACGAACTGTTCGAGGTCGAGGTGCGCGGCAGCCTGGCGGATGTCGAGGACGTGCGCGAGGTGCCGGTGCCGTTCACGCCCGAAAGCGAAGGCCACCCGCTGTCGCCTGTGACCGGTCCGATCCTGGTGCAAGGCGCCGAGCCGGGCGATGCGGTGATCATCGATCTGGTGCAGATCACGGCGCATGCCGATGGGGTGACCGCGATTCTGCGCAAGTTCGGGGTGCTGAAGGAGGAGTTTCCGGAACCGAAGGCGCTGGCCTGCCCGGTGCGCGGCGGTCAGGCCTGGTTCGGCGGGCGGATTCCGATTCCGATCAGTCCCAATCTCGGCACCATCGCCACCATGCCGCCCGAAGGCTACAAGCCGTCCTATGCCGGGCCGCATGGCGGGGACTTCGACCAGAAGGACGTCGGGCAGGGGGCCAAGGTCTATCTGCCGGTGTCCTATCCGGGTGCGCTGGTGTTTTTCGCCGACCCGCACGCGGCGATCGCCGACGGCATCATCAGCGGCACCGGCGTCGAATGCGGTGCCACGGTCAAGGCGCGCATCGGCCTGGCGAAGGGCCGGACGATCGAGCGGCCCATCGTGGAATATCCCGATACCATCCAGGTCATGGGCATGGGCGAGAGCGTCGAGGCGGCGACGGCCGACGCGGCTCGCGCGGCGCTCAACCTGGTGGCGGCCAAGACCAGCCTGACCCGAGAGGAAGCCTATATGCTGCTGGGCATTTGCGGCGAGGTGCGCATCGGCACCTCGCCCCGGCCGATGATGGCGGCGCGGGTCATCCTGCCGCGGCCGATCCTGGATGCCGCCGGCTTTGCCGGCTTGCCGTGAAAGGACCGGACGCATGAGGATCCGCGGCGTTCGCGCCTTCTGGCTGCATGTGCCGATCCCGGAGGCCCGCCAGCACACCTCGGATTTCGGACGGGCCAGGACCTTCGATACCGTGCTGGTGCGCATCGACACCGAAGACGGGCTGACGGGCTGGGGCGAGGCCAAGAGCGCGGTCGGCAGCGACTCCGCCAACCAGTCGCTGGTGACGATGGTGGAGAAGGAGCTGGCGCCGCTGCTGGTCGGCCAAGACAGCCGAGAGATCGGCCGGCTTTGGGAAGTCATGTATAGCGGCAGTCGGGCGCACTACGCCCTGGCACGCGGCCATGTCTACCCGGTGCTGGGCCGGCGTGGGCTCCGGATCTCCGCCATCAGCGGCATCGACACGGCGCTTTGGGACATCCAGGGCAAGCGGCTCAACGCGCCGATCCACCAGTTGCTGGGCGGCCGGCTGCGCGCCGAGATGCCGGCCTATGCCTCGGGCGGCTGGGCGCCGAAGGAGGCGATCGGCGAGGAACTGCTGAGCTACGTTGCGCGCGGCGGCTTCCGAGCGGTCAAGATGCGCGTGGGCGCCCAAGACCGAGAGGTGCCGGTTTCCGCGCAGCGAGTGGCGGCGGCGCGCGCCGCGCTGGGACCCGACATCGACCTGATGTGCGATGCGCACGGCACGCTGACGACGGCCGAAGCGAAACGCTTCTGCCGCATGGTAGCCGAGTGCAACCTCGCCTGGTTCGAGGAGCCGGTCGCCAGCGACGACCGGCGCGGCCTGGCCGAGGTCCGACGCGGCACCGATGTGCCGATCGCCGCGGGGGAATCCGAGTTCACCCGGTTCGACTTCCTGGAACTGGCGGAACTGCGCGCCGTCGACATCTTCCAGCCCGATCTGGCGATCTGCGGCGGCATCAGCGAGGCCCAGCGCATCGCCGCGCTGGCCGCCGCCTACCAGATCCGCCTGGCGCCGCATCTGTGGGGCGGCGCGGTGATGTTCATGGCCGGCCTGCATGTCGCCGCCGCGGCACCGGCCGGCTTCATCCTGGAATATTCGCTGGGCGCCAATCCGCTGCTGCACGAGCTGACGGCGGAAAAGCCGCAGGTCGCGGACGGCAAGATCGCCATTCCCGATCGCCCCGGCCTGGGCTTGACCATCGACGAGGGTTTCGTTTCGCGCTACGCGGTCGGTTGACGTGGGCCGTCGGTCTCGTCGGCGAAGAATGCGGCCGCGCCCGCCGGCATTCGACTGCTTTCGATCTCGAACAATTCCAGCAGGACCTGGTCCGGCGCCTCGCACATGATGTAGCGCCAGCTGCCGAACTCGCGGATCGGCGATCGAAAGGCCTGTCCTTGCGCTTGCATGCGGGCAACCAGGCCAGCCAGGTCGTCGGTTCGGATGCCGACATGGTGGACCGGGCCGCGCCCGGAATCGCGCGCCGGTTGATCGTAGAGATGCAGGCGGCCCGTACCGACCTTCAGGAACACGTTGCGCGCCCCGCCGAACTGGCCATCGAAGAACACCCGCGCGCCCAGCATTCGCTGCCACCAGTTTACGGTCCTTTCCAGGTCCTGGGCGAAGACGTGAACATGGTGCAGATGCTCAGCCATGCGCTTCTCCACCGGCTCGCGAGGCTATGGTAACCATACGCCGATGGCGGTTCTTTTCCAGGGGGCGGGAAACATGGCGGACATCGTTACTGAGCGGCGCGGGCCGGTACGGCTGATCACCATCAATCGCCCGGACAGGATGAATTCGATGGATTTTCACGCGAACGAAGAGATCATCGCGGTATGGGAAGCGTTCCGCGACGATGTCGAGGCGCGCGTCGCGGTGCTGACGGGGGCGGGCGACAAGGCGTTCTGCGCCGGCGCCGACCTGAAGACCTACACGATGGCGTTCGCCAACACGCCCGCGCCCGAGTTCCGCCGCCGGTTCACCGACGGCCCCGGCTTCGGCGGCATCACGCGGGGCCTGGAGATCAACAAGCCGATCATCGCCGCGATCAACGGCTTCTGCATTTCCGGCGGGTTGGAACTGGCGCTGGCCTGCGACATCCGGTTTTGTTCGCCCGATGCCGAGTTTGCCCACCAGGATGTGCGTTGGGGCTTTCATCCGTGCGACGGCGGCACGGTGCGCCTGCCGCTGATCGTCGGCCTTGGCAATGCCATGGAACTGATCCTGTCCGGGGAACGGATCGGCGCCGAGCAGGCCTACCGCATCGGCCTGGTCAACCGCATCGTGCCGAAGTCCGAACTGCTCGGCCATGCGCTCGACTACGCGGCGAAGCTGGCGATGCGGGCGCCGCTGGCGCAACAGATGGCCAAGCAGGTGGTGATGGCGGCATTTGGCCGGCCGATGGCCGACGGCCTAAAGCTGGAATCGCGCTCGTTCTACGATCTCGGCCGGACCGATGACTTGGCGGAGGGCACCGCCGCCTTCCGCGACAAGCGCCCGGCCAATTTCAAGGCGCGCTGACAGGGGGCTCGCAGGCACCGACATGACCGGCTTCAAGATCAAGGTGTCGCTGCAGATACATCCAGACGCCTACCAGATGCTGCAGACCGTCGCCGAGAAATATCGCCTGCCCGACGCCGACAAAGCCTTGCGCTGCCTGCTGGACTACGCGGCGACCGACGGCGACTGGGACGAGATCTTCGGCAAGGTGCGCTGCCGGCGCTGCGGCTAATAGCGCCCCGCTTGCGCCGTCGCGCGGTCGCGCTGCTGTTGCTGCGCCGTGGCCATCTGTTCGGCGTCCCACCGTTCTTCCCCCTGCATCGCGAACAGCGAAGTGTAACCGCCCGACCAGTCCGGCGGGGCCGGGCAGGGCCGCGGATCCAGGTGCACCATGCGCGCCCTGCGGCCGCGCACGATGGCGCCCTCGTAGGGGCTGGGGATCGGATTGACGGAATAGGTATAGGCGTCGGCGGCGGAATAGACGTTGAGCAGCAACGGCCGGCCAAGATTGGACAGGTTCGGTTTCGAGCCGTGCACGCTGCGACAATTGTGCACGGTGACCGAACCGGCCGGCCCCGTCAGGTAGACCGCCCGGGTCAGGTCGATGCCCGCCAGGTCGCGCGGCAGGATGTGGCCCACCCATTGTTCCTTGTCGTTGAAATGATTGTAGAGCGGCCCGTCGTGGCTGCCGGGGATGATGCCGAGCGGTCCCTGCTCCTCGCCCACGTCATAGAGGTAGGTGCCGAGCGTCAGCGGTGAGTAATTGGTATGCGGCCAAGCCTGGATGTCCTGATGCCACTTCACTTCCGCGCCACCCTCCTGCCATTTGAAGTTCAGCTTGGAGTGATGGAACTTGACGTCCGGGCCCACCAGGTCGGCCACCACGTCGCCCAGCACCGATTTGGCGGCGAACTCCCAGTAGACCGGATGGTGCGACACCGGGCTGGTCAGACGCCGGAGCCGCGGCCCAGCGGCGGAGTGCCCAGGCTCCAGATCGAACACGCCATCCGACTTGGCGTTAGCGCGGCTGCGCTCCACCATCTCCTCGGTCACCCGCCGCAGGCGTTCGACCCAGTCGATCGGCACCGCGCCCTCCAGCAAGAGGTATCCATCGGCGAAATAGCGTTCGCGCTGGCGCTGGCTCAGCACGCGGGCGGGATGCGACAGCACTTCCTCAGGGGTCATGGCGCTTGCTCTCCTGGCGAGGGGAGTCTAGGCCGCCGGCCCTGCGGGTCAACAGCCCAGCCGCTCGGCCAGGGCAGTGAAGCTGTCGCAGACCACATCGAAGGCGTGCTCGGCAAGCAAGTCGGTCGTCTGATGCGGCCCATGCTCGGTCGGCCGAAGCACGAAGGCGGTCCGCAGGCCGACCGCGCCGGCCGCTACCAAGTCGCCATTATGCGCGGCGACCATCAGGCACTTCTCCGGCCGGCGATCGAGGCGCAAGGCGCTGATGCGATAGGCATCGGGGCAGGGCTTGTAGTGCATCGCCACTTCCGCCCCCAGGATGACATCCCAGGGCAGGCCCGCGCGCTTGGCCATGTTGACCATCAGCGCGATGTTGCCGTTGGAGAGGGTCGCCAGGATGTAGCGGCGGCGCAGGCGGTCGAGGCCGGGCAGCACGTCGGGCCAGGGATCGAGCCGATGCCAGGCGCGGTTGAGATGGTCGACTTCCGCCGCGGTCAGGCCCTCGACCGCGAACTCGCGCAGCAGGTCCAGCAGGTTTTCGCGGTGCAGGGTGTCGAGATTGGTCCACGGCCGCTCGCCCTTGCGCACCCGTTCCATTGCCGGCTGGTAGCGCGCCCGCCAGCGCTCGGCGAAACGCGGCCAGTCGAGCCCATAGCCCTTCGGGGCCAGGGCCCGTTCGGCCTCGCGCGCGATGCTGCCGCGCCAGTCGACCACCGTGCCGAACACATCGAAGGTCAACGCCTCGATCCTGGAAAGTCCCATCGCCCGTTTCCTCGCGGCCGCGCCGGCCGGGACGCATCCTAGCGCGGCTTGTCGCGTTCGGGCGGGCCGTGCCGCCGCCGTTGCCAGTCGGCGAGCTGTTGCCGGCCCGCATGGTCCAGCTTGCCGGCGGTCGCGACCACGCTGGCATGCAGCAGGGCCTGCGCCGCGTCGCCGCGCCGGCGCAGTTCGGCCAGTGCTGCCGCATGCGCCGCGGCGTCGTAGGGGTTGGCCAGCAGCGCGGCACGGGCCGCCTCGCGCGCACGGCCCATGGCGTCGCGGGCGCGATCGATCGCCTCGCGGGAGTGCAGCATTTCCTGCCGCACCAAGCCGCCAGCCTCGCCCGGCAAGCGCTCGATCAGCCGCTCCCAGTGCCGCGCATGCGGCGCCGCCTGGCCGACGGGCTCGCCGCCGGGTCGCGGCAGCCAGGCCCGAGGGAGCAGGAACGCACCGACAGCAATGTTGAGGGCGAGCGAAGCGACCAGCGCTCCCAGCAGCCATCGAGAAGCGGATTGCGGGCTCACAGTTCGAGATCTCCTTCCTCGATCTCCTGCCACAGCGCGGCCAGGTCGGCCCGATCATTCGCCACCTCCGCCGGCTCGCCGAGGCCGAGCAGCAAGCCCAGCACGGCGGCGGCGGCGAAGCCGCTCATTGTCGCAGCACGCAAGGGGGCCGGCCATTGGCTGACAAGCCAAGACCAGAACGGGACATCCGCGGGACGCTCCGCGATCGCCGTAAGAATGCGGGCGCGCAGAGCCGGCTCGGCAGGGCGCACCGGCCAGTCGTCGAGCAGGCTGTCGAGCCGCCCCGCCGCTTCCAGCCAAGCGTTGGCCTCAGGGAGCTGACGGGCCAGGGCAAGCCCGGCCTCGCGTTCCGCCACCGGCCAACGGGCCGGCTGGCCGCCATGCGCGGCGACAATCTGCCGCAAACGTTCCGGCGTCACGGGTTGCGATCCTCCGATCCATCGGGAGGCAGCAGTTTCGCCTTCAGCAGCCGCCGCGCCCGTACCAGCAAGGTCTCGACGGCGCTCACGCTGGTGGCCAGCGCCTCGGCCGCTTGCTGGTTGCTCTGGCCTTCCCAGTAGCAGAGCGCGAGCGCCACCCGCTGACGCTCCGGCAGCTCTGCCACGGCGGCCCGCAGCGCGGCGTTGGCCCGCGCCTCCAGCGTCTGGGCCAGGGCGTCGGGAGCCGGGTCGGCCGGATCGCCCGCGGCCTCCAGCGACAGGCCGGTCGGTCGGCGACGGCGATCGAGGCAGAGGTTGACCAGGATGCGATTGAACCAGGCGCGGAAGCTGCCGAGTTCGGGCCGGAACCGCGTCGCCTCAGTCCATACCCGCAGCATCGCTTCCTGCACCAGCTCCTCCGCGTCGCCGCGATTGCCGGCGACCCGTTCGGCCAGCGCCAGTGCGCGGGACAGGTGGCGGTCCATCAGCCTGGCGAAGGCGGCGCGGTCGCCTTCGGCGACACGGCGCATCAGCGCTTCGTCATCGACCATGCCCGTCCGCCTGACGATCGTTGCGACGGACTGCCCGGGACGGCGCGGACCGTCTGGGCCGCCCGGCGAAGGATCGCGGCCGGGGGCGTGGCCAAAACGGTCCCGCGCCGGGTTGCCCATCAGCCTCTCTTACGGCCGATGCCGCCAAACCCTGCGCCGCTACCGTCTATTTCGTCTGCATGGTGAACACGCCATCCCAGTCGTCGCCCGGCGCGCTCTCCTCCAGGTAGTACCGGCAGCGATCAAGATAGAGGTTGGTTGGCGCGTCGTTGGGGTTAAGGGCAAGCGCCGCTTCGAAGCTGGCAATGGCGCCCAACCAATTGCGCTGCCGGTAATGCCCGATGCCCCGGTCGAACTGCTCCAGCACGCGCTCGTAATTGGGAAACGAGACGGCATCGTGGTAGTCGAGCGCCTCGAAGATCGGCAGCGGCTGGGTCTTGCCCTTCACGCGGATCAGGTCGAGCTCGCGCAGGCGCCAGCGACCCTTCAGCCGGCGGGCGGTCAGGTCGCAGATCAAGATCTTGCTGCCATAGAACTTGTTGGCGCCTTCCAGGCGCGAGGCGATGTTCACGCTGTCGCCGATCACCGTATAGTCCATGCGCTTGGGCGAGCCGATGTTGCCCGCCACCACCTCGCCCGTGGCGACGCCGATGCCGATCTCGATCGGCTCCTTGCCCTCGCCCAGGCGGCGGGCGTTCAGCTTGTGCAAGGCGACCATCATCTCGTTGGCCACGGCCACCGAATTGTCGGCGTCCATCTCGCCTTTGAACGGCGTGCCGAACAGCGCCATGATGGCGTCGCCGATATACTTGTCGAGCACGCCGCCGCGCGACAGGATAACCTCCACCATGTCGGTGAAGTAATCGTTCAGCATCGAGACCGTGCCGCGCGCGCCCAGCTTCTCCGAGATCGTAGTGAAACTGCGGATGTCCGAGAACAGGATGGACACATCCTGCAGCGAGCCGCCCAGCACGGCGTCGCCCGACTGCATCAATTGATCGACGATCTCCTTCGGCATGTAGCGCGACATGGTGGTCTTGACGCGCTTCTCCCGGCTGATGTCTTCCAGCACCAACATGTAGCCGATCGCCTCGTCCTTGATGTCGATCAGCGGATAGGTTCCCAGGTTGACCGAGGTGGTGCTGCCATCGGCCAGATGCACGTCGGTGTCCAGCGTCAGGTCGAGATCGCCCGATACCGCCACGCGCTCGACGCTGTCGCGGATCCAGGCATTGCCGTCGCCGAACAATTCCGAGTCCACATGACCGACCTTCTCCTCCGCCTCCCAGCCCAGGATGCGACAGGCCGCCTCGTTCACCTTGATCACCCGGCGTTCGGCATCCAGCGTGACGACGCCGTTGCTCAGGCTTTTCAAGATGCTCTCGTTGTAGTTGCGGGCGTTGAGCACCGCCTCGAACAGCTGCGCGTTTTCCAACGCGATCGCCGCCTGCGCCGCCAATGCCTTGATGCGCCGCTCGTCCTGCTGGGCAAACGGTCCGCCGCGCTTGTTCAGCACCTGCATCACGCCCAGCCTGCGGCCCTCCTTGTTCAGGATCGGCATGCACAGGATACTGCGCGTGCGATAGCCGGTGCGGCGGTCGAATTCTTGGTTGAAGCGGGAATCGGCGTAGGCGTCGGGGATGTTCAGCACCTGGCCGGAGGCGAAACAGGCGCCGGCGACGCCGCCGCTGGCCGGGAAGCGGATCTGCTTGGTCGCCATGCCTTCCGCGACATATGACCACAGCTCGTCGGTCTTGGCGTCGTAAAGGAACAGGCTGCTGCGGTCGGCGTCCAACAAGTCGGTGGTGCCGGCGACGATGCGCTGCAGCAGTTCGGGCAGGTTGAGTTCGGAGGTGATCGCGCTGGTGATCTCTAGCAGCTTGGTTTCCTCTTGCAGGGCGCGATCGGCGGCCTCGTGGAGACGCGCGTTCTCCAGCGCCGCCGCGGCCTGCCCGGTCAACAGGGTCAGCAGGTCGAGGTCGTGCTCGCTGAACTCGCCGGTGCGCTTGTTCAGCACCTGCGCCACGCCGATCACGTCGCCCTTCCTGCTGATCACCGGATCGCACAGCATGTTTCGCGTGCGATAACCGGTGCGGCGGTCGACATCCGGGTTGAAGCGCGGGTCGGAATAGGGATCGTTGATGATCGCCGGTGCGCCTGAACTAAACACCGCGCCGGCGATGCCGCGGTCGTGCGGAATCCGGATCTCGCCGATGCCGTCGCCCTGCGCCACCCGCGAGAACAGCTCACCGGTCTCCGGATCCAGCAAGAACAGCGTGGCGCGGTCGGCGTCCAGCGTGCTGGTGACAATGCCCATGAGCTCCGGGAACAGCTGGTCGAGCGACAAGTTGTCGGAAATGCGATGGCTGAGCTGCACCAGGGTCGCGACCCGCTGCAGCACCTCGGTCATGGTGCCGACCAGGGCCTGGCGATCGCTGCTGGAAATCGACTGCAGGATGGGATCCAGGTCCGCCTGGCTTGAGCGGTGCTCGAAGATGGCACGGACGATGTCCAGATCCGATGGTGTGATCATGCTCTGAATGGCTGTTGGCGGCGAGGTGAGGGGTCGCCCACTCCCCGACACAATAGCCCACCAGTGCAGGCGGCGCGACCCGTTCGGCCGGTCGGGGTGACAAAGCCGGCGGCAGCCGGCAGAGTGTCGGGCTTGGCCATGCTGCCGGAGGCTGTCATGTCGGACCTGCCTGCCCGCGTTCACATCCACGAGGAGGGCCCGCGCGAAGGCTTTCAGATCGAGCCCGGACCAATCTCGACCGAGGACAAGGTGCGCTTCATCGAGGCGCTGGCCGGAACGGGCTTGCGCGAGATCGAATGCGTTTCCTTCGTGAACCCGCGCCGGGTGCCGGGGCAGGCGGATGCCGAGGACGTCGCCCGGTGGCTCAAGCGCAGGCCGGGCGTGCGCTACACCTGTTTGTGGTTGAACCTGAAGGGACTGGAACGGGCGGTTGCGAGCGGCTTGGACCTCGCCGGCCGGCTCTTGGTGGGGGCGTCGGAGCCGTTCACCATCCGCAATGCCGGAATGGATCTGAAGGCGGAACTGGGCGAACAGAAGCGCTGGCTCGCCAAGTACCGCGAACTGGGCCTGGCGGTCGAGCAGGTGGCGCTGTTCACCGCCTTCGGCTGCAATTTCGCCGGCGATGTCACGCCCGAGCGGGTGGTCGAAGTCACCCGCCTCAGCCTGGAGAACGCGGCCGAGGCCGGTTTCCAGGTCGGCAAGATCAGCCTCGCCGACACCGTCGGCTGGGCAACGCCGCGCGCGGTCGAGCGCGTGGTGGGGGCGGTGCGCCAGCGCTGGCCCGACAAGGCGATCGCCTTGCACCTGCACGACACCAGGGGAGTGGGGCTGGCCAATGCCTATGCCGGTCTGAAGTTGGGCGTGGCGCATTTCGACAGTTCCTGCGGCGGCCTGGGCGGCTGCCCGTTCGCGGGGCACAAGGGCGCCGCAGGCAACATCTGCACCGAGGATCTGGTGTTCATGTGCGAGGAAATGGGCATCGACACCGGGGTCGACCTGGACCGTTTGATCGCTTGCGCGCAGCTGGCGGAGAAAATCGTCGGCCACCCGCTGCCGGGCAAGGTGATGCGCGGCGGCGGGCTTGGTGCCCTGCGCGCCCGGCTCAAGGCGGCCGAATAGCGGTTCAGGGGCCGGGCACCCGCGTCAGTTCGTAGCCCTTGGCCCGCATGCAGAAATTGGTCAGGTCGAGCTCGCGAAAGAGGGCGTCGCCGTCATAGCCGAACGGGTGGCGCTCGACATAGTAGATCCGCCCGTCGCGGCCACGCACGACCTTGGGCGGAGCGTGAAACTGCCGACGCCAACTCTCCAGCCAGGCCTCCTGCCAGGCCGCCTGTCGGCAATAGGCGAGGTCGGCCTGGGTTTCAGCCGGCACCAGCCCCTGTCGGGTCCAGTGCACGGGCGTGCAGCCCGCGAGCAGCACAAGCGTTAACCCTAGCCTGATCGCGTGCGCCATACCTGGTTGATCCCGGCATCCTTTGCTGTCTCACTTGGGCGGCCGGCCCTATGGAACAAGGTCGGCGCGCCAGCCGGCGGTCACAAGCCTGTCAAATCGCGTCAGCCGCGGACCGGTCGCGCGGCATAGAGCGGCCCGTCGGTGTAACGCATGGCCACCAGTTCCACCGGCCGGTCGAGTTCGGGGGCGTCTCGCCGCCGATCATCCGCACGGCGATCCGCAGCCCTTCCTCCAGGTCGACGATACCCAGGCGATAGGGCGCCTCGGCGGCGAACAGCCCGGGGGCCGCGTGCACCACGGTTTGCGAATAGAGCCGCCCACGGCCGACCAGTTCCGCCCAAATCACCTCCGCCGACCAGCAATGCGGGCAGAATGGCTTGGGCGGAAAGGTCAGTTTGCCGCACTCCCGGCAGAGCGTGGTCGTCAGCCGGCCGTCGGCCAGTGAATCCCAAAAACGCTTGGTGAAGGCCGAGACGCGCGGTGGATAGGGGCGTGGCCGTCCAACCTCGACGATGGGCAGCTTCACACCACGCCCTCCAGCACATGCACCAAGGCGGCGTTGTAGTTGCCGAGTTCGCAGGTGACGACGGCGAGCCGCGCGCCCGGAACCTGGCGCTCGCCCGCCTGTCCGCGCAATTGCTGGACGACCTCCACCATGCTGTAGAGCGGCGTCACATAGGGCGGATGGCCGCGCGACAACAAGCCGCCGGAGGGGCAGATCGGCATCCGTCCGCCCAGCGTCGTCTCGCCTGCCGCCGCGGCCTGCGCGCCCTGTCCACGCTTGGTCAGCCCGATGGCCTCGCCGACCAGCACTTCGACAATGGTGCAGGGCGCATAGACCTCGGCGAAGTCGAGGTCGCTTACGGTAATTCCGGCCTCGGCATAGGCGCAGGCCGCCGCCCGTTCGGCCGCTTGGTAGGCGGTCATGTCGTTCGGCACTTCCGCGATCTGGCGCGCGCCTTCGTGATAGAAGCCCCGCCCGCGCACCAACACGTAGGGCCGGCCCAGGGCACGCGCGATCTTCTCGCGCGCCAGCAGGATGGCGGCGGCGCCGTCGCTGCGCGGCGAGACTTCATAGAGGCCGAGCGGCTCGACCACCATGCGTTGTGCCAGCATCTCGGCGAGGGTCAGCGGTTCGCGGAACTGGGCCAGCGGATTGAGCGCGGCGTGCCGGCGGTTCTTCACCGCCACCATCGCCAGTTCGCCGCGCGTGGCGCCGGTATCGTGCATGTAGCGGGTCGCGTCCATAGCGTACCAGGAGATCGGCGTGAAGCCAAACGGACACCTCGAAAAACCTCTGGCGTTGAGGGTCGCGGGTTGATTCTCTGACCTCTGGCGATGGCCGGAGGCGGGGATGGCGGGACAGGCTGGTTTCTTCGACACGGACGAGCGGCTGGCGCTGCACGATGCCGTGCCGGATGCCAAGACGATTTGGCTCTACCGCGAGCAACTCGTTCGGACTGGTGCCTTCGACCGGCTGTTCGCCCGGTTCGATGCGGCGCTACGGGAGAAGGGCTATCTGGCGATGGGTGGGCAGATCGTCGATGCCACTGTCGTCGAGGCGCGCCGCCCCCGGCTCACGCGCGA